>JANWYQ010000017.1 GCA_025055015.1 Caldilineales bacterium
GCGCCTCGACGGCGGGCAGCTCAGCCTCGACGGGCTCGGCCGCCAGGGCGTCTGCCGCCACCCCGACCTCAAGCAGCCGCAGAGCCCACTCGTCGCTGCGGGCCTGGGACTCGGCGCGCGCGGCCGCCAGCTGCTCGCGCAGCGATGCAGCCTCGGCCTCGGCGTTGGCCAGCCGCACGTTGAGCTCCTCCACCCGGGCCTGGCAGTCGGCTTGCGCCAGCTCCAGCTGCTCGCGCAGGGCAGTGGCCTCGGACTGAGCCGTGGCCAGGTCCACCGACAACCGCTCGCGCGTAGCTGCGTGGTCCTGTTCAGCCTGACGCAGCCAGCCGCTGAGCCGATCTATCTCGGCCTGGGCGGCGGCGAGCTGCTGCTGCAAGCGATCCACGTCCACCTGATGGGCCGACTGGACAACGGTGAGCTCGCTGCGCGTCTGGGCCAGGGCATCCTCGCTGGCGGCCAGGCGCGCCCGGAGGTCGGCCTCCGCGCGCGCGCGACGCCGACGCCAATAGAACAGATCCACGAGCCATTCGACGAGCCATCCCACCAGCACGCCGACGAAGAAGCTGAGCCAGTGCATCTTCCTTACCTCCTGGAAGGATCAAAAAGAGCGGGCGAGGACCACTTACCCCAAAGCGCCCAGAGCCCATGCCAGCAGGTACTACCGGGCGCTTTGCAGTGAATGAGTGCCTTCAAACCAAACAGAAAGGACCGCCGATCCCGTTATACCGATGGGCCGATCGTCCGCCAGAAAGGCCGGCCCATGTGTATCGCAGAAACGACGGTCCTTGTGACCGTGGCAAGGCAATGCCCTCACTGCGGCGCCGAGGAGAGCCCTCAGCCCGCAAGCCTGGGCATCACGCAGGCGGTTGAAAGGCCAGGATGGTGACCGTGCCGTAGTACATCGCAACGACGCCGAGCACGATAGCGGCACCGGCGAAGACGCGCTTGAGGGGGCTGAAGCGCTGCACGTCGGTGAGCACCACGTAGGCGCCGGCCAGCGCGTGCACCAGCACGAAGAAAAGAAACGCGATGTCTATGGCCTTCCAGAGGGGGTCCGCCATTCGCTGCAGGATGATGTCAAAGTTGATGTGGAACGGTGGGTAGTGTACCACGATCATGTGAATCGTGAGAAAAATCAACAGCGCGATGGCGCTGATTCGCTGCATTTGAAAGACGCGCATGGGGCCTCCAACGATGGATACTATCAACCTAGAGGCTTGAAGACGGGTGGATTGGCCGGCGAGTCCACCGCAGCTCGTAAAGTGGAGCGAGCACTGCGTGACCGCAAGGGAGGCTACTTGCCCTCCAGGATGAAGCGGATGATGGGCACACCGCCGGCGATGACCAGCAGGACTGAGACGATCAGCACGGCATAGAACATGCTCTTGCGGTACTCGGTGACGCCGGTGTAGTGCACCACCATGACGCGGATGCCGTCAACGGCGTGGAAGACCACCGCCGCCAGCAACGCCACCTCCATCAGCTTGAAAAACGGCTGCTGGAAGAAGTTCAGGCGGGCGTTGAAGGCCTCCGGCCCGGCGTTGACCGAGCCGATCACCCACATGTGCATGAAGAGATAGATCACCAACGCGATGCCGGTGAGGCGACGCAACGCAAAGCTGATGAAACCGCTGCTGGTGTACATGGCGCTTCTCCTGCGAATCCGGCTAGGTCTCAGGGCGACGGGATGGGCTCGCTTAAGCGCTTCTGGCGCTCGGCCCGGGCCGCCTCAAAGGCTTGGCGCTTCTGCGCCAGCTTGCGCAGGGTCTCGATGGCCTCGGTAGGGTTCAGGCCCTTGGGGCAGGCGTCAATACAGTTGAAGATGGTGCGACAGCGGTAGACGCCGTCGCCGCCCGCCAGGTCGGCCAGCCGCTCGCCGGGTATCGCGTCGCGCGGGTCCATCACCCGCATGAAGGCCTTGAGAAGGGCATGTGGCCCGATGTACTCCTTGGTGAGGGCGATGATCTGGCACGAGGAATAGCAAGCGCCACACATGATGCAGGTCTCGGCGTTGCGCAGCGCGGCCACCTCCTCGGGGCTCATACGGAACTCCTTCTCCGGGATGTTCTCCGGCGGCACCAGCCAGGGCTTCACCCGCTGATACTGCTCCCAGAAGCTGCTGCGGTCCACCACCAAGTCCTTGACGATGGGTAGATAGGGCAGCGGCCGGATGGTAACGCGGCCCTTGCGGTCCAGGCGCTCCTTGAGCGGCGCCTTGCACACCAGCTCGTTCTTGCCGTTGACGTTCATGGCACAGCTGCCGCAGATGGCGTGGCGGCAGGAGCGGCGGAAGGTGACGCTGCCGTCCTGGTGGGCCTTGATCTCGTGCAGCGCATCCAGCACCGTGGTGCCCGGCTTGAGCTCCACCTGAAACTCCTGCAGGTAGGGCTTCTTGTCCGTGTCGGGGTTGAAGCGCTGAATGCGCACTGTGACGATGGGGTAAGCGCCGTTGTTGCTCATGCTCTCTCTCCGTTCGCCGATTGCCGATCACCGGTCTCTCAGTACTTCCGCTCCTGCGGCGGGTACTTCTCCCAGTTGATGGTCACCGGCTTGAAGCTCAGCCGGGGGCCGTCCTCGCCGTTCTTGTGGGCCACGGTGTGCACCAGCCAGCGGGAGTCGTCGCGCTGGGGGAAATCGGTGCGGTAATGGGCCCCGCGGCTCTCGTCGCGCGCCAGCGCCGTGGCAGCGATCACCTCGCTGAAGGTGAGCATGTGCTCCAGCTCCAGCGCAGCCAGCAGGTCGGTGTTGAAGCGGCTGCTCTTGTCCATGACCCGGGCCCGTTTGAAGCGGGCCTTGAGGGCTTGGATGTCGGCCAGGGCCTGCTTGAGGCCCTCGGCGTGGCGGAAGATGCCGCAGTTGTTGGTCATGGTGGTCTTCAGGTCTACCGCGATGTCCTCCACCAGCTCGGAGCCGGGGTTGTCCAGCAGGCTGCACAGCCGACGGCGGTTGCGCTCCGCAGGGTCGCCGGCCACCGGCGGCAGCACCGCGCCGCTCTGAACGAACTGCGCCATGGCATGGCCGGCGCGACGGCCGAACACCGAGGCGTCCAGCAAGCTGTTGGTGCCCAAGCGGTTAGCGCCATGCACGCTGACGCAGGCCACCTCGCCGGCTGCGTAGAAGCCCACCACCGGCGCGCCGTTGGCGTCGGCGAGCACCTGGCCGTTCACGTCGGTGGGGATGCAGCCCATGCTGTAGTGTGCGGTGGGCTGGATCGGCACCAGGTCCTCGATGGGGTCTACGCCCACGAAGTTGATGGCGATCTCCCGCACCTGCGGCAGCCGCTCCAGGATCTTCTCCCGGCCCAGGTGGCGCAGGTCCAGCCAGATGCCCTGGCCGTCCTCGCCGATGCCGCGGCCCTCGTCAATCTCCCGCTGCTCGGAGCGGCTCACCAGGTCGCGCGGGGCCAGCTCCATCTTGCCGGGCGCGTAGCGCTGCATGAAGCGCTCTAGGTTCTTGTTGAGCAGGTAACCACCTTCCCCGCGGCACGCCTCGCTCATCAGGATGCCATGCTTGTAGAGCCCCGTGGGGTGGAACTGGACAAACTCCATGTCCATCAGCGGGATACCGGCGTTGTAGGCGATGGCCACGCCGTCCCCTGTGTTGGCCAGGGCGTTGGAGGTGATCTTGTAGGCGCGGCCGTAGCCGCCGGTAGCGAACATCACCGCCTTAGCCCGCAGGGTGTAGACCTTGCCGGTGAGGATGTCCATGGCCACCACCCCGCGGCATACGTTGTCCTCCACGATCAAGTCCAGGCAGTACCACTCGCTGTGGAACTTCACGCCGTGGCGCAGGGCCTGCTCGTAGATGGTGTGCAGCAGCACGTGGCCGGTCCAGTCGGCGGCGTAGTTGGCGCGGGGGGCGCTGTGGCCGCCGAAGCGGCGCTGGGCAATGCGGCCGTCGGGCGTGCGGCTGAAGACGCAGCCCATGTGCTCGTACTCGTACAGCACGTCCACCGCCTCGCGACACATGATCTCGATGGCGTCCTGGTCGCCCAACCAGTCGGAGCCCTTGATGGTGTCGAAGATGTGGAGCTCCACGCTGTCCACCGGATCGGCGCCCTCCGGGAGCTGCTCCAAGGGCCCCTCCGGCCCGGAGCCGGGCACGGGGCGCACGTTGTTCAGCGCGGCGGCGATTCCGCCCTGGGCAGCGCCGCTGTGGGAGCGCAGGGGATGCACCTTGGAGAGCACCGCCACGTTGCGCACGCCCTCCCTGGCGGCCACAGTGGCGGCCCAGCTGCCCGCCAGGCCTGCACCCACGATGACGATGTCGTGCACGATGGTGTTGTGGTCCATATAGATCTCCTGACAACGGCAACACGCCGCGTTTGCTCAGAGGCTGTGAATAGCATAACAAATTCAACTCAATCTCCCTATGATCTAAATCATACGACCCGACCGACCTCTTGCCGCCGGGCAACGCCACCATCTCTGCAGGAACCGGTTGGCCTGGGACGGCAAAAAAGAGGAGTGCGCACCTGGGGTGCGCACTCCGTCCCTCGGTTCTGCGAAAAGCTCCGTGTGCGACTTGCCGGCCGGGCAGCTGCCGCCACCTGGCCGGCGGCTCGTCAAGCCGTCATGGCCTGCAGGCCGTCAGCGACACGTCGTCCACGAAGGTGCGGCTGATGCCGCCCGAGCCGTTGTTGTAGGTGCCGAACTGCAGCCGGAAGGGGATGCCGGCCAGCCGGGAGATGTTGATGATCATCGTCTGCCAAGTGGGGACGTTCCCGCGCTCCGTCATCAGCCAGTCAATGCGGCCGTCGGGCAGCACGGCGATGACGTAGAAGTAGTCGGTGGCCAGGGGCGCGCTGTTGTAGAGCTCCTCCAAGGTCTTGGGCAGGGTGGAGGGGTCCAGCGGCGGGGCCGACGCGGCCTTGCTGCTGCCGTCGCCCCACACGCCCGTGCGCCAGAAGCGCAGCTCAAGCGTCTCACCGGCGGCGGTGGCCGGGGACTGCTCGATGGGGGAGTAGCTCTCCACGTTGGCGCCGCCGGCCGGGATGCCGGTGCGCATGCTGCGGCTGCCGCTGTGCACCGGCGAGGTGACGTAGGCCGCCAGCACCGGGTTGGAGCGGATGATCCAGCCGGCGTCGGTCTCGAAGCCGCCGTTGACGATGGCCTCGCGACAGGGGCTGACGGGCGTGGCTGTGGGCGTCGGCGTGGGGGTGGCGTAGCCGAAGTAGAGGTAGAACGCGCCGCTCGGGCTGTTCAGCCACACCCCATCCCCCTCCGCCAGCAGCCCGGTCACCGCCTGCTCGTCCCAAAGGTAGCCGCTGATCTTCTGCCAGCGGCTGCCGTAGTCGAAGCCCTCGTACAGCCCCCTAGCCGTGCCCAGGTAGAGGCGGCTGGCGTCGTCGCGACGGCTGTGGATCTCCAGCAGGCCGTACACCGGCCGGCCGTCGGCGTAGAGCACGTCCTCCAGGCCGGCCGTGAAGCGCCGCCAGGTGTTGCCGCCGTCCAGGCTGCGCCAGACGCCCTTGGGCTCCGTGAAGTACACGCGGTTGGGGTTGGTGGGGTCCACCCACACGTCGGTGATCCACCAGATGTCCGCATCCAGGGGCGTGACCCGCCGCCAAGTGGCGCCGCCGTCGGTGCTGCGGGCCACCATGCCGCCGCCCCCCTCGCTGACGCCGCTGGCGTAGACGGTGGTCCAGGCCGGGTCCACCGGCGCCACGTCGCTGACGAAGTAGGTGAGCCACAGGTCGGAGGGCTGGCGCTGCCAAGTGGCGCCGCCGTCGCGGGTGATGTACACGCCGTCGCAGCCGAAGCCATAGACCCGGAAGGGATCGGTAGGATGGGCCACCACGGGGCGGATGTCGCGGCCGGCCGGCAGCTCGCGCCAGGTGCGGCCGCCGTCGTCGCTCTTGTACATGGCCTCGTGGCGGTCGCCCACCAGGCAGGGCGGGGTCGCGCCCACCCAGATCAGCCGCGAGTCGGCCGGGCTGTAGACCAGGCGCGGCTGCGGCAGGTGGCTGTTCACCAGCGTCCAGTCGCCGTAGCCCACCCGGCGGTGCAGGCCGGCAAAGCTGGTGGCATAGCGGTCGGGCGTGCGGTAGTCGGCCATCAGCGCGGTGGCCGGGTAGCCGTTGACCACCAGCTGGTACTGGTTGGCGGGCGGGGGCGGCGGGCCGGGAGGCAGGGAGAGCGCGCGCCAGGTGCGGCCGTCGTCGTCGCTGCGCATCAGCTGCGGGGTCCACGTGGTGGTGTCGATCACGTTGATGTAGATGGCTGCGCCCGCAGGCCCCCAGCCGATGGCCAGCGGCTGCACCTCGGCGTTGGGGCCGAAGTCGTGCACCAGCTCCCAACGCACATCCACCGGGGTGGGGGTGTGGGCGTTGGTGCTGCGCCACAGCTGCCCGGGCCAGCGACGGCCGACGTACAGCGCGTTGCGGCCGCCGTCGAAGGCCAAGCCGCGGTTCATGTAGTAGCCCCAGGCGGGCATGGGCAGCGGCTGCCACTCGCCGGCGTTGGTGCCCCGGTGCAGGTAGCCGCCGCCGTACTTGTCGGTGGACATCACGTAGAGGGTGTTGGGGTCGTCGGGGTCCTGGATGATGGGCGGCCCGGCGCTGGAGCCCATGAGGCCAAGGCCGGCCGCACGCCAGATCAGGCCGCCGTCGTCGCTCTTGATCACCAGCGCGTTCATCCCGAAGTCGTGGCCGACGTTGGGCGCGGCCCACAGGGTGGTGGGCCGGCCGTACTCCACCGTCAGCGCGTGGGTGCGCACGGTGTGGACCAGCTGCCAGCGCCCTGTGGCGTCGGTGCGGAAGAGCCCGGCCAGGGTGCCCAGGTAGAGGGTGCTGGGGTTGGCGTAGTCCATCCCCAGGCCGGCGCGGCCGACGCCGGGCGGCACGCCTTGCGGCGCCTCGCGCCAGGTCTCCCCGCGGTCGTAGCTCACCAGCAGGAGCTGGCTGTTGGTCAGCGCGTAGAGGGCGCCGGCCGCGCCGGGCGCCACCACCAGCTCGCGCACGTAGGCCGGGAAGCCGGTGGGCGTCGCCGTGGCAGTGGGGGTGGGGCTGCGTGTGGGCGTGGCGGTGGCGGTAGGCGTGGCGCTGCGCGTGGGCGTAGCGCTGCGCGTGGGGGTGACGGTAGGCGTGCGCGTGGCGGTAGGGGTGGACGTGCGGGTGGCCGTGGGCGTGTGGGTGGCCGTCGGGGTGGCCGTCGGCGGCGACGGCCAGCGGCGCAGGGTCAGGGGCAGGTAGTGGCGAGTGGCGGGCACGTGCTGGCGCAGGCAGATGCGCAGGGCCACGTCGTCGAGGACCATGCCGCTGCGGCCGCCGGTGCCGTTGTTGAAGGTGCCGAAGTGCAGCCGGATGGTGCGGCCGGCGTAGCCGCGCAGGTCCACGGTGGTCTGGACCCACGTCTGGCTGTTGTCCCGCCAGGTGCGCAGGACGTCGTAGCCGCCCTCAGGGAAGACAGCCAACAGGTACTGGTAGTCGGTGGTCTCCGGCCCGTCGGGCAGCACCGTGGCCGCCTCAAGCTCAGCGTCGTCGGCTGCCACCGTGTCGCCCAGGAGGCCGTTGCGCCAGAAGGTGAGGACGGCCTCGTTGACGTTGGCCGGGATGGTCACCTCCTGGTAGACGCTGGAGAAGCTGTACACGTTGGGGCCGCTCGGCCCGGTGCCGGTGCGCAGGGCGAAGGCGCCGCTGCGGCGCAGGTCTTGGGCGTAGCCGGCCGGCAGGGGGGTGCTGGGGATGGTCCAAGCGCGCGGAACGGCGGGGTAGCCGAGCAGCCCGGGGTCGGCCTCGAAGCCGCCGTCGGCGATAGCCTCGTAGCAAGGAGAGGTGTAGCGGAAGGCGACGCCGCTGCCGGCGGCGAAGAGGTCCGTCAGAGCGCCCAGGGGCAGGACCTGCCGGGGCGCCACGCCGCCGGGCAACAGTGCCTGGGGCGCCCAGCGCCCCCCGCGGTTGTCGGAGCGATAGACGCGCAGGGGAAAGCGCAGGTCCCACAGCGGCCCGGTGTGGGCTAGGTAGACCGCCTCAGCGCTGGGGTCAGCGCTCAGGCTGAGGTAGTTCTCGTTGTAGTTGCCGTCCAGGCCGGCGGTGACGTTGGTCCATGTGTTGCCGCCGTCGGTGGAGCGCACCACGCCTGTCTCCGGCTGCACGCCCGAGGCCTCGATCTCGCGGTAGACGGCCCACACGGTGCGGTCCACGGCGAAGTTGGGCGAGACGGCCAGGCTGAAGTTGGGCGAAGGCGCGCTGAGCTGTTGCCAGGTGTCCCCGCCGTCGGTGGAGCGGTGTATGGGTCCATAGCCGGCGGCGAAGAGGGTGCGGTCGGCGGCGAAGTTGGGCGAGATGGCCAGGTGGTAGACGTCTAGGTTGGCCGGCTGGCCGGGGGTGGCCGCCCAGGTGTCGCCGCCGTCGGTGGAACGCTGGATCTGCGGCTCGCCGAAGGTGTTGCCGCCCAGGAACAGGGTGCGATCCGACGCAAACGCGGGCGAGACCACCAGATCAGCAGCGGCCGATCCGGCCCACACCTCCTGCCAGGTGGCGCCGGCGTCGGTGGAACGCAACACCCGGTAGGCGGGGGGCACGTTGGCCAACACGAACAGGGTGCGGTCCGTCGGGTAGGCGGGCGAGGGCACAATCCTCTTGGCGTCGGCGATAGGGCCTGCCGGCCCATCCCCCAGGCGGGTCCAGGTTAGGCCGGCGTCGGTGCTGCGGTAGAGCCCCCCCGGCGTGCCGGCGAACAGCGTTTGATCGGTGAGGAAGGCCGGCGATGCGGCTAGCAGGGCGATGGGGTAGCCGTCAGGCTGGGGCAGCGCCTGCCACGGGGAGCTAGTCGGCGCCTGGGCGGGATCGCTGGCCAGCGCCACAGCTCCGGTGAGCAGAACCACCGCCAGCCCGCCCAGCAACAGGGCGAGGCGTGTTTTCATGTCAACCTCCTGTGGTGGAGCGCCGATCGAAAAGCAGCGAAGGGCGCGCGAAAATTGTTACGGTTGTTGCAATCCCCACCAATCATGACGTTGGAAACAGCGAAGAGATGTGGGAGATGGTGAGAATGATCTGCGCGGTGAGAACGCTGGGCGGCAAGCGCTCGTCCCTAGGCAACGGTTGGTATGGGGTGGGTGTGTTGGAGACCGGTGAAAGCGGGGGTGGGACCGCGAAGCCGCGAAGGGCCACAAAGCCGCGAAATGTACATGCTCAGCGGGCGCCACGAAGGAATTCAGCCATCTCGTCCCGGCCTTGGGGGGTGAGTGCTGCCGGAGGCCGCCGGGCGATCAAATCGCCCGGCCACACCTTGGCGCCCCGTGAACGGGGCTCGGCCGCAGGCCGGCACACAAGCCTGCTTCAGCGGGCGCTGCCTTCTGGCCGGGGGACTTCATCTCCCGGCCTTCGTCGGCGGGCGGCCCACAAAGCCCGGTTCACCGGGCGCTGTCTTTTTGGCCGGGGGACTTCATCCCCCGGCCTTCGCCCGCCAACACCCACTGCTCAGCAACGCCGCGCGTCCGCTGGGAGGCGGCCCGCCGGGCGATCAAGTCGCCCGGCCACACCTTGGCGCCCCGTGAACGGGGCTCGGCCGCTAGGGACAGAGGAGCATGATTGCGCGCCCACTGCACCGTGCGCCACTTCCTTGGCGATGCACACCGGCAGTGCTACAATTGACCCGGCTAAAGCGCACTCGGAAAAAGAAGAGACGGCTCGAACTGTAGCTCGGCTCTACTCTCCAGCGTTTAGTGTGCCGATGCCACCCACTCCTCCCTCCCGTTAACCCTCTCTTCCCTGCCACCAGGCCATCCCCATGCGCGTGCTTTCAGCTGGATTTGTGTGCGGCGACCTGGTGCTGCGGCCGGTGGACAGCCTGCCGCCGGCCGACGGCAACCTCTTCGTGGAGCAGGCGGCGCTGACCATCGGCGGCTGCGCAGCCAACGCAGCCGTGGCCTTTCGCCGCCTGCTGGCCGAGGAAGGAGGCGTCGCAGCCATCGCCGGCCGCGTGGGGGACGATCCGCTGGGCCGGCTGCTGCGGGACGCGCTGGCCGCCGAGGGCGTGGACACTGCCGCCCTGCTGGCCACGCCCGACGTGGCCACGGCCGTCAACACCGCGCTGGTGACCAGCAGCGGCGGTCGCAGCTTCTACGTGTTCCCCGGCGCGTGCGCGCGGCTGGGCCCCGACGACCTTCCCGACAGCCTGCTGATGCAGTTCGACCATCTGCACCTGGCCGCCATCGGCGCGCTGCCCGGCCTGGCCGGCGACGCCGCAGCGGACGTGGCCTGCAGGGCGCGGGCTCTGGGCCTGACCGTCAGCTTGGACATCACCCTGAACCCGCCGCGGGACACCGCGGCCGACGTGCTGCCCCTGTTGCCCCATGTGGACCTGTTCCTGCCCAACCTGGCCGAGGCGCAGGCGGCCTTGGGTGGTCAGGAGGTGGATGAGCTGCTGAGCCGGGGGCTGGCCTACGGCGTGCGGCTGATGGGCTTGAAGCTGGGGGAGCGGGGAAGCGCTCTGGCCACGAGGGATCGCCGCGCCGTGGTTCCGGCTTTTCCGGTCGCGGTGGTGGACACGGTGGGCGCCGGGGATGCCTGGTCGGCGGCGGTGGTCTACGGCTGGCGGCACGGCTGGTCGCTGGAGCGGATCGGCCGCTTCGCCAACGCGGCCGGCGCGCTGGCCACCATGCAGCCGGGCGCCATCGCCGGCCTGGCTACGGCGGCAGAGATCCGCCGCTTCGCCGGGCTGTAGCGTCTGGCGCGCCGGCGGCCCAACGGCGGGTCGGTCGGTCCGCCAGTTGCCTGGCCTGGCGAGTAAGGCTACAATGCGGCACGCCAGCGAGCAACCGACACCACGGAAAGGAACGCTCATGAACAACGACTTGACCGCCCGACAACGGGCGTATGCCGACCTGTTGATCCACACCGGCGTCAACTTGCAGGCCGGCCAGGGGCTGACCATCCGCGCCGAGCTAGGGCATCGCGAGTTCGTGCGCATCCTGGCTGCGGCGGCCTACGACGCGGGCGCCAGCTACGTGGACGTGGTGTGGACCGATCCCTTGGTGACCAAGGCCTACTTCCAGCACGTGCAGCGCCCCTTCCTAGGCTTTGTGCCCGACTTCGAGGTGGCGCGCGCCAACGAGGTGCTGGAGAGGGGCTGGGCGCGCATCAGCCTGAGCGGCGAGGAGTATCCCAACGCCATGGAGGACGTGCCTGCTGCGCTGCTGCGGGAGCACCAGCAGAAGCTCTTCCAGCGGGTTGGCTTCTTCTTCCAGCGGACCATGGCCAACGAGATCGCCTGGTGTGTGGCGGGGGTGCCGGTGGCGCCCTGGGCGCAGAAGGTCTTCCCCGACCTAGGGCCCGCCGAGGCCACCGAGCGGCTGTGGGACTTCGTGCTGAGGGTCTGTCGGGTGGACCAGCCCGACCCTGCGGCGGCCTGGGAGCAGCACGACGCCGTGCTCAAGCGCATCTCCGCCTTCATGGACCACAACCGGGTGCGGGCAGTGCGTTTCCTGGACCGCCGGCCGGGTCCCGACGGCAAGCCAGCCACCGACCTCACCGTTGGCCTGACGGACTATCCCCACTGGGCCGGCGGCTCGGCCTACAACAAGGACGGCATCCGCTTCATCGCCAACATCCCCACCGAGGAGGTGTTCACCACGCCCCACCGAGAGCGCACCGAGGGCTGGGTGCGCACGTCCAAGCCGGGCTTCCCCTTCCAGCGCGAGGTGCTGAACGCCTACTTCCGCTTCGAGGGGGGCGAGGTGGTGGAGTGGCGGGCCGAGAAGGGACAGGACGTGCTGGACGAGCTGTTCCAGATCCCTGGCGCGCGGCGGCTGGGCGAGGTGGCGCTGGTGGACGTGCGCTCCCCCATCAACCAGAGCGGCCTGATCTTCCACAATACGCTCTTCGACGAGAACGCGGTGTGCCACATTGCGTTCGGCCGCGCCTACCCCGAGGGGATCAAAGAGGGCAGCAAGCGCAGCGCGGAGGAGCTGGCCGCGCTGGGCCTGAACAGCTCTGACACCCACAACGACCTGATGATCGGCACCGACACCATGCAGGTGATCGGCCTCTGCGCCGACGGCCGCCAGGTGCTGATCATGGAGGACGGCCGGTTCACGCCAGAGGTGGTGGGCAGCTAAAGCGCTGACTTCCGAGGCGTAACGCCCGGTTCACGTTTCCAAGGAACGGCGGGCTGCGCTATAATGAGGGCGTGCCCGCCGTTCCATTTCGGCTGACCGATGAGTAATGTAGGCTGCTGTCGTTTCATGGCCGTTGCCATTGCCTGCGAAGAATGATGCCATGGAAGCCACTCTGACCGTCTTGACCGAACAGGCATTGCAGGAAGTCGTTCGCCGAATTGTGGAGGTTGCCCGACCACGTCAGATCATTCTCTTCGGCTCCGCCGCTCGAGGCGAAACCGGACCGCACAGCGATGTGGACCTCCTAGTGGTGGTGGAAGCTCCAGCTCATCGGCGGCGGCTGGCTCAGGCTATCTATCGCAGCCTGATTGGGGTCGGCCTGGCAGTAGATGTGATTGTGGTGACGACGGAGGATGTAGACCGCTACGGTAAGCATCCGGGTTTGGTGATACGTCCTGCTTTGACGGAGGGAAAGATCATTTATGCCTCCTGAGCCGGACCTCGGCACGCCGTCTGAGTGGCTCCGCCGGGCGCAGAGTAACCTAATACGCGCCCAACAACCCAAGCCCGAAGGTGTCTATTGGGAGGACCTCTGCTTCGACGCTCAACAAGCAGCCGAGAAGGCAATCAAAGCCTTGCTGATCTTTTATGGAATTCCCTTTCGTTTCGTCCACGATCTAACAGAGTTGCTGACCCGCCTCGAACAGGGAGGGGTCCATCTACCGAAGGACGTCCGCTCGGCAGCGGCTCTTTCCAACTACGCCGTCGAGGCTCGATACCCCGGCCCTACTGAACCGGTCACGGAGGAGGAGTACCAGGAGGCTGTGGCCTTGGCCGAGGTCGTGGTGCGATGGGTCGAGCGCCTTGTGAAAGCCGAGCTCAGAGAAGGGGAGTAAAATCCTCCGCGAAGGCCCAGATCTATCACAGACGGCTACCGCCTACTTCCAGGCGGCTTGCGCTCAAACAGGCGCCCGAACAGCAGGCTGCTGTAGATGGAGCGGCTGGTCGGCATCTCCCCCTCGGTGGTCTCCTCCCACCGGCCGGCGGCGCGCTGTTGCAGCCACCGGCTGTGCTGTGCGTCGGCGTCGGCCACCGCACCGGCCAGCCTTTCCCGGTCCCCGGCGACCATGGCCTCCTGCCAGCCGCGCAGGGTCTCCACGAACAGGTCAATCCAGCGGCTCAGGTTCTCCCGGTTGTACACCGCTAGGTCGGCCAGGACGGAGGCAGCGTCGGCGATGCCGTGGGTGGCGCTCTCGAACTGGCTGCCGGCCAGCTGGCGCATCTCCCGCCAGGCGGGCTGGCCGGCCACGCTGGCCATCAGTGCGCTGCCCAGCAGGGCCGGCAGGTGCTCCACCGCGGCCAACATGCTGTCGTGCTCGGCGGGCTCCAGGAAGAGGGGGCGCGCGCCTACCCGGCTGATGAGATCGGCCGCCGTCTTCACCGCCGCCTCGGCCGTGGCCGCAGTGGGACAGATGGCCCAGGTGGCGCGCTGGAACAGGTCGGCCCGGGCGGCGGCTCCCCCGCGCTCCTGGCTGAAGACGATGGGGTTGGTGGCAATGTAGGTGCTGCTGTCGGGCAACAGGGCTGCGGCCCAAGCCAGGGCCGGCGCCTTCAGGCTGGCGGTGTCCATCACCACGCAGCCCGGCTTGAGGTCGCGGGCCACCGCGCGGAGGGTCTCCTCGATGGCGGGCAGCGGCAGGGCCAGGATCAGCAGGTCGGCGCCCTCGCACGCGGCGATCAGGTTCCACTCCGTGCGGTCCACGGCCTTCATCTTCTTGGCCTGGCTGGCCGCCGTGGGCTCCTTGTCGTGGCCGACGATCTCGAAGCTGCGCTCGCCCTGCATCAGCGCCAAACCGATGCTGTTGCCGATGAGGCCGAGGCCGACGATGGTGATTTGGGGTTTGGACATGGAGACCTCAGAAAAAAGATGAACTCAGAGGGTAGAGCGGAGAACTAACCGACAATCCCTCTGCTAGCGAGTCTAGCGAGTAGTGGGGAGAAACGTACTGTATGCCCGGCGGGCGCCACGGCCCCTGGGGGTGAAAACTCTGGTAGTGACGACTTTAGTCGTCGGAGCGTCGCAGAGCGACCGAAGTCGCCACTGCGAAGGGAAGAGGCGATTTTTCAGGACAAGCGAAGGGTCCCAGCGCTGCTCAAAGGAGACTTGGCAACCCGCAACGCCGCCGAATGACATGGTTTGGCATCGCCTGCGTGACTCCTGTCTAATTGACGTCATCTGCCGCCTGAAGCAAGGCCAGCAGGCGGTCTGCCTCGGAACGGGGCTCGGCGGCCAGCTTCTCCTGGTGGCGGCGGATCAGCTCCACGGCCAGGGGCGAGCAGCCCGCGGCCTGGGCCAGGGCGGCGCTCTGCTCGGGGTGGTGCAGGTGCACGTAGTAGGGGTGGCGCCAGCTCTGCGGGTCGGGGCTGGCCAGCCGCGACACCAGGCCGGGGCGCAGCGCGTTCAGCAGCACGATGACCACCCGGTGGCGCAGCCGCAACGGCCGGCCGTCCTGGACCGTCTTGCCCACGTCGTGCAGCAGGGCCGCGGCCAACAGGTCGGGGTGGCGATGGCCCTGGCGGCGCAGGGCCTGGGCCACGTTCAGGCTGTGGCGCCGGTCGCGCGGGGCCATGCGCCAGAAGAGCGCCGCCGCCTCAGGGCCCAGCGCGGCCTCCACCCAGTTGCGCTCCTCCGCCTCGATCTCCGGCCGCAGCGACATGAGGAGCTGCCCGGCTCGGTAGCGCAGGCGCTGCCACGGCGTGGGAGATAGGGTTGCCGGCGAGGCCATGCGCTGCTCTCCTCCTCTACAGCAACAAGGCGCTGACCACCGCCTGGGTCGGGCGGCCCACCAGCCAGCCGAAGAGGTCCAGGCCGGGCACGAAGTTGCTCAACAGGATCAGAGCGAACAACAGCATCGGCCCTACAGCGTCGAGCCGAGCCCACTGGACGGCTATCGGCTCCGGCAGCACGCCCACGGCCACCCGGTAGCCGTCCAGCGGCGGCAGCGGGATCAGGTTGAAGAAGAAGAGGGCCACGTTCAGGTAGACGAACACCAGCCCGAACAGCCGGACCAGCGGGCCGCCGTCTAACCCGAAGGCACGCCACAGCGCAGCCGCAACGGCGGCCAGCGCCAGATTGGACAGGGGCCCTACCACCGCCACCAGCGCCATCCCGGCCCGTCCCCCGCGCAGGTTGTACGGGTTCACCGGCACCGGCTTGGCCCAGCCGAAGCCGACGACGAACACCATCAGGGTCCCCAGGACGTCTAGGTGCTTGAGGGGGTTCAGGGTGAGCCGCCCCAGGTTCTTGGCCGTCGGGTCGCCCAGGCGGTAGGCCATCCATGCGTGGGCAAACTCGTGGAGGGTGAAGGCCGGCAGCAGCGCCAAGGCAAAGGCGAAAATTTCCTCGACAGAGCGGTTGAGCAAGGGAGGGACCTTTCAACAGGGTGATCACAGGGTTATGGCCACGGCCGACGGCGACATTATAACACACGCAGCGGGCCACACCAAGGGCCGCGCTGGCCACGCGGCCGCAGCGCAGCGCCCTCCCTGGCGGCGCGCATGGCAGCGGCGGCGGCTGACGCGGAGCGCCCCCGCGTGCGACGCGCAGCAACGCGGCTGCACCGCTTCCCCCAACGCCTCACCCCAAGCAAGGTCTCGGTGGCGCGGGCCGGCTGAGGAACACCCCACGCCGCTGCGTCGAGGAGTAGCTCTGCGTAAAAGGAATAGGTCAAGTCAAGTCCGAGCCGACCACGCGGGAGACGTTCAGCCGCCGCAACATGGCGCGGCGCTTCTGGCTATGGGCGTGCATGCGCTCCAGCACGCCGTTGAGGAAGCGCACCGCCTGCACAATGTACGGCCCCTTGTTGAGCATCACGCACTCGGCGCGGCCGCTCATCACGGCGTCGCTGACCTCAGCGCGCGAGGGAGCGCCCGTCTTGGCCAGCCCCTCCAGCACCTGCGTAGCCCAGATCACCGGCACGTGGGCCGCCTCGCACAGCCACAAGATCTCCTCCTGCACCTCGGCCAGCCGTTCGAAGCCCACCTCCACGGCCAAATCCCCGCGCGCCACCATCACCCCCACGGGCGGCGACTGCATAGCCGTCAGCAGCAGTCGGGGCAGGCTATCGAAGGCCTGGGACGTCTCCACCTTGAGCACCACACCGATGTGCTGGCCCCCGCGCGCGGCCAGCTCTTCCTCTAACAGCTGCACGTCTTCCGGCGAACGCACGAAGGAAAGTCCCACCACGTCCACGTGGGCCACCAGGAAGTCCAAATCGCGCCGGTCCTTCTCGGTCAGGGCCGACACCGGCAGCACCGTATCGGGGAAGTTGATCCCCTTCTCCGGCCGCAGCTGCGCGGCCCGCGGGCCCGTGTAGGTAATCTGCACCGTGATCTGTTGGCCGTCGTTGGTCAGGACCCGCGCGCCGATCTTGCCGTCGTCGAAGCGCACAATGGCGCCCGGCTGCACCACCTCAAAGGCCTCCACCAGTGTGCAGGGGATGCGGGCCGGCTCGACCACCTCCCCGCGATCGTTGCGCACCGCCTGCCGGCCGGGGGTCTGATCTCGCGTCAGCACCAACGTGTCACCCACTGCCAGCTCGATGGGCTCCACCACCTCCGGCAGGGGGCCGATCACCCCCTGAGCCATCACCTCGCCGTCCTTGACCAGGCGAATGGGCATGCCGGTCTCCAAGTAGGCGGTCTGCACGGCCTCGGCAACTCGAGACACGTGGCCCTGGGCGGCGGTCACGGTGAAGCGGCGTCGCTTGCCGCGCGTGTCGCGCACCTCCAGCACGTCGCCCGGCTCGGCCGGCTCTAGTACGCTGCGGTCTACGGGCACGGCGCTGCCAAGCCCTGATGGCGCCGGCTCGGCCGCATCGGTGGGCGTGAACCACACCCGCGCCGGCTCCACCACAATGCCGCGCACGTTGCGCCGCGGCCGCACCTTGAGCAGCCGGCCGGCGGGCTGCAGAGGGCCGGTGCGCAGCTTGGGGCCGGCCAGGTCGGCGTACACCTTGCAGTAGCGCCCCAGCTCCCGTTCCGCACGGCGCAGGTTTTGGATCATCCCCAGCCAGGCCTCTGGGCTGTCGTGGGCGCAGTTGATGCGCATCAGGTCCATGCCGGCAGCCAGCAAATCCCGAACCAGCGCGTAGTCGGTGGCTGCCTCGCTGGGCATGGTGACCATGATGCGCACGGACCGCTTGCCGGCCGGCGGTCCCAGGAGCAGGTTGCTGTGCTCCTGCAACACCTGGGGGCCGCTGCGGATGTCCACCGGCACGTCCAACGAGGTGAGAGGCTGCCAGGTCTTCCCCGCCAGCGCGTGCAGCGCCACCAGCACCGCCTCTAACGAGCTGAGCGCATGGGACTCGCACCCGCCCAGAGAGGTGAGGCCCAGGGCCGTCAGCTCTTCCTGGATCGGCCGCAGGTCCACCTGGCGCAGCGCCAGGTAGTGCAGCAGATTGCGGGCGCTGGCCTGGTAGCTGGGGTCAATGGCGGCAATCTGGCCGGCAAAGCTGGCCTCTAGGTCCAGCGCACGTTGCCGCAGGCTCAGGATGGTGGGGATCAAGCGCTGCGCCTTGAGCGCCGTCAGGGTGTCTGTGTCGGCCATGGCAGGCTCCTTGCGTTGCCCTCGCCCACAAACTCGGACCGTAGCGTTGCTACCGGGTCCCAGGCGATCGCCTGAGATTGTAGCAAGTCTGCCGAACGAGGTCAAAGTTACGCGCCGGGATCTCTGGACAGGGCCTGGCCGGCCAGCCCGGCATCGCCAGCCTGCGGCGCACCCTGGCCACGATCTCATGCTTGATAGGCCGCCAGGGGCAAGGGAGGCGTCAACGGCTCGCGGCGCGGCAGCGCGTCGTCATCCCAAGGACGGCCTAACCAGCGCACCAACTGAATGTATCCCCCCACGATCTCCAGGCCGGTGATCTGGCCCAGGTACATGCATGCGCCGGCGTTGAAGTAGGGCGCGGCGCCCGGCCGGGCCACTGCCGGGCGATGGGTGTGACCGCAGACGACCATCTGTCGGTGGTCGGCCGCCCAGCGACGGATGCGCTGGCTGATGCGGCACTGGGTGGCGTGGGGCGGGGGATAGGGCCGGCCGCCCAGGCTGGCCACGCCCGCAGCCTGCAAGCGCGCCCACACGTGGCGTACCACCAGCCGGCTCCAGTGCACCCGGCTGTCGTTGTGAGGCTCTACCTGATGCCCGTGCACCACAAACAGGCGCGCGCCGGTGCGCTGATGCTCCAACACAACCCCCTCGCGCGCGGTCAGCCCCCCCTTGTCGGTCTGGTAGCGCCCTTTGCCCAGGGCCTCGTGGTTGCCGAACAGGAGATGCAGGCGTCCAGCCTGCGCAAAGCGCTGAAACAGGTCGAAAACGGCTGTGTGCGCGCGGTAGATGTCCGCAAAGCGCCAGCCCTTCCACAGCTCATCGCCGTCGCCGGCTTCGATGTAGATGAACCCGCTCTCGAAGTAATACCCCAGGGCAGCCAGGAAAAGCGCCCGGTTCGGCGCAAAGGCATCCAGCTTGCCGCCGTTCCCGCGGTGGCTGTCGCTCATGACCACCACGGGCGTGGCGTCGTCGAAGGGCACGCGCAGCGCAGCGCGGAACGCCTCGGAGAGGCGCCGTTGTGCGACGGCGTGCGTGCCTGCCCGCAAGGCGGGATAGGAGTATCCGGGTTGAGCCAGAGAGGTCATGGACGGTGGTGGACCTTGCCTTTCTAGAGCCTGGCGACGGGTCAGCCACTTTCATTTTTTCACAGCAGCGTTAAGGCCACGCAAAAGGCAGGTTAAGAACGGCCCAAGGTTTCGCGAACGGCCGGGTTCGACCACGCTACGCAGCGCCAGGGCCCTGGCCGATCGCGCGCCCCATGTTCTAACGGTTTGTTCACACAACGTTTACAAGGGAGCCGCTGACCAAGGAGCGTTAGTTAACGTGGATGTGCTATATCACCTACGTCCGAGCTGAGCCGGCTACTGAGCAGATCGGACGAGTTTAACATCGGTGGGCCCTATGAGAGCCAAGCACAACCCAACAAAGCCAACAGCCTTGTCAGCTAACCCAACGCCCGGCGAGGCGCAAACCGCCACCCTGATCAAACTCCGCCGCATCTACGGGGGCCACAGCCTGCAAGCCGACGCCTTTGGACGACGGCCTGCGCTGCCCAGCGAGATCCAGCGGGCGGTGGGCCGCAGGGCCAAGGAGACGGGGGACCGATGATGCGCTTCCTGCTGACCAACGACGACGGCATCGCCGCGCCCGGCCTGTGGGCCGCAGCGAGGACGCTGGCGCAGCTCGGCTCGGTGCTGATCGTGGCGCCGGCCCGCAACCACAGCGGCTTTGGGCCGGCCCATCCGCCGGCCTCCTCCGTAGCCTTTGCGCCCTATCCGGTGGAAGACTCCCTCGCCGATCGCGTCAGGGCCTATGCGCTGGAGGCGACGCCAGCCGCCTGCGCGCACATGGGGCTGGCCGGCGCGTTTGGCGGACGGCCCATTGACTTGGTAGTGAGCGGCGTCAACGCCGGCCTCAACGTGGGCCACGACGTGCTCTACTCCGGCACCGTGGGCGCAGCGCTGACCGCTCATCTGCTGGGCTGGCCGGCCGTAGCCGTGTCTCTGGATTGGTGGGAACAGGGGGAGGCACACTGGGAGACCACGGCGTGGGCCATCCATCGTGCCATCGCCATGTGGCAACGCGCGGCCGATCGCACGCCGGTCGTGCTCAACGTCAACGTGCCCAACATACCTCTGGCGCAGGTGGGGGGAGCACGGATTACCACTCTGGGCACCCACAGCTTCCTCGGGCGCTATCGGTTTGTGCCGGACGAGGAGACCCCTCACGTGATCCGCGCCCTGCGCCGCGAGCCGCTGGGCCGCGGCCAGCCGCCTATGTCCAGCCCCTGGGAGGACGGCGTAGCCGTCGCCCATGGCTTCATCTCCATCACCCCCCTGAGGCCCTTCCCCGACGTGTTGTGCGTGGCGCCGTGGGCGGAGGCGCCGGAGCAAGCAGCGGTTTACAGCAAGACCAAGAGTGGCTGAAGGCGTGGCGAGGGGATGGCCGCAATCGGCTAGGCCTCGCCCTCAGCAGTGGCTGTTCTTGGCGCTTCACAACACAAGCGCGAGGAACGCTCTCCAGGGAGCGGTAAGGCCCATACGGCTTGGCCCGCTCGGGCGGTGAATTTCGCTCACCGCCTGACCTCCAACGGGCCACACCGGCCTCCCTCGGCAGTGCAGTTGCCATCGGCCTCCCGCCCCGCTTGCCCGGCCCTGGCGCCTGCGCTATACTGCATCTCAACGCCAGCGGGACCACGACTCTCCCCCCGCCGGCCCGACTGGCCTACCGATGGGCATGGAGAGCGGTCACCGCGTGCAGGAGTCATGAGGTCGAGCAGGCGTGGAATGGTTCCGAAAGCCGGTGAACCCTCGGCGCAGTGCGCGCTCTTCGTAGCCAGGTTGCGATGAGGTCACGCGACGGGGTAAGCATGGGGTTCGGTCAGACCATGAGCGGTTTCCGACGTTTCTTCTGGCTTCTGTGGCTCCTGGCCTTGGCAGCCCTGGCCCTCGCCGCGTGCGCGCCTGCGGCCACGCCCACGGCCACCCCTACCCCCGCGCCCTCGCCCACCCCGACCCTCGCGCCCACGCCCACGCCTACGGCCACCCCGGCGCCGCCGCCCGCGCTGACCGCCGACCGGCTGGCCGCGGCGCTGCCCGGGCTGCAGGCCCTGGGGCCGCTGGCCGTCCGCTGTCCCGGCGGGGACGACCCGGCCCTGGCCGCGCTCTGCCTGGCCGCGGCCCACGGCGCGGCCCCTAGC
>JANWYQ010000038.1 GCA_025055015.1 Caldilineales bacterium
CGACGCCGTCGCCCGGCGCCTGGCCCCGCCCGTGGTCTCCGTGGTGGCCAAGTCGGGCACGGGCAAGACCACCTTCCTGGAGAAGCTGATCCCGGCCCTGCGCCGCCGCGGGGTGCGGGTGGGCGTGCTCAAGCACCACGGCCACCCCACCCCCTTCGACGTGCCGGGCAAGGACACCTATCGCCTGGCCCAGGCCGGCGCCGAGGTGGTGATCGGCGCCAGCGCCGTGCAGGTGGCCATCTTCCGCCAGGAGGACGGCGCCGCGGACCTGGACGCCGTGGTCGCCCGGCACGCAGCCGGGCTGGACCTGGTGCTCACCGAGGGCTACAAGCGCGGCGGCTACCCCAAGATCGAGGTGCACCGGGCCGAGCGCAGCCGGGAGCTGCTCTGCCGGCCAGACGAGCTGCTGGCCTTGGTGACCGACACCCCCTGGCCCCTGGCCGTGCCCCAGTTCGGCTTGGACGACGCCGACGGCGTGGCCGACCTCCTGGTGGCCTGGCTCCGTCGTTAGCCCCCACGACGCCACCGCCGCGCGGCCGAACGTCTCACCGCCGCTCGGCCGCGGCGATCTCCCGCCGCAGGGCCGCGATCCGGTCGGCGATGGTCCCCTCCCCTTGGAAGACCGCGCTGCCGGCTACCAACACCGTGGCCCCCGCTTCCACCACCTCGCGCGCGTTGCTGACCTTGATCCCGCCGTCTACCTCCAGCCAGGCCGACGAGCCGATGGCGTCCAACATCCCACGCAGGCGGCGGATCTTGGCCGTGCTGCCGGGGATGTAGCTCTGCCCGCCGAAGCCGGGGCTCACCGACATCACCAGCACCAGGTCCACGTCGGGCAGGATCTCCTCCAGGGTGGCCAGCGGCGTGGCCGGGTTCAGGGTCACGCCGGCCCGCACGCCCAGCCCCTTGATGGCCTGCACGGTCCGGTGCAGGTGGGGACAGGTCTCCACGTGCACGGTGATGAGGTCCGCGCCGGCGTGGGCGAAGTCGGCCAGGTAGCGGTCGGGAGCCTCGATCATCAGGTGCACGTCCAGCCACGCGCCGGTCTCGTCGGCCAGGGGGCGCAGGGCCTCCACCACCAGCGGGCCGACGGTGATGTTGGGCACGAAGTGCCCATCCATCACGTCCACGTGCAGCCAGTCTGCGCCGGCCTCGATGGCCGCGCGCGCCTGCGCGCCCAGCTGCGAGAAATCTGCCGAGAGGATGGAGGGGGCGAGCTTGACCATAGGTGTCCTCGCAGGTCAACAAGAGACGCCGGCAGCGTCCACGCCGCCAACGCTGCGCGATACTTGCTCAACTATAGCCGGACCGGCGCAGAAGTCAAAACAGGCGCCTCCCGCGCGCTCCAACCAGGCGGGTCCAGTCGCGTAGACTGGACCCGCCTTGGCGCAGTTGGGCCGGCGCCGCACCTGTGCTATCATAGCAGGCGCATGGCTGTGCAAGCCCTGCCGGCGCATCCGAATGCGCCGTGGTGTCCGGCCTCGAGCGGAGCTGTGTGGAGTGGTCGCCATGTTAGCACGCTACCTACCTTTTCCTGGCTCGCCACGTTCCCCGTCGCCTGCCCGGCGCTCCTGCCGGTCGCTGCTCGGGCTGGTCCTGCTGGCGGTCAGCTCGATCCTAGCGGCCTGCGGGCCCGCCCGCGCCCAGCCGCTGCCGGTGGTAGACCTGAGCGCGCGCACGCCCTTGCCCGCAGCCGCCGAGGCGCAGATCACCCCCCTCCGCCTGGGCGTGGCCGCCATCATCTCCCCCGCCGGCACCGCCGAGAGCTACGACGCCCTGGCCCGCTACCTGGGCGAGCGCCTCGGCCGGCCGGTGGAGCTGGTGCAGCGCCGCACCTACATCGAGATGAACGACCTGATCCAGGCGCAGGCCGTGGACCTGGCCTTCGTCTGCACCAGCGCCTACATCGAGGGCCACGACCGCTTCGGCATGGAGCTGTTGGTGGCGCCGCAGGTCAACGGCGAGACCGTCTACCACTCGGACCTGATCGTGCCGGCCGCCAGCGACGCGCAGAGCATGGCCGACCTGCGCGGCCGCGTCTTCGCGTTCACCGACCCCATCAGCTTCAGCGGCCGGGTCTATCCCACCTATCTGGTGCAGACCCTGGGCGAGACGCCGGAGCGGTTCTTCAGCCGCACCTTCTTCACCTACAGCCACGAGCGGGCCATCCAGGCCGTGGCCGCAGGCGTGGCCGACGGCGCGGCCGTGGACAGCTTGGTGCTGGAGTACGCGCTGCGCCGGGAGCCCGGCCTGGCGCAAAAGCTGCGGGTGATCCACCGCTCGCCCCCCTTCGGCATCCCGCCCGTTGTGGTGCCCCCCGACCTGCCTACCCACCAAAAGGCGCTGCTCTTGGACCTGCTGCTCACCATGCACGATGATCCGGTCGGCCGCGGCGTGTTGGACCAGCTGGGCATCGAGCGCTTCGTGCCCATTCAAGACAGCGCCTACGCCGGCGTGCGCGAGCTCACCGCTCGCGTGGGGAGGCTGCCATGAAGGCCTTGTCTCTTCCCTCGGCTCCGGCCTCGCGCCATGCCACCCTGGATCGGCTGTGGGCCATCGCCGGGGCCGTCAGCGTGCGCACCAAGATTTTAGGCATCGTCCTGGCGCTCACCACGCTGCTGGGCCTGGGCGTCACCTGGCAGGTGCGGACGGTGATGCAGCAGGTGTTCATTGGCGAGCTGGAGAACCGCGGCCACTCGGTGCTGAGCGACCTGGCCGGCCGCAGCGTGGACCCCATCCTGCTCAACGACACCTTCGCCGTCTACGAGCTGCTCAACGACACCGTGGCCAACCACCCCGACGCGGTGTACGCCTTCGTGCTGGACCCGGCCGGCCAGGTGCTGGCGCACACCTTCGGCGAGGAGGGCTTTCCCACGGCGCTGCTCACCCTCAACCCGCCGCCGGCCGAGGGCGCCGGCCACCTGCGCTACGTCAGCGAGCTGGGCCGCCTCCACGACTTCAGCGCCCGCATCCTGGACGGGCGAGCGGGCTCGGTGCATCTCGGCCTTAGCGAGCGCCGGCTGCAGGGCGTGGTGGACGCCGTGACCGGCCAGATGTTGTTGACCACGGCGTTGGTGGCCATGGTGGGCATCGCCGCCGCTACCCTGCTTACCAACCTGTTGACCCGGCCCATCCGCGACCTGGTCCAGGTCACGACGGAGGTGGGCCGCGGCAACCTGGCGGTGCGCGCGCCCCACTGGGCCGACGACGAGATCGGGGCGCTGGCCGACGCCTTTAACCAGATGGTGGCCGACCTCGACGCCAGCCGGCAGGCCCTGGCCGAGAAGGACGCGGCCCGCACCCGCCTGCTGGAGCAGCTGATCAACGCCCAGGAGGAGGAGCGCAAGCGCATCGCCCGGGAGCTCCACGACAGCGTGGGACAGGCCCTGAGCTCGTTGATGCTGGGCCTGAAGATGCTGGCACAGACGGACAGCTTGGACGCTGCCAGACAGCAGGCCGAAGCGTTGCGCCGGCAAGCGGTGGAGACCCTGGAACAGGTGCGAGTGCTCAGCCGACAGCTGCGGCCCAGCGTGCTGGACGACCTGGGGCTGGCGGCGGCGCTGGAGCGCTACGTGGACGAGTTCGCCCGCCTCTATCCCCACATCGCCGTGGACCTGCACTGCAACCTGGCCGAGCGCCTACCGCCGCCGGTAGAGACGACCCTCTACCGCATCGTGCAGGAGGCCATGACCAACGCCGCGCGGCACGGGCAGCCCACCCTCATCAGCGTGTTGCTCACGCGGCGCGACGGCCATGTCCAGGCCATCGTGGAGGACGATGGCTGCGGCTTCGACGTGGAGGCAGCTCGCCGCTCTGGCCGCTCGGTCGGCCTCCACGGCATGGCCGAGCGCGCTGAGCTCCTCGGCGGCCGGCTGGACATCGAGAGCAGCCAGGACGGCACAGCTGTGTACGTCGAAGTGCCGATGTAAGAGGACAGACGGTCGGGTCGCTGAGCCCTATTTAGGAGAACCTATGTCCCACCTTCCTTCACCCTACCAACGTTTTCAGGCCGAACACGCTGCCGTATGGGAGGCCTACAACCACCTCGGCGCCGCTGTGCACGGCGCCGGTCCGCTGGACGATCGAGCGCGCGCCCTGGTGAAGCTGGGCATGGCGATCGCGGCCCGGCAAGAGGGCGGCGTCCACAGCCAGGTGCGCAAGGCGCTGGAGGTTGGCCTGACCGCCGACGAGATCCGCCATGCCGTGCTGCTGGCCATTCCCACCATCGGCTTTCCTGCCACCATGGCCGCGCTGACCTGGGCAGAGGACGTCCTTGCCCAGGACTGACGGTCTCGGTTCGTCCCGAGGGCAGGAGCGCCAGCCCCTGGAGAGATCGGCGCCCAGCCTTTTACCCGGTAAGCCCGGACTGCCCAACCGCATGCGCCTGCCATGAAACCGATCCGCATCTTCCTGGCCGACGACCACGCGGTGCTGCGCGCGGGCCTGAAGGCGCTGCTGAACGCCGAGCCCGACATGACGGTGGTGGGCGAGGCCGAGGACGGCGAGTCGTGCGTGCGCCAGGTCGCGGCGCTGCGTCCTGACATCGTGCTGCTGGACATCAACATGCCCCGCTGCAACGGGCTGGAGGCGCTGGCGCGGCTGCGCGCTGAGGCGCCGGAGGCCCGGGTGCTGGTGCTGACCATGCACGACGACGTGGGCTATCTGCGCCAGGTGCTGGCGGCAGGCGGCGCGGGCTACGTGCTCAAGCAAGCGGCGGGCGAGGAGCTGCTGTCGGCCATTCGCGCCGTGCGCGACGGCGGCCTCTACCTGCACCCTCGGCACACCAAGGCGCTGCTGGAGGGCGCCCTGGATCGGCAGCGCCATTCGGCCGCCGCCCCGGGGGAGCAACGAGGATTGGCGCTGCTCAGCGAGCGGGAGCGGCAGGTGCTGCGGCTGGTCGCCCTGGGCTACCGCAACAGCGAGATCGCCGACATGCTCTATCTGAGCGTCAAAACCGTGGAGACCTACAAAGCGCGGCTGATGGAGAAGCTAGGCCTGCGCAGCCGCGCCGCCCTGGTGCGGTTTGCCCTGGAAGAGGGGGTGTTGGAGGAGGGGGAGGAACAATGAGACGGAAAACCAAAGACGAGGACGGAGCATAGCCTGAACGGCCGTTCCAAACGAGGGTGGGGAGAACTTGGGGAGTTCAGGGGAGCCTGGATGCTCGTCTCGGCGATGCAGCCCTGTCACGGCATTGCAATAGGAGGCTTCCGCAAGAAAGCATCCACCAGGAGCGAAGCCGCGCCCAGCATGATCGTGTCCGGTCCTAGGGAGGCGCCGCGGATGACCGGAGGGGGCAAATCGCGAATACGCATTTGCCGGCGCACCTCTTCGTGGTTGAGCGTAACGACGTTGCGGAATACTTCCAATGCCAGCGCGTCGCGCTTCAAACAGCAGGGCGGATGTATTTTGTTGTCGTGCGTTTCGCTGTAGGGCGTAGGGTGTCTTCATTTGCATTCTTAGCCGTCGGACACCAGGTTCAGAAACAGCAGCTGGACCAGTGTCAGCGGGGAGGGCAGGCCGGCCAACATGGCCAGGAAGATGATCAGGATCTCGCCGAAGTTGCACGAGATCAGGAAGAACGCGAATTTGCGGATGTTCGCGTAGATGATGCGACCTTCTTCGATGGCAGAGACGATGCTGGCGTAGTTGTCGTCGGTCCGCACCATGTCGGCGGTCTGCTTGGTCACATCGGTGCCGGTGATGCCCATGGCCACGCCGATGTTGGCGCGCTTCAACGCGGTCGCATCGTTCACGCCGTCCGTTTTCGATCGCGATCTTCCACGCTTCGCGCACCTCGTTGGCATCGGCCGGCCGCAGCACCACCAGGTTGGGGATGGCGCGCAGCGCGGCCAGATGCTCCACCGGCTGGTGGGTGGGGCCATCCTCGCCGATGCCGATGCTGTCAATGGGTGAAGACCCAGATCGAACCCCAGGTGGGAGCCAGGTGCGCCTCGGCGATGGCCATGCCCACGCCGTTGCCGAACCCCTGGCCTAGCGGGCCGGTGGTGGCCTCGACGCCGGGCGTCAGGTCGTACTCCGGATGGCCAGGCGTGCGGCTGCCCCATTGGCGAAAACGTTTGATCTCCTCCAGGGGCAGGTCGTAGCCGGTCAGGTGCAACAAGCTGTAGAGGAGCGCGCAACCGTGGCCGCCCGAGAGGATGAAGCGGTCGCGGTTCGGCCACGCCGGGTTGAGCGGGTTGTGGCGCAGATGGCGCGTCCAGATGGTGTAGGCCAGCGGCGCAGCGCCCATCGGCAGGCCGGGGTGCCCCGAATTGGCCTGTTGCACGGCATCGGCCGACAGGAAGCGGAGGGTGTTGATGCAGAGTTGTTCAAGTGACTGGTCGGGCATGCCGGGCTCCTTAGAAACGAGTGGTGAGCGCAGCGGCGAGTGCGTGGTTCGCCGCTGCGTCCTTCGTTACGCCTGATACGCGCGCGACGTCACCGCGCCGCCACGGCCGGTCCAGTTCGTGTGGAAGAACTGCCCGCGCGGCCGGTCAATGCGTTCGTAGGTGTGCGCGCCGAAGTAGTCGCGCTGAGCCTGGGTCAGGTTGGCAGGTAGACGCTCGCGGCGGTAGCCGTCGTAGAAGGCCAGCGCGCTGGACAAAGCGGGCGTCGGGATGCCCAGTTGCACCGCCGTCGCCACCACGCGGCGCCAGGCGGCGTCGGCCCCCTGCAGCGCCTCCCGGAAGTAGGGCGCCAGCAACAGGTTGGGCAGTTCGGGGTCGGCGTCGAACGCCTCCTTGATCTTGCCCAGGAAGACCGAGCGGATGATGCAGCCCCCGCGCCACATGAGGGCAATCCCGCCCAGGTTCAGGTGCCAGTCGTAAGCCTTGGCCGCCGCGGCCATCAGCATGTAGCCCTGGGCATACGAGACGATCTTGGCGGCGTAGACGGCCTCTTCGAGATCGGCCAGGAAGGCTGCCCGGTCACCGGTGAACTGAGTCGTCGGGCCGGACAACCCTTTGGCGGCCGCAGCCCGCTCATCCACCAGCGCCGACAGAAAGCGGGCGAACACGGCCTCGCCGACCAGGGTCAGGGGCGTGCCCTGGTCCAGCGCCGAGACCACCGTCCATTTGCCGGTGCCCTTCTGCCCGGCGCTGTCCAGGATGAGATCCACCACGGCCTGGCCTTCCTCGTCGCGGTAGGCCAGGATGTCGCTGGTGATCTCTATGAGGTACGACTCCAGTTTGCCCTTATTCCAGGCTGCGAAGACGTCGCTCATCTCGTCGTTGGTCATGCCCAGGCCCTCCTTCATCAGGTGATAGGCCTCGGCGATGATCTGCATGTCGCCGTACTCGATGCCGTTGTGGACCATCTTGACGAAATGGCCGGCGCCGTTCTCGCCCACCCAGTCGCAGCACGGCGCGCCGTTGGGGTCGCCTTCGGGCACTTTGGCGGCAATGGCCTGGAAGATCGGCTTGACGTGGGGCCAGGCCGCCGGCGACCCGCCCGGCATGATGGAAGGCCCGTGTCGCGCGCCCTCCTCGCCGCCGGAGACGCCCGTGCCGATGAAGAGCAGCCCTTTCGACTCGACGTACGCAGTGCGGCGGATGCTGTCTTCGTAATTCGAGTTGCCGCCGTCAATGATGATGTCGCCCGGCTCCAGCAACGGGATCAGTTTCTCGATGAAGTCGTCCACGGGCTGGCCGGCCTTGACCATCAGCATGACCCGCCGCGGCCGCTTGAGGGTCGCGACCAGCTCCGGCAGGGAATGAGTGCCGATGATGCTCTTGCCCTTGGCCGGCCCTGCGATGAACTCGTCCACCACCGAGGTGGTGCGGTTGAACACGGCCACGGTGAAGCCGTGGTCCGCCATGTTGAGTACCAGGTTTTGGCCCATTACGGCCAGGCCGATGAGGCCGATATCCGCTTGTGTCATGGTCGTATCTCCGTGTGATTGTGGATTGCGTAGCAAAAAGGCCAGCAGCGAAGTGACCTCCGCTGCCATCGCAGGACACGCGTGGTCTGCGCACGAACGGCCAAGATGCCGTCGCGCCTTAGGGTCAAGCCATGGCTCATGGCTGGCTCCTCACCTTGTAGAGTCGCTCGCCGGCCTTCGGCACGTAGAGAATGCCTTCGTCTTCGCGGTCTTGCCAGTCGGCCGGGTTGATCCTTGCCGGGTCCATGTAGCCCAGGTTGAGCCTGGCGCAACCTTCGGGTGGGATTTGCTCGCCAGGATCAGCTTGACATTGGGCTTCTCGATGCCGTTCTCCATCACGCCCGAACCGCGCACGTGGGTGCTGTGGGCCAACACGCCAAGCCGGACGTGCTTGAAGCGCTTCCAGTCGTTCAGGAAATAGGGCAGGATGTGATAGCCCACCTCGTAGATGTACCTTGCCGTGGACGTGGCTGACCACCTCCAGGTGCGGCGCGTAGATGATCCCCTCTCCGCCCACGGCCACGACCAGCTCGATCTTGTACATGCACTTGCCTGCCGTCCACAGCTCGTCGTACATGGGCGGGCAGCGGGAGAGCACGCGCGTGAACGGTTTGTCGAACCAGAGGATGTGTCGCCGCGCCGAGACGTCCGCGGCCGCGCTCCAGGTTTCATACAGATCGCCGATGAGCACGCCGGCCAGGTCGTGGTCCTCGACGATCAAGGCCACCAGGGTGGACGGCGTTTTCAGGCGGGAGGCCGCGGCGTGGATCATGGCCCGCACCGGCGTATTCTTTATGATGCCGATGGTGCCCACGACGGTGGCCAGCGCGTCCAGCCAGTGGGTGGCGTTGATGACGTCGGGACCGCAGATGCCCGGGAAGAAGTATTTGGCGCCGCCCGAGAAGCCCACCACCTCGTGCGGAAAAGTTGGTCCGACGATCACAATGTGGTCGTGTTCCAGGACGGCCTTGTTCACGCGAATGTCCACCCGATCGGGCAGTAAGGGATGCCAGTAGGGGCCGGCCAGTTGTCGGACCTCGTCCTGCTCCAGCACACCCAGCGATGTCAGTGCGGCAGGGTGATCCCAGGCGTGGTTGAGCAGCCCCACGTGGCGGAACGTCGTCGCCCTCTCCTCAGCGGTGATGCCCACTAAGCGATTCAGGCCCTCTTCCGAGTAGCCGGGGTGCGTTCCCAAGGCCACCATGACGTTGAGCTCTCGCCCATCGTGCAAGACGTCCACCACCATGCGGAACAGCGCGGGCAACGGCAACGAACGGGTGTGGTCGGGAATGAGCACCAGCACCTTTTGTCCGGTGAACTTGCCGCCCAGCCCTGTGACCAGGGTCTCCATGATGGCGTCGTGCGACAGAATTCCGGTTTCGGCGAGAGCTTGAGCGGTGATCATAAGCTGCCATTCTCCTGACTCACTTTGGTCTTCATAACCACAAAGTCACAAAGACACTAAGGGCGCTAATCTGTAGCTTTTTGGCGTCCTTGTTAAATAGCTCCACTTGAACGATTATCCACACTACGGGTTTTCATTGGACAATGGGTATTACACGATGAGTTCTCCTTCAGGTTCTCCACGGCTTCGTCCATGCTCGCCATACCCTGGCGGAGGAGGCCGTAGGCACGATGATGCTGCCGGTAGAACGCGTGGGATACCGGGTCAGGGGTGTAAATGGGGCCCGGCTCCACCGCTCGGGCCAGCCGATCGGCACGAATGAACCCCAGCGCGTACAGACCCAACAGGCCTGCGCCGGTTGCAGAGGTGTCTGCCACCTCCAACGCCATCAGCGGGACTCCCAACATGTCGGTCACGATCTGGACCCAGAGCGGCGTGCGGGTGATGCCGCCTGTCAGGCGCACCACGTCCTGGGTTGTTTCCACGGCCTCCAGCGCGTCCCACACATCGGCCAGGCAGTTGGCAACCCCCTCCATCGCCGCGCGGGCGATGTGGGCGCGCGTGTGCGACATCGCCAGTCCGTAGATCAGGCCCCTGGCTTTGGGCGCCCAATGGGGACTGCGCTCACCGGCAAAGTAGGGCAGCACGAAAACGTCCTCCGCGCCCGGCGGAACGGACGCGGCGTCCCGTACCAGCTGCTCATAGCCGGCCTCTTCGTCCAGGTCAGGATAGAGTTTTTGGCGCACCCACTGCAGCGCTAGGCCGCCGTTGTTGATGGCGCCGCCGACGATCCAGAGCGTTCCTTCCGGCCCGTCGGTCATCAGGTAGCACCAGGTGCGCTCGGCCGGATCGAACCAGGGTTCGGCCACGACCCTGCGCACCGCGCCGCTGGTTCCCACCGTGATCACGGTCTGCCCGGGCCTGGCTACCCCGGTCCCCAGGCTGGCCATGGCCCCATCGCTGCCGCCGGCGATGACGGGCAATCCCTCAGGCAGACCCGTTTCGGCCGCTGCTTGTGGCGTCAGCCGGCCCACCACCGCCGACGGCGACACCAGTGACGGCAAGCGGTCGGGGTGGAGGCCCGCCAGCTGCAGTGCCTCTCCGTCCCACGTCAGGTCCTTGAGGTTCAACAGGCCGGTCGTAGACGCCAGACTCAGGTCGGCTGCCCAGACGCCGGTCAATGCGTGCACGACCCAATCCTTGAGTCCCACCCACAGGTGAGCGCGCTGCGCCTGTTCGGGAGCGACCCGATACCACCAACGCAGCCGTTGGAGATGATAGGTCGAACGCACCGGGCAGCCCGTACGCCGGTAAAGAGCGTGGGGGTCGCATGCAGCGAGCAGCTCGCGCGAGACGACGGTGGCCCGCGCATCGGCCCAGGTCATGGCGTTGGCGAGAGGCGTGCCGGCGTCATCGGCGATGGGGAACAGGCTGTGCATGGCGCCGCTGCAGCAAATGCCGAGCGGCAGCGCCTCTGGCGGCGCCGCTGCCGCCACCGCTCGCAGCACCTTCTTCGCCGCTTGCCAGACATGCCTGACATCCTGCTCGGCCCAACCCCGGTGGGGCGTCTGCAGTGCGTAACCTTCGGAGGCTTTCGCCCGGACACGCCCTTCGGTGTCGAGGAGCACCGCTTTGCAGTTGGTGGTGCCGAGGTCCAGACCGATCATGCTGCCTCCGCCACGGATCGAGGGAGGGGAGCACAGAACCATGCCATCGGAGCACCCATCTTACCTCACAAGTTGTACAGCCCGGCCGTCTCCATCACCTGGTCGACATACCGCGCGATGCCGCTAGGACTATCCAGGAAGCACCAGGGCGGGCCAAGCCTGAGGGCCGGATCGCACGAGCGTAGTCGCGCTGCTCATCCAGCATCAACACCAGCCGCTCCAGAGCCTGGCCATAGGCCCGACGCATCTGCTCCCGCAGGGGAAGGATCCAGTCGTCGTAGCAATCGGGCAACAGGTCGCCCCCGTAGGCAGCAACAGCAGCAGCCAACGCGTCCACAGCCCCCTCTCGATCAGCGACTTCTGCCTGCGCCAGGGCTGCCTCGAACTGCGCCACATCCAGCGTAAACGGAGCAGCCGCCTGCCATTGGAGGGTTTCGGATGTCACTGTCACGAAATCGTCGTTCTGCCTTGGGCGACGCCGCAGCTCGGCGTTCTCCTCCCACAACCGGGCGTTCTCGGCTTGCAACTGCGCATGCTTGGCGCGCCAGTGCGCATTCTCGTCCCGGAGACCGGCTCCTTCGTCCTCCGGGCACGACGCCTAATCGCTTGAGGAGATCTTCGATTGCCGACCTTTCCATCATCATGACGATAGTTTACCCTATCTTGCCCAAAACGGCTGGGTACCTACAAGCCCGCCCGCTGGGCGCAGCGTCGCGCCAGGCGTTCGCCAACGAGCAGCGGTTGAGCATCTATCTCCAACGCCAAAGCCATAGCCTCAGCCTCGCCGCGATTTAAGTCAACCAGCAGAGTGGTATTGCTAATGACCCGCGGTCCCTCTTCACGCATTTCCCAGGTCCTGCTCTAGCTCGTCCGCGTCTACCCCGACGGGCAACACCTTTGGCGTCATCGTCCGGCCTCGCAGACTCTGTGCCAATTGTAATGTGTTGCGTTCTGGGGAGCAAGCGTGCAGACGGCACTCGTCGAGCCGACGATCCAGCCCTCTCCAGGCCTCTTCCCCGTTGACCAATCGCCGATGACCGACTACCTCCTAGCATCGGGGAATTCCCCGACAAAAATCCTCCCTTTTCCCGCTATACCGCGCCGCGGCAATGTGATAGACTCCACAAGCAAGAGAGGTTCTCCGATCCCGGAGCGCCTGTGGGCATCGGCCTATGGTGGCCGGGACGCTGGCTGAGCCGGCCAGCCGGGGTGGCGGTGGAAACGCCGCCGCCTGCCGTCTTTGCAAAGGAGCACCGACTGTGGTCGGCGCTCTTTTTTGTTTGGTCAGGAGGTCTGTCCATGCCCGACATGCTGGAACCGAAGGACGCCCTCGTCCGTATGCACGAGGACATGAAGCGGGCGCTGGCCAAGGCGCCCAGGGAACGGCGGTGGGTGATGGTGATTGACCTGCGCAAGTGCGTCGGCTGTCACGCCTGCACCATCGCCTGCGTAGCCGAGAACAAGCTGCCGCCCGGCGTGGTCTACCGCCCGGTGCTGGAGGAGGAGATCGGCACCTATCCTCACGTGACCCGTCGCTTTCTGCCACGGCCCTGCATGCAATGCGAGAACCCGCCCTGCACCCCCGTGTGCCCCGTCCACGCCACCTACACCAACGAGGAGGGGGTGGTCGTGATGGACTACGACCAGTGCATCGGCTGCCGCTACTGCATCACGGCCTGTCCCTACGCCGCCCGCACCTTCGACTTCGGCGAGACCTACACCGCCGGCCTGCCGGGCGGCTTCCCCTTCCTGGTGGGCCAGGCGGTGGCCGACGCGTTCGAGCGCACCTCCCCCTTCGAGTACGGCGAGCGGCGGGAGCGGGTCGGCGAGCAGTCGCCCATCGGCAACGTCCGCAAGTGCCATTTCTGTTTGCATCGCCTGGCTGAAGGGATGTTGCCCGCGTGCGTCACCACCTGCATTGGCCGCGCCACCTACTTCGGCGACGCCAACGATCCCGACAGCCTGGTCTCGGAGCTGATTGCCCTGCCCAACGTGATGCTGTTGAAAGAGGAGCTGGGCACCAAGCCGCGGGTGTACTACCTGGTGTAGCCCACAGGAGGATGCCATGACCTTCAAACGTCTGGTTTATGCGGTGTGCATCGTCGTCCTGCTCTTCGGCGTGTGGGGCGTGTACAACCGGCTGGCCCACGGCCACCAGGACGCTAACTACGGCTCGTACGTGGTGTGGGGCCTGTGGGTGGCGATGTACCTCTTCTTCGCCGGCGTGGCCGCAGGCTGTTTCATGCTGGCTACGCTGGACCTGTTGTTCCGCGTCGAGATCTTCAAAGGCACCGGACGCCTGGCCCTGTGGGTGGGGCTGGTCAGCCTAGGCGCCGGGCTGTTCCAGATTTGGCTGGACCTGGGCCATTTGGACCGCATCTGGAAGGTCTATCTGCAGGGCAATCCCCAGTCCGTCATGGCGCAGATGGTGTGGGGCTACACCCTGTTCGGCCTGCTGATGATCGCCGCCCTGGTGCTGGCCACCCGCCAGCCGGACAGCAAGGCGCTGCGGGTGCTGATGATCGTCGGCCTGCCGCTGTCGTTGTTCGTCAGCGGCGCAGTGGGTGCGCTGCTGGGCGTGCAAGCCAGCCGCCCCTTCTGGCATGTGGGCCTCTTCCCGGTGCAGTTCCCCGTCTTCTCCCTGGCCAGCGGCGTGGCGGCCATGATGGCCGTGATCGGCCTCTTCGGCTCGGAGGAGGACCCTAACCGGCCCAAACAGCTCTGGGTCCTCGCCATCGCCACCGTGGTGCTGGCCGTGGTCAAGCTCTACTTCCTGTGGGCCGACTACTCCCAGAGCCTGTATGGCAACGTGCCGCACAACGTGGCCGCGGTGCGGGAGGTGCTTTTTGGCCGCTGGTGGTGGTCCTTCTGGATCGTGCAGCTGCTGCTCGGCACCATCGTTCCGGTCGTCGTGCTCCTCACTCCTAAGTGGCGCCACAACCCCGCGGTGGTCGGCTGGATGGGCGTGCTGGTGCTCATCGGCTTTGCGGCCGCCCGCAGCAACATCGTGTTCCCGGCCCTCACCGTGCCGGAGCTAGAGGCGCTGACCCGTGCCTTTTCCGACCGCCGCCTCACTTTCGAATACGCGCCCAGCCTGATGGAGTGGGCGGTGACCCTGGGCTCCACCGCAGCGGCCGTCCTGGCCGTGTTGATCGGCGCCAAGCTGCTGCATCTCATGCCCAAGAAGGAGATGGCTTAAGATGAACGAGAAGCACATCTTGCCCGACGGCGCTTCCGTCGCCCCTGAGCACAGCGCCTGCCCCCACGAGATCAGCCGCCGCGACTTCCTCAAGGCCTCGGCCGTGATCGGCGGCTCAGCCTTCCTGGTCTCCCACCTCCCCCAGGCCGCCACGGCCATCCGCCAGGTCATGGCCGCGGCCGAGGACGCTGGCTTCTTCGAGGCTCGGCCTGAGAACCAGCTCTACAGCGTCTGCCTGCAGTGCAACACCGGCTGCGGCATCAAGGTCAAGCTGGCGAACGGCATGGCCGCCAAGATTGACGGCAACCCCTACAGCCCCTGGAACCTGTGGCCCCACATCCCCTACACCACCCCCATCAAGGACGCGGCCACCCTCGAGGGTGCGCTCTGCCCCAAGGGCCAGGCCGGCCTGCAGACCGCCTACGACCCCTACCGCATCACCGCCGTGCTTAAGCGCAAGCCCGGCACCAAGCGCGGGGAGGGGCAGTGGATCACCATCCCCTTCGACCAGGCCATTACCGAGATCGTCGAGGGCGGCGACCTGTTCGGCGAGGGCCACGTGGAAGGTTTCAGGGACCTGTACGCGCTGCGCGACCCGAACGTGGCCAAGGCCATGGCCGACGCGGTGAAGAAGATCCTCGACGAGAAGGACCAGGAGAAGAAAAAGGCCCTGGTCGAGGAGTTCAAGGCCACCTTCAAGGACCACCTGGACACGCTCATTGACCCCGACCACCCCGACCTGGGGCCGAAGAACAACCAGTTCGCCTTCGTCTGGGGCCGCATGAAGAACGGCCGTGGGGACCTGGTGCGGCGCTTCGTGCTGGACGGCTTCGGCTCGCAGAACGCCAACGGCCACACCACGGTCTGCCAGGGCAGCCTCTACTTCTCCGGCAAGGCCATGAGCGAGCAGTGGGACGGCGCCAAGTTCACCGGCGGCGACAAGTTCTACTGGCAGGCGGACAGCGCCAACAGCGAGTTCGTCATCTACGTCGGCGCCAACATGTTCGAGGCCAACTACGGTCCCCCGCAGCGGGTGCCCAAGATGACCGAGAAGGCGGTGGACGGCTCCATGAAGTACGCCGTGCTGGACCCCCGGCTGAGCAAGGCCGCGGCCAAGGCCTGGCGCTGGCTGCCGGTCAAGCCCGGCACCGACGCCGCCGTGGCCTTCGGCATGATCCGGTGGATCCTGGACAACGAGCGCTACAACGCCAAGTTCCTGGCCAACGTCAACAAGGCCGCGGCCACGGCTAACGGCGAGAAGACCTGGACCACCGGCGCCTGGCTGGTGAAGCTCAAGGACGGCAAGCCCGGCAAGTTCCTGCGCGGCAGCGAGGTCGGCCTGGTGACCCAGGCCAAGGAGACCGACGCCGAGGGCAAGGAGGTCACGGTCTACGTGACTCCCGACGGTGTCAAGTTCCCCTTCGACCCCTTCGTGGCCCTGGTGAACGGCCAGCCGGTGGCCTTCCACCCCAGCGATCCCGAGGCCGCGCCGGTGATGGGCGACCTGTTCGTGGACACCACGGTGGGCGATCACCACGTCAAGACCGGCCTGCAGCTCATCGCCGAGGAGGCGCGCTCCCGCACCATCGCCGAGTGGGCCGAGATCGCCGACGTGCGCGAGCGCCAGATCATCGAGTTGGCCGTGGAGTTCACCAGCCACGGCACCAAGGCCGTGGTGGACCTGCACCGCGGGGCCAGCCAGCACACCAACGGCTTCTACACCATCCAGGCCTGGTACGTGCTGAACTGCCTGATCGGCAACGTGGACCACGTGGGCGGCATGGTGAAGCTCACCACCTATGACCGCAACGGCGGCAAGAAGGGACAGCCGTTCCCCATCAGCAAGATGACCAACGGCAAGAACGTGCCCTTCGGCGTGGACCTGCTGCGCACCAACACGGCCTACGAGAAGAGCACCCTCTTCGCCGGCTACCCCAGCAAGCGGCCTTGGTTCCCCCTGGCCACCGACCTGTACCAGGAGGACGTGCCCTCCATGGGCGACGCCTATCCGTACCCAATCAAGATCGCCATGTTCTACATGAGCGCGATCAACTACGCCCTGCCCGCGGGCCACACTGCCAGCGAGATCCTGGCCGACCCCAAGAAGATCCCGCTCATCATCACCAGCGACATCTTGGTGGGGGAGACCTCGGTCTACGCCGACTACATCTTCCCCGACGTCTCCTTCCTAGAGCGCTGGGAGCTTCACGGCTCGCACCCGTCGGTGGTGTGGAAGGTGGAGAACGTGCGCCAGCCCGTGATGGCCATCCCCGGCTGGCCCACGGTCAAGGTCTTCGGCGAGGAGATCCCCTTGAGCATGGAGGCGCTCCTGCTGGCCATTGCCGAGCGGCTACAGCTCCCCGGCTTCGGCCCCAACGGCTTTGGCGAGGGCATTCCCTACACCCGGCCGGAGCACCTCTACCTGAAGCAGGTGGCCAACATCGCCTTCGGCGAGAAGGAGGACGGCTCCGACGCCGTGCCCGAGGCCGACGACGAGGAGATGCGTATCTTCCTGGCCGCGCGGCAGCACCTGCCCAAGGCCTTCTTCGACCCGGAGGTGTGGAAGGCGGCCGTGGGCGGCGACGAAAGCCTATGGCGGCGGGTGGTCTACGTGCTCAACCGCGGCGGCCGCTATCAGGACTTCGCCAAGGCCTACAAGGGCGACCTGGTGACCAACGCCTACGGCAAGCAGCTCAACCTCTACCAGGAGAAAACCGCCACATCCATCAACACCATGACCGGCAAGCCCTTCGTCGGCTATGCCAAGTACTTCCCGCCCGGCCTGTCGTCCACCGACGAGGAGATCACCGACGACGGCTATGACCTGACTCTGATCACCTACAAGGACATCACCATGACCAAGGCCCGCACCATCACCAACTACTGGCTGTTGGCGGTGCTGCCGGAGGGCTTCGTGCTCATGAGCCGAGCCGACGCCGACCGGCTGGGGCTGAAGGACGGCGACCGGGTGAAGCTCCTGTCGGCCAGCAACCCGGAGGGCGTCTGGAACCTGCCGGGCGTGGGAGAGGTGCCGATGACGGGCCGGCTCAAGGTGGTCGAGGGCATGCGGCCGGGCGTGGTGGCCTTCCCCCTGGGCTACGGCCACTGGGCCAGCGGCGCCCGCGACATCGTGGTGGACGGCCAGGTGGTTAAGGGCGACCCGCGGCGGGCCGTGCCCCTGCACGGCAACGCGGCCATGCGGGTGGACCCGGTGCTGAAGAACGTCACGCTGCAGGACATCGCCGGCGGCTCGGCTGTGTTCTACGACACCAAGGTGAAGGTGGTCAAGGCGTAGGGCGCAGCTCGTAACTGGTCGGGGCGCGTTCCTCCCGTTCTGGGTTACGCGTTACGGGTTACGCCCCTTGTCACGAGCGACGGGTTGTCTTTATGAAACGCCTCCTTCCTCTCCTGCTGCTGGCCCTCCTGGGGCCGATCGCCTGGCTGACTCTCAGCCCGCCGCAGGCGTGGCTGGACCGGGTGCGCCGGGTGGAGGTGACGCCTGCGGAGGGCCAGCGGCTGGTGGAAACCTACGGCTGCCTGGACTGCCATCGCATCGCCGGCCGGGGAGCCCTTAAGGCGCCCTCGTTGGACGGCATCAGCCAGCGCCTGGAGGGCGCCGAGGGCGAGCAGGTGCGCCGCTGGATAATGAACCCCAAGCGCATCAAGCGAGACACGGCAATGCCGCGCTTCCGGCTGTCGAACACGGAGCTGGAGGCCATCCTGCTCTACCTGGCCAGCGTGGATCCGCAAAGGTGATGGAGACCTGTGGTGGACCTTCGAACGCTTCTCGAGCTCTCCTCGGCGCGCCACAGCCACCTGTGTCCGCGCCAGGTGCTGGGGGTGCGCATTGGCCTGGCCGGCCTGGCGGCGCTGGGCCTGGAGCCCCCGCTCCGCGCCAAGCGCCTGCTGGCCTTCGTGGAGACCGACGGCTGCTTTACCGACGGCGTGGAGGTGGCTACCGGCTGCACCGTTGGCCATCGCACCCTGCGGGTGATAGACTACGGCAAGGTGGCGGCGGTGTTCGTGGACACACAGACCGAGCAGGCGGTGCGGGTCGCCCCCCGGCTCGACGTGCGCGAGCGGGCCTACGCTTACGCACCGGGCGAGCGGCGCCGCTACTTCGCCCAGCTTCACGCCTATCAGGTCATGCCGGACGAGGAACTGCTGAGCGTGCAGGCGGTCCAGCTGCGGCAGCCGGCGCAGGCCGTCGTTGGCCGTCCGGGGCGGACGGCCTGCGCCCGCTGCGGCGAGGAGATCATCAACCAGCGGGAGGTGCTGGTGGACGGCCGCGCCTATTGCCTGGCGTGCACCTACGGCGGCTACTACGCGGCGGTTGACACCTCGCCTGCCCTGCCGCTGCCGGCGGTGGCCCTGCCGGCGACGTGGCCGTCCCCTCTGTTCGCCTAGAGGACGCGCGCTTGTTCGACCGAGTTGCCATCCTGACCGACGAGGTGCTGTGCCTGAACCACCGCTACCGCCATGCCGGCTGCCAGCGGTGTGTGTCGGCCTGCCCCGCCCAGGCCATTGGGCTGCGCGCAGGCCTGCCGGTCCTCGACCCGCAGGCCTGTGTGCACTGCGGCGCGTGCCTGGCCGCCTGTCCCACGGGGGCCTTCAGCCAGCGGGTTGACCCGGAGGCGCTCTTGGTGCAGCGCAGCCAGGCCTTCGGCCGCGACCGCCTGGCGGTGGCCTGCCCGCTGCACCCCGATCCGGCGGCCAGCCGGGCGCCGGTGGACCGCGTCCTGCGCCACGCCCGCTGCCTGGCCAGCCTAGACGTGGACTGCCTGCTGGCGCTGACCCACGACGGCCAGCGCGACCTATGGCTGGAGGACTCGGCCTGCGCGGCCTGCCCCATCGGCCTGGCCCATCGGCAGATCGTGGTCACTGCCGAGGCGGCCAACGCGCTGCTGGCCGGCTTCGGCCAGCCCGGCCGGGTGCACTGTGCGGCTGCGGCCGACGCCGAGGCGATTGCCGCCGGCCGCGCGGAGGAAGGGAAACGCGTGTTGCGCCGCCGTAGGCTCCCCGTGGTCCAGGCTGCGCCGGAGTCGCTGGCCCGCCGCGAGCTGTTCGCCCGGCTGCGCCCTCCAGAGGCCGACCTGGCCGGCCAGCCTAAGGCGCGGCGACGCCTGCAACACCGCCTGCGCGCCTGGTCGCCGCCGCCCGATCCGACTGCTTCCGTGCGCGCCGCCGCCGTGCCCTTTGCCGACGTGCGGGTGGACCCCGCCCGCTGCACGGCCTGCGGGCTGTGCGCCGCCCTGTGCCCCACGGCGGCCCTGTGTCTACGGTTCCATGGCCTTCAGCGAGAGGAGAAGCCCAAGGGGGGAGAACGATGGGACCTGGTTTTTCAGCCGGCCGCGTGCATTGACTGCGGCATCTGCGCTGCGGCCTGCCCGGAGCAGGCCGTGCGCTACGGCGACGCGCTGCCGGTCGGCCACTTGGACGGCCGGACGACGTCGGTGGCCGCCGGCACGCTGGCCTTGTGCGCCTCCTGTGGAACGCCGCTGGCTGCCCAACGGCCGGCCAGCCGCGGCCTGTGCTACGCCTGTCGCCAGGGCGCAGGCCGGGTCAGTCCCTTCCAAGACACCGCCGGGCTGTTGGCGGACCTGCGGCAACGAATGCCTCCCCGGACCTCGCAATAAGACCGTGAGATTTAAGACTGGTCCGGTCTTCGAGACCGGACCAGTCTAGGGTTTAGGGGGAACCCTCGTTTCACTTCGTAGTTGGGGGCTCGGGGCAACCGACGACTCCGCCCATCACCCTGTGCATCAAATGCATCAGATGCATCAATTTTGTCTGCTTGCAGTGCAATATGATATAAATCATGTGCGCCGCGCGAGGAGTTTGCTACACTTGTCACGAGTTCAGCAAACCCTTGCACGGTGATCTCCCATGCCCGACCTGCTGACCACCCAGGAGCTGCAAGCCATCCTTCAGGTTGACCGCACCACGATCTACCGCATGGTGGGCAGCGGCAAGCTGCCGGCCATCCGCGTCGGCAACCAGTGGCGGTTTCCCCGCGAGGAGGTCGAGAGCTGGCTGCAGCGCCAGAGCTGCGGCGCCTCCCAGACGAACCTGCCGAACGGCGTCACGAGCGTCAACCCAGACCCTGCCGCCCTCTTTCCCCTGGAGTGCGTGCAGCTGGTCCAGGACGCGTTCGCCGACGCCTTAGGCGTGACCATGGTGACTACCGACCTGGCCGGCCGGCGGATCACCCGCCCCAGCAACCTCTCCGGCCTGTGCGCGGCGGTGGAGGCCTCGCCTACGGCGCGTGAACGCTGCGGCGAGACATGGGCAGCCATGGCCCAGGAGCCAGGGCTAACCCCCCGCTTCATGCCGGGGCTGCTGGGCCTGCTCTGGGCCCGAGGCTTGATCCGCGTCCACCATGAGATTCGCGCCATGCTGGTGGTGGGCGGGGTGGCGCCGGCCCACTGGCCCCCCGCACCAGCCGAATTGAAGCAGGCCGCGCAGAGTTTAGACCTTGACCTGAGCCTGCTTCAGAGCCGCCTAGACGAGGTGCACCGCCTGGACGCCCAAGGCCAGGCCCACGTCCTCTCCTTCGTGCAGCGGGTGGCCGACATCTTCTCGCACATTGCCACCGAGCGCTCGCGGCTGCTAGAGCGGCTGCAGCGCATCGCCGAGATCACACGGCTATGACAGGGTGTCGAAGCACCGTGCCCCATCTTCCTTGCCGGAGGCCTACCCTATGAAGCGCATCGTTATCCTCGGCGCCGGCACCGCCGGCACCATCGTCGCCAACAAGTTGGCCAAGGAGCTCGATCTCAACCACGAGTGGAAGATCACCGTGGTAGACGAGTCGGAGGAGCACTACTACCAGCCGGGCTTCCTCTTCATCCCCTTCGGCATCTACTCGCGGGCGGACGTGGTGCGGCCCCGCCGCGACTACCTGCCGCGCCAGGTGGAGTTCATCCTGTCGGAGATTGACGTCATCGAGCCGGACCAGAACCGGGTGAAGCTGAAGCAGGACGGCCGGGTGCTGCCCTACGACTTCCTGGTGATCGCCACCGGCTCCCGCCTGGCGCCCGATCAGACGCCGGGCCTCCTGGAGCACGGCTGGCGGCGCAACATCTTCGACTTCTACTCGGTGGACGGCGCGTGCGCCCTGGCCCGCCACCTGCGCCATTGGCAGGGCGGCCGCCTGGTGGTCAACGTGGTGGACATGCCCATCAAGTGCCCGGTGGCGCCCCTGGAGTTCCTCTTCCTGGCCGACTGGTACTTCCACGAGCGGGGCATCCGCGACCGGGTGGAGCTGGTCTACGCCACGCCGCTGCCCGGCGCCTTCACCAAGCCTCGGGCCTCCCAGCTCCTAGGCAGCCTGTTGGAGGAGAAGAACATCCGCGTCGTACCCGAGTTCTTGATCATGGAGGTGGACCCCGACGCCAACAAGATCCGCGCCTACGACGAGACCGAGGTGGAGTACGACCTGCTGGTGACGGTGCCCCTCAACATAGGCGACCCGGTGATCGCCCGCTCCGGCATGGGAGACGAGCTGAACTACGTGCCCACCGACAAGCACACCCTGAAGGCCACCCACTACGACAACATCTTCGTGCTGGGCGACGCCACCAACCTGCCCAGCTCCAAGGCCGGCTCGGTGGCCCACTTCCAAGGCGACGTGTTCATCGAGAACTTCCTGCGCTACGTTGACGGCCTCCCCCTGCTGGAGAGCTTCGACGGACACGCCAACTGCTACATCGAGTCCGGCTTCGGCAAGGGCTTCCTGATTGACTTCAACTACGACGTGGAGCCCCTGCCCGGCAAGTTCCCACTGCCCGGCATCGGCCCCTTCTCCCTGCTCCAGGAGTCGCGCGTCAACCACTGGGGCAAGATGCTCTTCCGGTGGATGTACTGGAACCTGTTGCTCAAGGGCAAGCCGCTGCCCATCACCGCCCAGATGCAGATGGCCGGCAAGTGGAGCTAGCCCCCGACCCCTGGGGCAGAGGTGACCTATGGACCAGACGCAGACCCTGGCCGAGCTGAGCCAGAAGATAGACGCCCTGACCGCGCAGGTGGCAGTGCTCACCGAGTACGTGGAGGAGCAGCGGCGCCGGCAGCGCGAGTGGGACGAGCTGAAGGCCGACCTGACGCCGGTGGCGCTGGACGCCTATCAGGTGTTGGTGGAGCAGCTCCAGGAGGTTGAGCCGTACGTGCGGCTCGAGGACCTGGCCCACCTGCTGAAGCGCCTGGTGCGCAACCTGCCCAACATCGAGATGTTGCTGGACCAGGTGGAGAGCTTGAGCGATCTTCTCCACGACGCAGGGCCGATCGTCAACGACGCCGTGCTGAGCGCCATCCAGCAGCTCGACATGCTCGATCGCCGCGGCTACTTCGCCTTCCTCAAAGAGACCCAGTACGTGGCGGACAACATCGTCAGCCACTTCGGTCCGGAGGACGTGCGACAGCTAGGCGACAACGTCGTCACCATCCTGACCACCGTCAAGCAGATGACGCAGCCCGAGATCATGGGCATGATGCAGAACCTGGCCGGCGGCCTACGCCGCGTCGAGGCCCATCCAGAGGCGGTGGACATCTCCTTCCGCAGCCTCTTGCGCCAGCTGCGCGACCCGCAGACCCGTCGCGGCCTGGCCATCACCCTGGGCATGCTGCGCGCTATGGGCGCCGAGCAGCCAGCCGGCAACGGCGCAAGGGCTTCGGCCAGCTCGTAGCAAAAACCGCTTCAACGGAACCAAGTTGTGCTATAATAGCACTGTGCACCACTACCCATCCGAAAAGGAGTGTGACCTATGCCAACCCGCGAAATCGCAGGCAAGACAGTACAGGTCAACGAGGAGGGGTTCCTGACCAACCCCAACGAGTGGACCCGTGAGATCGCCGTGGAGCTGGCCAAGGAGGAAGGCGTTCCGGAGCTCACCCCGGCTCACTGGAAGGTGATCGAGTACGCCCGCCAGGCGGCTAAGAACGGCGGCAAGTCCCCCACCCTACGCCAGATCTCCGTCGGCGCCGGCGTGTCCACCAAGGACCTGTTCACCCTCTTCCCCAAGGGACCGGCCAAGAAGGTGGCGCGCATCGCCGGCCTGGGCAAGCCCGAGGGGTGCGTGTAACCGCTGAGGAGATGTCACCATGGCTAACGGAAACCGCCATCTCGCCTTCATCTGCTCCAAGGGCTCCCTGGACATGGCCTATCCGGCCCTGATCATGGGTTGGGCCGCGCTGGGCAACGGCGTGGACGTCACCATCTTCTTCACCTTCTGGGGCCTGGACCTGATCAACAAGCACCGGGTGGACCACCTGGAGCTGGCGCCCGTGGCTAACCCCAGCATGAAGATGTCCCTCATGGGCCTGAAGACCGGCAACCTGGGCATCCCCCAGGCTGTGGGCGTCCTCCCTGGCATGACCGCCTTCGCCACCAGCCTGATGAAGAAGAAGATCGAGGAGCTCGGTGTGCCCCCTGTCCGCGAGTTCATCCAGATGCTGGCCGACGCCGGCGCTAACCTCTACGCCTGCAAGATGACCGTGGACATGATGGACCTCAAGGAGGAGGACTTCCTGGAGGGCGTCAAGGGGATCGTCACCGCCAGCGAGTTCATTGACCTGACGGAGAACGCTGAGATCATCTTCATCTAGGGCGCGAGCGCCTTCCGTTCTCCCTGGCCTCTCGCTCGTGGCGAGCCGCTCCCCCAGTCCGCTGCGCGCAGTCTGCTGCGCGTCGGGCTGGGGGAGCGGGCTTTTGTCGCTTCGGCGCGTGGCCGTTCGCACGTGGGCGTGCGAACTCCCCACCCTGCATAGAAACGCGGAGTGCGCATCCCCAGATGCGCACTCCCCACCGCCCGGCCCGTTCGCACGTGGGCGTGCGAACTCCCCACTCCGCATAGAAACGCGGAGTGCGCATCCCCCGATGCGCACTCCCCACCGCCCGGCCTGTTCGCACGTGGGCGTGCGAACTCCCCACTCCGCATAGAAACGCGGAGTGCGGAAACCCCCAAGGGCACAACCCCACCCCCCCCCAGATGGGCCCGGGGGGGGGGGACACCCCACACCGCCACGTAAA
>JANWYQ010000069.1 GCA_025055015.1 Caldilineales bacterium
TCGGCGACAAGCCGGCGCATGACCGCGGCGGCGAAACCGCGACGGCGCCAGGCGGGGTGTGTGGCCACGGCTTCGACGTAGGCGGTCCTCAGCGGAGGCAGATGGCCGGGCTGCAAGAAGCGGGTGATCCACAGGGCATGGCTCACCAACAAGCCGTCGCAAAAGCCGAGCACGTGCGTTGGGTCGGCAAAGGTCCTGAGGACCGGCTCCATGTCCTCTTCGTAGGCCAGCGAGCAGAGAGCGACGATGTTCCTTCGCTCGCCATCGGATAGTAGCTCTCCCCGCTTCACCTCGATGGTCAGGGTGGAAGTAGAATGCGCTGCTGGCAAAGCGCCTCCGGCTTTGTGGTACCACCAGGAGCACAGCGCCTGGCTGCCTTGGCGCCGGCGGGTGAACATGGTGCAGCCGTCGTAGTGGCGATGGGCGTGGCAACCTAACGTCCATCTGTCGGTCGTCGCCGGCATTCTATCACCCCGTCCAAAGGCCGTCAAGCCTCTGGCGAGAACGGCCGGCGGGCGGCGCGCACGGGGTTGCGCACCATGACACCGCCAATCAGGGCCTTTTGCTCCCCCCTCTGCCCTGTGCTAGAATAGCGGGCATGGACTTCCTGACCGTCGGCAACATTACCAAGGACCTGATCCCGGGAGGGTATACGGTCGGCGGCACCGTGACCTACGCCTCGGTCACCGCCTTGCGGTTGGGCAAGCGGCCAGGCGTAATCACGCGGATGGGGCCCGACCTGGCGCTGCCCGAGGTGTACCGCGACGTGGAGCTGATCGCACTGCCCTCGGCCCACACCCTCACCTTCGAGAACGTCTACACCCCCGACGGCCGCGTGCAGACCATCCACGCCTTTGCCGGCCCCATCGGCCCGGAGGACATCCCCGAGGCCCTGCGCCGGAACAACCCGCCCATCGTCCTCTTCGGCCCGCTGGCTCGGGAGCTGGACCCAGAGGTGCCCTGCCTCTTCCCGAACTCCCTGCGCGGGGTGGTGCCCCAGGGGTGGATGCGGCGCTGGGACGCGCAGGGACGGGTCTACCACGAGCCCATGGCCTGCGACGAGGCGGTGTTGCGCCTGGCCGACGTGCTGGTGGTCAGCACCGAGGACATCAACCACGACCTGACCTTGGCCCGCTGTTACGCCGAGGTGGTGCCCATTGTGGTGGTGACGCGCGACATGCACGGCTGCGACGTGTACACCGGCGGTCGGGTCACCCACGTGAAGCCACGGCGGGCCACCGAGATTGACCCAACAGGCGCCGGCGACGTGTTCGCGGCGGCCTTCCTCATTCGTTACTTCGAGACCCAGGACCCCCTCGAGGCGGCTCGCTTCGCCAACGTGACCGCGTCCTACTCGGTGGAAGGGCTGGCCTACCACAAGGTGCCGACCCGGCGCCAAGTGGAGCAATACCTGGCCGAGCACGGCCGATGGATGTGAGACAGGAGATGGCCCGCATCTACGCCCTGGTGAACCAAAAGGGGGGCGTCGGCAAGACCACCACGGCCGTGAACCTGGCCGCCTGTTTGGCGGCCGCGGGCCGGCAGGTGCTGTTGGTGGACTGCGACCCCCAGGCCAACGCCACCAGCAGCCTGGGCGTCAACCCCCATCAGCAGGTGCTCACCCTGTACGACGTGCTGATTGACCGCGCGCCCGCCGCGCGCGCCGTGGTGCCGACCGCTGAGGCGGGGCTGAGCCTCCTGCCCTCCGCCCCGCGGCTGGCCGGCGCCGAGGTGGAGATGGTGAGCCTGATGGCGCGGGAGCACCTGCTGAAGCGCGCGCTGGCGCCCATCGCCGACGGCTACAGCCACGTGCTGTTGGACTGCCCGCCCAGCCTGGGCCTGCTGACGGTCAACGCGCTCACTGCGGCCAGCGCCGGCGTTATCATTCCCATCCAGTGCGAGTACCTGCCGCTGGAGGGGCTGGGCCGGCTCACCGAGACCATCCGCCTGGTGCAGGACGCGCTCAACCCCAACTTGCGCATCTTCGGCCTGGTGCTCACCATGTTCGACGGCCGTACCAACCTCTCTCAGCAGGTGGTGGCCGAGGTGCGCCGCTACTTCCCCCAGGAGACCTTTCGCACCATCATTCCGCGCAGCGTGCGTATCAGCGAGGCGCCCAGCTATGGCCAGCCCATCACCCGCTACGCGCCCGGCTCCCCCGGCGCGCTGGCTTACGAGGCGCTGGCCCGCGAGCTGCTGACGCGCGAGGACGGCGCGGGCAGGAGGCAGCTATGACCGGCGCCAAGCGCACCGGCCTGGGCCGCGGCCTGGGCGCCCTGATCCCCCCTGCGGAACCTAAGGAGACCGTTGCCGCTGCGGCCGGCGGCGTGCTAGAGGTTCCGGTGACCAGCATCGGCCCCAACCCGCGACAGCCGCGCGACCGCATGGCGCCAGAGGCCCTGGCCGAGCTGGCGGAGTCCATCCGCATCCACGGCGTGATCCAGCCGCTGGTGTTGACCCAGGCGCCGCCCGGCAGCCCCGTGGCCTACTACCTGGTGGCCGGCGAGCGACGCTGGCGCGCCGCGCAGATGGCCGGGCTCAGCAGCGTGCCCGCCATCGTCAAGGAGGTCACCCCCCAGGGGATGCTGGAGCTGGCCCTGGTGGAGAACGTCCAGCGGGCCGACCTGAACCCTCTGGAGGAGGCGGCCGCCTACCAGGCGCTGGTGGAGGAGTTCGGGCTGACCCAGGAGGTGGTGGCCGCGCGGGTGGGCAAGAGCCGGGTGGCCATCACCAACGCCCTGCGCCTGCTGCGGCTGCCGCCCAAGGCCAAGGAGGCCGTCATGGCCGGCCAGATTCGCGAGGGACACGCGCGGGCGCTGCTGGGCCTAGGGGACGACGGCCTGATCGAGCGGGCGCTGCAGCTGGTGATCCAGCACGATCTCAGCGTGCGGGAGACCGAGGAGCTGGTGCGGCGTCTGCAGCGCGAGGCGCAGCGGGAGGAGCAGCGGCCGCCCCGGCCAAAGGAAGAGGTCAGCGCCGAGATGCGGCGGCTGGAGAGCCGGCTGCAGGAGACCCTGGGCACCAAGGTGAACCTCTTCCGCAGCCGCCGCGGGGGGCGCATCGTTATCCACTTCTACTCCGACGAGGAGCTGAACGCCATCTACGAGGCCATCGTGGGGCGGAGCGACCTGTAGCACCGCCGTCAGCAGCGGCGCTATAAACCGACGGGCGTTGTCGCGCGGCGCCGCTCCGCCTCGATCACCGACCAGAAGTGGTCCTCGAAGGCTTGGCGCAGGCGCAGCGTCACCGGCCCGGGCCGGCCGTCGCCGATGGGTCGGCCGTCTATGCGCACCAGGGGCAGCACGTGGCGGCTGGTGCTGGTCAAAAACGCCTCGTCCCACCGGTCGCGCTCGGCCAGGGGAAGGGGCCGGCGCACCACCGGGATGGCCAGCCGCTCGGCCAGCTTCAGCACCTCCTGCTGCGTCACACCCTCCAGCACGTCGCTGGCCGGCGCCGTGTGCAAGGCGCCTTCCTGGACCACGAACAGGTTGCTGGAGGACCCCTCGGTGACGCAGCCGTCCCGGTTCACCAGCAGCCCCTCGTGCTCGCCGGCGGCCAGCGCGCGGGTCTTGGCCAGGTGATTGACCAAAGTGTTCAGCGACTTGGCCTGGGGCAGCGCGCGCTCACCCACGAAGGTGACGGCGCCCACTCCCTGCTCGAACACCGTCGGCGGCAGCGCGCGGGGCGGCTCTAGCCAGATAAAGACCTCCGGCCCGTTCTCCGGGCTGGGGCCCAGGGCAAACTGGCGGATCAGCGCATCTTGGCAGCCGTGGGCTGCCACCACCTCGCGGGTCCAACGGCCAATGGTGGCCAGGTCGGCCGGCAGGGGCAGGCCGATGGCGTCGGCCGAGAAGCGCAGCCGCTCCAGGTGTTCCTCAAGGCGGAAGATCACCCCGCGGCTGAGCTGGATCGATTCGTACACGCCGAACGCGGCATAGATGACCGGGTTGAAGATGGAGATCACGGCCTCGGCGGGTGGGATCAGACGGCCGTTGCGGCTGACGTACTGAGGCAGGCGCATGTTCGGGTCCGCCATCAGTCCGCCTTGACCAGGTGGTAGGCCAGGTCGCCGTCGGTGAGCATAGCTACCGGCCTCAGCTCCTCCCCCTCCCGCAGCGCCACCACGACCTGCTCCATCGGGTGAGACAGCAGCAGGCGGGCCGCGTCGCCCAGCAGGGTGCTGGGCGTGACCACCGGCACCTCGGTGTGCATGAAGTCCTTCACCGGCAGCACGGCCCAGTCGTCGCGGTCCAGATAGACCTTCAGCACGTCTGTCCGCCGAATGATCCCGCGCAGAAAGCCGTTGTTGTCCACCACCACCAAGCCGCCGATGTCCTCCTCGACCATCAGCCGGATGGCAGCCAAAAGCGAGGTCGTGGGACTGCAGCTGTAGATGCCCAGGCGCTTGGCCTGCAAGACGGTTCGTCCTTTCTTCACGGCAACCTCCTCTGCACGAGCCGA
>JANWYQ010000070.1 GCA_025055015.1 Caldilineales bacterium
TGCTGGGCTCGCTGCGCAAGGTGTGGCCGTGGAAGGTGACCACGGCCACCCAGGTCACGCCCACCGGCGAGGTGATCCCCCTGGTGCAGGCCAACGTGTTGCCGGCCGGCTGGTCGGCGGAGGTGGCGGCTACCATCGGGCTGGCTCTGCTGGGCTTTGCGCTGGTGTTGGCCGTGGAGGGCCTGGCGCAGCGGGTGCGGTCGGAACGCGGCGCAGCCGTGGGCCGCGAGACCCCCCAGGTGGAGCGCGCCTAGCCCCGGTTAGCGCCCGCCGCGCCGCCTGGCAGGGCCGCCAGCACGTCCTCCACCGTCAGAAAGCGCGGGTCGCGGTACAGCTTGTTGATCTGGCTGGCGAAGACCAGCGAGCCGGTCATCACCTGGCGGGTAGGGCCCTGGACGACGATCTCCCCGCCCCCCATCAGCGCCACGCGGTCGGCGCAGCGGGCCGCCAGCTCCACGTCGTGGGTCGCCAGCAGGATGGCGTGGCCCTGGCTGCGCAGCGCATGGAGCAGGCGGGTGAGGGCCTCCTTCTGTGCGTAGTCCAGCCCGCGGGTCGGCTCGTCCAGCAGCAGAAGGGGAGGGCGGGCCACCAACACCGCAGCCAGCGCCGCGCGCTGGCGCTCGCCGGTGCTGAGGTCGCGGGGATAGGCCTCGGCCTTCTCGGCCAGGCCCAGCTGGGCCAGAAGCGCTCGGTCGGCCGTGGGGTCGGCCGGCAAGCCCTGCGCCTGTCGGGTAAAGGCCAGCTCCTCCAGCACGGTGTCCTTGAAGAGCAGCGCGTCGGGGCTTTGGGGCACGTAGCCCACCACCCGGGCCAGCTCGTGCGGCTCGTGGCGTCGCGTGTCCATGCCCGCGGCCGGCGCCAGCGGGTACAGCACCACGCTGCCCTCGCCGGGCCGCAGCAGCCCGGCCATGAGCTTGAGCAGGGTGGACTTGCCGGAGCCGTTGCGACCCATCACGGCCACAACCTCCCCCCGGTGCACCGTCAAGCTGACGCGGCGCACCGCCTCCTGGCCGCCGGCGTAGCGATAGGACACCTGGGTGGCCACGGCGGCCGGCGCGCGGCCGCCGGAGGCGGCCTCGGCGGAAGCGGCCAGGGTCGCCGCCTCCGCCGAGGCGCTGCGGCTCAGGGACTGGGCCGCGCGGGGCGCAAATCGTCGCGCCTGCTTGACCGTCAGCGGCAGCGGGCGCCAGCCCAGCGCCTGGCCCAGGGTCGCCAGCGGCGGCGCCAGGGGCACCTGGGCCATCACCTCCTGCGGCGGGCCCACCAGCGGCGGCCTGTCGTCGCCCGGCAGGTAGAGCACCCGGTCCACGAACTGCACCACCCGCTCCAGCCGGTGCTCGGCCAACACCACCGTCAACCCCAGGTCCTCGTTCAGCCGCCGGATGGCCACCAGCACCTCCTCGGCCGACTGGGGATCGAGCTGCGACGTGGGCTCGTCCAGCACCAGCACCTCCGGGTGCAGGGTGAGGACCGCAGCGATGATCACCCGCTGCTTTTCGCCGCCGGACAGGGTGCTGATGTGGCGGCCGCGCAGGTGGGCGATGGTGAGCTGGTCCAGCGCCTCCTCCACCCGCTTGCGCATCAGCGCCGGCGGCAGCGCCTGGTTCTCCAGCCCAAAGGCCAGCTCGTCCTCCACCCGATCGGTGACGAACTGCGTCTCCGGGTCCTGGAAGACCATGCCCACCACCCGGCTCATCCGCTGCGGGCCGAGGGCCACCGGGTCGTGGCCGGCCACGCGGATGCGGCCGCTGAGCTCGCCGCCGTAGAAGTGGGGCACCAGGCCGTTCAGGCAGCGCAGCAGGGTGGACTTGCCCGCGCCCGACGGACCCACCACCAAGAAGAGCTCCCCCTCCTCGATCTCCAAGGAGAAGTTGCGCAGGGCGAAGCCGTCCGGCGAGGCTCCGGCGGCCCCTGGGCGGGGCCGCGGCCCAGGCGGATAGCGGTAGGAGACGCGGTCGAAGGAGATCATGGGCGCCAGGGGTCGGCTTGGCCGGGCGTGCGGCCGCAAGGCCCGGCGGGGTGCGGTTGCCAGGAGGCGCGGCGAGTATAGCACCGCTGCCCGGCGGCGTCAAAGGGCCGGGGGCGTCGGCTGCCCGCTGTCGCCCCTGTTTTGCGAATTCCCCAGGGCTGCGCTACAATGCCCGCCGCAACGGCCACCGCCTCGACCCCCGAACGCCGACACCTGCGCCGAGCCACAGCCCGGCTGACCCTGCACCGGCGTTGGGGGGTATCGTTTGTCTAAGGCATGCGCACTCTCCCCGGTGGCGTTGCCCTGTCGCCGATGAGCTCTCTTCCCCACGTTTTGATCACCAACGACGACGGCGTGCAGTCCCCTGGGCTGCTGGCGCTCAAGCAGGCCCTGGAGCCCATGGCCCAGGTGACGGTGTTCGCGCCGGACCACAACTGGAGCGCCGCCGGCCACAGCAAGACCATGCACAAGCCGCTGCGGGTGCACCAGGTGGCCCTGGCCGACGGGACGCCCGCCTTCACCACCAACGGCGCGCCCTCCGACTGCGTCGGCCTGGCCCTGCTGGGCATCGTGCCGCAGCGGCCGCACCTGGTGATCTCGGGCATCAACCGCGGGTCCAACCTGGGCCATGACGTGACCTACAGCGGCACCGTGGCAGCGGCCATGGAGGCGGTGGTGAGCGGCATCCCCGCCATCGCCGTGTCGCTGGACGAGCGCCGCTGGGGCGACTTCGCCGCCTGTCAGCAGGCCGTGGTGCGGCTGGCCCGGCTGGTGCTGGACTGCGGCCTGCCTCCTAACGTGCTCTTGAACGTCAACGGCCCGGCCGTGCCCTCGGACCAGGTGCGAGGCCTGCTGGTGACCCGCCTGGGCCAGCGCGTCTACCGAGACGTGCTGATCGAGCGCCACGACCCGAAGGGGCAGCCCTACTACTGGATCGGCGGCGAGCCGCCCACCGGCGTGCCGGAGGACGGCACCGACATCGGGGCGGTGGCCAACGGCTACATCTCGGTCACGCCCCTGACCATGGACCTGACGGACTACGCCTTCTTGCCGCGGCTGCGGGACCGGCTGCTGGGGGACGCGCCATGATCTTTCGGGCTGCGCCGTTTCCTGCGCGGCGCCGCGGACTGCTAACCCTCGCCGGGCTGTTGCTGCTCGTGGGGCTCCTCCTGTGGCTGGCCCTGACCCTGCCGGTGAGCGGGCTCTCCTTCGCCTTGTTGTTGGCGAGCCTGGCCCTGGGTGCCCTGTGGCTCTACCTGGCCTGGCGGGCCTGGGCCTGCTTGTCCCTGGGCTATTGGCTTGACCGCAACGCCGTCACGGTGGCCTGGGGGCCGGTGCGCCAGGTGATCCCCCTGCCGGCCATTCGCGAGGTGCGGCGACACCTCCAGCTGCCCCCGGCCGAGGGCCGGGCGCTGCTGCCAGCCTGGCTGGAGGAGTGGCTGTTGTACGGGCATGACCTGAACAAGCTGCGGGTGGTGCCGCGGCCCGGCTCCGGGCCGGCGGCTGCGACCTGGCGGGTGGTCTGTCTGGCTTCCCGGCCGCTGCCCGAGCAGCTGGTCCTGTTGACCGATCACGGCGCGTTCGGCATCTCGCCGGCCCAGCCCGAGGCCTTCCTCGCTGCCCTAGAGGAGCACCACCAGCTTGGTCCCACGCGGCTGTTGGGGGTGGAGCGGCGGCGTCCCCCCCTGTGGGAAGCGGCCTTGTGGCGCGACCGCTGGGCGGTGGGCCTGCTGGCGGCCGGCCTAGTCGGCGGCCTGGCGTTGCTGGGGCTGGTCATGGCTCGCTTTCCGGCGCTGCCGGCCCAGCTCCCCGGCGCCCAGGGCCTGAACAAGTCGGCGCTGTTCTGGCTGCCCACCTTTGGCTTCGCCGTGTGGCTGATCAACAGCCTCTGGGGGCTGCTGATCTATCGCGGCCAGCGGGTGGGCGCGCTGCTGTTGTGGGCTGGGACCCTGGTAGGCCAGGCCGCGGCCCTGGCCGGTTTCTTCGCTCTGACGTGAAAGACAGAGGAGGGCGCCCGTGTCTCTCCTGCGCGTGTTGCTGGGCCTGTTGCTGAGCCTGGCCATCGGCTGGGCGGCCTATCGCCGCGGCTCCTTGTCGGAGAGCGGCGTGGTGGGCGCGGTGCTGACCGGCACCGCCACCTTTGGCTTCGGCGGCTGGACCTGGGGCCTGGTGCTGGTGGCGTTCTTCGTCAGCTCTAGCTACCTCAGCCACTACAAGCAAGGGCGCAAGGCGCACCTGGCTGAGAAGTTCGCCAAGGGAGAGCGGCGAGACCTGGCGCAAACCCTGGCCAACGGCGGCCTGGGCGCGCTGCTGGCCGTGCTGGCGCTGGTGCTGGTGGACCTGCCAGGCCAGCCGAGGGCGGGCAACCCCCTGTACCTGTTCCTGGCCTTCAGCTACTTCGGCGCCATCGCGGCCGTGAACGCGGACACCTGGGCCACCGAGCTGGGGGTGCTGGCCTCCAGCCCCCCGCGGCTGATCTCCAACGGCCGGACGGTGCCGGTGGGCACCTCCGGCGGGGTCACCGGCACGGGCGTCTTGGCTGCGCTGGCCGGCAGCACCTTCATCGGGCTGGTGGCCTTCCTGCTCATCCAGGCCGCCTCGTTGATCAGCACGGGCGCCTGGCTGCTGGCGGATTGGGTGGTGGTGCCGGTGGCGGCGCTGGCCGGGCTGGCCGGGTCGCTCTTCGACAGCTGGCTGGGCGCCACCGTGCAGGAGGTGCGCTGGTGCGACCGCTGTGGCAAGGAGACGGAGCGCACGGTGCACACCTGCGGCGCCTCGACCCGGCCGTTGCGGGGCTGGTCCTGGCTGAACAACGACGTAGTGAACTTCGCGGCCTCGGTGGTGGGCGCGCTGGTGGCCGGCGGGTTGGGTTTGCTGATTACGGCTTAGGGCCGTATAATCGAGCTACGTCACGCCTTGCCCGAAAGTTGTGTATGACGAACGCCGAGACTCCTCTGTACCTCTCCGTGGTGATCCCCTGCTACAACGAAGCCCGCAACTTGGAGCGGGGGGTGTTGGACGAGGTACACCAATTCCTGGTCCGCCAACCCTACACGTGGGAGGTCATCGTAGTGGACGACGGCTCCACCGACGGCAGCCGACAGCTGGTGGAGCAGATCATTGCGGACAAGCCCGGCTTTAGCTTGGCAGTGATCCCCCACGGCGGCAAGCCGGCGGCGGTGTGGGCGGGCATCCAACAGGCGCGCGGGGAGATCGTGCTCTTCACCGACATGGACCAGTCCACGCCCATCTACGAGCTGGACAAGCTGTTGCCCTGGTACAGCCAGGGCTACGACGTGGTGATCGGGTCGCGCGGGGCGGCGCGCGAGGGGTTCTCGCTGGTGCGCAAGGTGGGCAGCCTGATCTTTCGCTCCCTGCGCAGCCTCTTCCTGCTGCGCAACATCAGCGACACCCAGTGCGGCTTCAAGACCTGTCGCCGGCCGGTGGCCCTGGAGACCTTCCCGCGGCTGCAGTTCTTCGCGCAGCAGGAGCGCCCCACGGGCTGGAAGGTGTCCGCCTACGACGTGGAGCTGCTCTTCCTGATGGAGCGCGCCGGCTATCGCATCAAGGAAGTGGTGGTGGAGTGGCAGAACCGGGACGTGAGCGTGACCAAGGGCCAACACAGCGACCTGCTGCGCTACCTGAACGAGTCGGTGGAGATGGCGCGCGAGGTGTTGCGGGTCAAGCGCAACGAGCTGCGGGGCATGTACGACGCGCCGGAGGGACGGCCCCCCTCGTCGGTGCGGGTGGGCGGCTGAGCGCAGCGCCCGCCGGAGACGAAAAATCCGAGGGAGAGAGGTCCCTCGGATTTTTGTTTAGGTCGCATGAGCCGCGCAGGGCTCGAACCTGCAACCTAGAGATTAAAAGTCTCTTGCTCTACCATTGAGCTAGCGGCCCACACCTGCAAGTATAGCACAACGGGGCTCGCCGCGCAAAGGGGGCAAAAGGGGCCGACGGCCGCCCCGCGCGGCCGTCGGCCCGAAGCAACGAAGGAGCATCCCGGCTCCCCGGAGGCAGTGAGCTCCCGAGGAGCTGGACGGTCCTTCCGGTGGATCAGGCGGCCTGGAGCGCCTGCAGGCGGTTCTCGATCTCCCGCAGCACCGACTTGCGGTTGTCGTGGGCCATCTCGAACTTCTGCACGGCCAGCAGGCCCTGCTCGTCCAGCTCGGCCAGCTTTGCGATCACCTCGCGAGCGCCCAGCTCGGTGTAGTTGGGAATGGGCAGGGCGGCCTGCTCCATGCTCTTCAGGTAGGCCTCCAGCTTCTTGCCGATCTTGTCAATCTGCTTGTTCAGCATGTCCACGTCGTCGGCGGAGGGGATGTGGAGCGCGCGCAGCACGTGCTGCACCTGCGCCTCCAGCTGCTCCTCGGCCATGTGGACCTGCTTGCGGCCGCGCTCTTGCCACTGCTTGAGCCAGCCGGTGATGCGATCGGTCTGCTTGGTCTCTACCTCTTCCCCGCGGCGCACCAGCTCCTCGAACAGGTCGTGGCCGCGGTGGATCAGATGCTCGGCCTCCTCGCGGGTCATCACCAGCGCGCCGCGGCTTGCCTTCAGCAGGCGGTCCGGGGTCTTGGTGATCAGCTCGCTGGCGTCGTCAACGATGGTCTGCATCCTCTTGGGAAGGGTCAGCTCTGGCATGGTAACTCTCTCCTTTGCCGTTGGTCTATAGCCACGCCCCGGCGGTGACCGGGGGCGTCGGCGTTCCGGGGTTATGACGCATTGCGTCATAGCGCATGATATCACAAACCCCGCCGCTTGTCAAGCGGCCCCCCAGCGCGCGCGAGGCGGCTCAAGGCGGCTGACCCCGCTCCCGCCAGTTCTGTACCACCGTCGCCACGTATTTCCGCCCCTTGCTCAGGTAGTCCCACAGGTCCACGCCGGTCTTGCTCTCGCCCGACACGCGGGGCACGCAGACGTAGGGCACCTCGACCACCCGATAGCCGCCCCGCAGGGCCCGCGCCAGCAGGTCAATGCAGTACTCGCCGTAGTCCCCCCGCAGGCGCAGCCGGCGCAGCACCTCCCCGCGGACCGCCATGAAGCCGCTGGTGTAGTCGTGCACGCGGCGGCTCAGGAGGGCCATGGCGAACTGGTTGATGATCCAGCTCAGGGTGCGGGCCATGGCGCCGTGGGCCACGTCGGCGCCGCCCGGGATCCACCGGGAGCCCACGGCCACGTCGGCCCCCTCCTCGACGATGGCGCGCACCAGCCTCGGCACGTCCTCCGGCGGCATGGACAGGTCGCAGTCCATCCAGGTGACGATGTCCGCGCCGTAGGTGTCGAGGGCTTCGTCAATGCCCCGCTGGATGGCGGAGGTCAGGCCCCGCTCGTGGCGCCTGCGGATCAGGCGCACCTGCTGGGGACAGGGCTCCGGGAGCCCGGCGCAGGGCCGCTGAGCGATCAGCCGTTCCACCTCCTCGGCGGTGCCGTCGGGGGAGTCGTCGTCAACCACCAGCACCAGGTAGGGCGCAGGGTTGACGGCCAACAGTCTTTCGATCAGCGGCCCGATGTTGTGGCGCTCGTTGTACGTGGGCAGGACGGTGCAGACCAGGGGAGCGGCCATGGGCTAGGCAGGCTCGGGCGGCCGAGCGAGCAGCGTGCTCAGGCTGCGCAAGCCCAGCCACCACTGTTGGAGGGGCCGCTGGCGCTCCATGTCCATCAACAGCGGCAGGTCCAGGAGGTTGGTGAAGGAGATCTTGCCCCCTTGCAGCCCGATGGCCACGCACGCCGGCGCCATCTTGCCCGCCTCGTCGGCCAGGAAGCGGATGGCGTGCGCAGCCAGCCGGGTGGCCTGGATGCGGTCGAAGGGGGTGGGGTTGCCGCCCTGCTGCACGTGGCCCAGCACCGCGGTGCGCACGTCGAAGTAGCCCTGCCCTTCCTTCTCGAACAGGGCGCGGATGAAGGCCGTGCTGTACACCGGGTCCGCCATCTCGTTGCGGATGATCAGCCCCAGCCGCTTGCCGCCGGCGAAGTCCTTGCGCAGGTTGGTGACGTCGGTCAGCAGGTCGGCCAGGGTGATCCCCTCCTCCGGCAGGTAGATCCGCTCGGCGCCGGTGGCCAGGCCGCTCATGAGGGCCAGGTAGCCGCACTCGCGGCCCATCACCTCCACCACGAAGCAGCGCCGAGTGGCCACCGCCGACTGCTTGATCTTGTCCACGTCGGCCACGATGCTGTTGAGGGCCGTGTCGGCGCCGATGCTGAGCTCGGAGCCGGGCAGGTTGTTGTTGATGGTGGCGGGCAGGCAGACCATGGGGATGCGGAACGCAGGGATGTCCTCCCGGTGCCGCGCCATCTCGTAGAGGTTGCGGTAGCCGGCCCAGCCGCCGATCATCAGGATGCCGTCAATGCGGTGCGCCTGGATCTGCGCGGCGATGGCGGCCAGGTCGCCGGGGGCGATCAGCTTGCGGTTGGTGCCCAGCTCGGCGCCGCCCTTGGCCACCCAGCCGTGCACGCTCATCCAGTCCATCTCGAAGATGTCGCCCTGGATCAGCCCGCCGAAGCTGTTGCGGACGCCCAGGATGGTGTGCCCGGCGTCCAGGCCCAGGCGCACGGCCACGCGCGCGGCCGTGTTCATGCCGGGGGCCGGCGCACCGGCGTGGAGGATGGCCAGGCGCAGCCGCTTGGCGCCCGGCTCCGGCTGCCGGGGATGGGCGCGAATGATGGTGCGCAGGATGGCGTACGACTCGGAGAAGCTGCCCCCGCGCAGCGCCATGGCCTGGTCGTACTCCTTGGCCGCGATCAGGCGGGCCACCTGGTGGGTCTTCTCCACGGCCTCCATCAAGGGGGAGCGGACAGGGCGGCTCTGGCGCAGGCCGATCAGAACGGGCTCGTCGTCGCCGCCGGCGCTGAGCACCGCGTCCACCGCGTCGGCGCCCAGCATGGTGCTGTGCCAGCGGTCGAACGCGCTGGGCGCGCCCCCGCGCTGCACGTGGCCCAGGATGGTCACCCGCACGTCCTCGCCCAGCCGGTCCTGCAGCAGCCGGCGCACCTGGTCGCTGGTGATGGGCTTGCCGCGGCGGTCGCGGGCGCCCTCGGCCACCACGATGATGCTGTGGCGGCGGCCGACCACGCGGCTGCTCTCCAGCATGCGGCAGAGCTCGTCCTCCCAGCCCTGGTCGGGCGGGCTCTCGGGGATGAAGACCCAGTTGGCGCCGGTGGCGATGGCGCTCATCAGAGCCAGGTAGCCGCAGTTGCGCCCCATGACCTCCACCACGAACACCCGCTGATGGCTGGCCGCGGTGCTGGCGATGGCGTCAATGGCCTCGGTGATGCGGTGCAGGGCGGTGTCCGCGCCGATGGTCATGTCGGTGCCGAACATGTCGTTGTCAATGGAGCCCACCAGGCCCGCCAGCACCAGGTTGGGGTGCCGATCGGCCAGCTCCTGGGAGATCTCTCCTTTGGCCACCAGCTCGGCCAGGAGCCCCGCCCAGTTCTTGCGGAACTCGTTGGCGCCGGTGAGGCTGCCGTCGCCGCCGATGACGATCAGCGCATCTATGTCGCGCTCCACCAGGTGCTTGGCCGCCTGGAGCTGCCCCTCGCGCGTGCGGAACTCCGGCGAGCGCGCTGTCCCGATGATGGTGCCGCCCTGGTGCAGGATGCCGCCCACCGAGTCCCACGTCATCTGGCGGATGGCGTCGCCGCCCCTGACCATTCCCTTGTAGCCGTCGTAAACCGCATAGACCGACACCCCGCGGGCGATGGCAGTGCGCACCACCGCGCGCAGCGCGGCGTTCATCCCCTGCGAGTCGCCTCCGCTGGTGATCACTGCGATGTTTCGTTTGTGATGGCTGTTCATAAAGACCTCGGATGTGCAAGACAAAAGGGCAACGGCTGACACGGTGCCACGGCCGTAGTATACTCGCGCGCGGCGCGGTTCACCAACCGGACGCCCGGCCTGCGCGCACCTGGACGCAGCGCGGCGGGAGGCCTTGGTGAAACCTGGGACAAAGTAGCCATCCGGCGAGAACGGTGGTACAATAGGGTCAGAAATTGTCCCTGGAACAACGCTGTTCCGTGAGATCGGCAGGAACCCGCCATGTACCCTTTGCTCGTCGCGCTGGAGCGCGCTGCGGACGGCGCCTACCTGGTGGACGCCGAGCAGCGGATCGTCTATTGGAACCCTGCGGCCGAACGGCTGCTGGGCTACGCGGCCCAGGAGGTTCTGGGCAAGCCGTGCTACCAGGTGGTCCCGGGCTTGCAGGGCGACCGGCGCCCGTGGTGCCGGGTGCGCTGTCCGGTGTGGGCGGCGGCGCAGCAGGAGCAGCCGGTGGACAGCTTTCGGGTCGTGGTGCCCGACAAGGAGGGGGTGCTGCGCTGGCTGAGCTTCACCATCCTGGTGGTGCCGCTGGACCAAAACGGCGGGTCGCCCTTGATGTTGCACCTCTTCCGCGATGCCACCGACGAGCATCAGCGCATGGCCTTCGCCGAGCACGTGCTCAGCCTGGCCGAGCGTTTTCATCTATCCCCCCCGGCCGTGCCTTCGGCGGCCAAGCCCCCCGAGGCGAGCTCCGATTTCAACCTCACGCAGCGGGAGCGGGACGTGTTGAGCCTCCTGGCGCGCGGCTGCTCCACCGAGGAGATCGCCGAGGCTCTCTCCATCTCGGTGTTCACCGTTCGCAACCACATCCAGAACATCCTGCACAAGCTGCAGGTGCACAGCCGGAGCGCTGCCGTCGCCCTGGCGTTCGAGCGCGGCCTGGTCGCCGGGGACCGGCGCGGCTGACGGGCGCGCTGTCTCCGGGCGGTGGAGGTGGCGCCCCACCTACCGGCCGGCGCCGGTCACCTGCACCAACGCCCGGTAGAGCGCCTCGTCCAGCCGGCCCAGGTACGTGATGTTCTGCTTCTCGTCCAGCCGGCCCAGGTACGTGATGTTCTGCGCCCCGCCCAGCACATACACCCCTCGCCGCGAGCCGGGATCGCGCAGGGCGGCGGCCAGCGCCTCCACGATGGCCGGCCGGCGCCCGGCAGCTCCTTCGCCGCGCCCCAGCGCGGCCAGCACCTGCGCGGCGGCGTAGGCCGTGGCCGCGCTCTCGTCGTGCAGCGTCGCGGCCAGCGCCGGCACCACATCGCCCGCCGCGAGGCGGAAGCGCTCGGCCGCGGCCAGCGCGTCCTGCTGCACCTCTCCGGCGTCGCGCAGCGCAGCCAGCAGCGCCTCGGCCACCGCCGGCGTGACCCGCCGCAGATGGCTGAGCGCGGTCAGGGCGAAGCGGCGGATGTTGAAGCTTCCCGCGTCGCGGGCGGCCTGCACCAGCCATCGCTCCAGACGCTCCGGGTCGGCGCGGCGCTGAAAGTGGGCCGGCAGCGCCTCGGCCACGGCCGCGGTCACCGCCAGGGCGATGCGCCGCGGCGGCCAGTCGTCGGCTAGGGCTTCCTCCAGGTGCGCCAGCAGCGACGCAAACAGCTCGTCGGGCCGCGCGACGACCAGGGCCCGCGCCGCACGCACGATCCGCTCGTGATAGGCATCCCACACGTCGTCGTCCGTGCCGGCGGCCAGCAGCACGGCCAGCGCCGTCGGCGGCGCCAGGTCCAACCCCGCCGGCGGGGCGCCCAACGTCCACTCCACCAATGGCGCCGGGTCAAACTCCTGCGGATCCCCTTCGGCGTCGGCCAGTCGCAGCCGCACCAGTCCGCCGGCGGCCGGCCGCGCCAGGAGCGGGTCGGCCAGCGCCGCCCGCAGCGCGGCTTCTATCGGCGCCCGCTCCGCCGGCGGCAGGCGGGCGCCCAGGCGGGCCAGGGCCAGGGCGTATGCCGCAGCGTCGGCGGCGCCCTCGGCCCGCAGGGGGAGCAGCGCCTGCCGGTCCTCCGGCTGGGGTTTGGGCAGGCAGCCCAGCGCCTTCACCGCCGCGCGGCGGACCTCTCCGTCGGCGTGGCCGATCAGGTCGTGCAGGAGGGCGCGGGCCTGGGGAACCGCCTCCGCAGGGAGGCTGTCCAGGCGCAGCAGCCAGGACAGGCTGTCCAGCAGCGCGGCCTGCACCGTAGACGGGCCGGCGCCCAGGCGCTGCACCATCTCCAGCCACACGTCCGGCGTCAGGTAGTGAACGCGGCCGAGGATAGTCCGGGCCTCGGCGCTGCCGGCCGCCAGGTCGTCGGCCCAGGCCGCCAGCAGGGCCGGTGCGTCGTGGAGCAGTTCCTTGAGCGCCCAGTCCAGCACGGTGCCCACCGCCGGCTCGGCGTCGTGTTGACGTTTTAGCATAGCCAGCGCTTCCACCGTCTCCCGGCCCAGGGCAGAGACGGCTAAGCGCCGCTCCTCGGAGCGCGCGTGCAGGGCCAGCGCGGCGCGACAGCGGCTGCGGTCGGGGCCGCCGCGCAGCAAGGCCAGCAGGTGGGGCAAGGTGGCCGGAGAAAGGCGGCCGCCTTCGACCAGGAGGAGAGCGGCGTGGCGGGCCAGGGCGGGATCGGGAGCAGCCAGCCAGGCTTCCACCTGGCCCAGGGCCTCCGGCGACGGGGCCTGCACGAGCGGGAGGAGCGCGGCGAGCGCGTCCACCCGGCCGGCCTCCCTCAGGGCCCGCAGCGCGGCGGCAGCCTCGGCGGTGCAGGGTAGTCCTTCTTTGGCCGCCCCTTCGGCCATCTGCGCCACAAACCGGGCCAGTTCGTCGGATGGCGCGTCGTTGGCGCGGGCGAGCGCGGCCCAGCGGGCCGACGGCGTCTGCGGCCAGACGAAACGGAGGCCGGTTAGGGAGGTCAGCGCCACCAGCGCCGAGGGCGGCGCAACGATGGCGCGCAGCAGCCGCAGCGCCTGGGCCAGCAGGTCGGGATGCTCGGCCAGGTGCGGGGCCAGGTCAGCCAGGGCGCGGGCGCGGCTGCCAAAGATATCATCGGCGATGGCGGCGGCGGCCCGCAGCGCCTCGGCCAGGGCCTGGGTGCGTTCCGGCTCGGCCAGGTGCGGGGCCAGGGCGGCCAGGGCGCGGGCGCGGGGCCAGTCATCGGCGATGGCGGCGGCGGCCCGCAGCGCCTCGGCCAGCAGGTCGGGATGCCCGGCCAGGTG
>JANWYQ010000072.1 GCA_025055015.1 Caldilineales bacterium
GTCCTGCAGCGTCCGGGTTGGCCCGACGTGGTCTTTGCGTTCCACGACAACGAAGAGCTTGGGCCTCGCATGTTGGCGCGCATCGCCAAGGTCACCGGCCTGAGACCGGAAGACCTCTGATGCGGCGATGCCGGCTTCACCGTGACAGCTGAGGACTGAGGATTTCAGCTGTTGGGGTGGGCGACGGGTGGGGTTCTGCGCTCCCCATGGCTCGTCCTACGCCAAGCGCCGCATGAAAGGCGCACGCCACAGGAGCAACAGCGCCGACGCGCCCAAGATCGCTGCGTTGGCTAACACCGCAGCGGGCTCGCTGACGCGCTCGGCCAGCTGGCCGATCCACAGGGCGCCGAGGGGCATGCTGCCGAAGAACACCATGGTGTAGATGCTCAGCACCCGGCCTCGCAGATGGTCCGGCACGCTGGTCTGGATCAGCGCGTTGGAGATGTTGGCCACGACGATGAAGGACCAGCCGACGAGCACCAGGGTCGCCAGCGCCGCCGGCGCCCAGTGCCACAGGGCAAAGACCGTCAGCGCAGGCGGCAACAACAGGGTCCCCGCCGTCCACAGCCTGCCCCGCACCACCCGCTGCCCCAGGTAGGCGATCATCAGCGCGCCGACCAGCGCGCCCACCCCGCGCGACGCGAGCAGGAAGCCGTTGGTGCGCACGTCGCCTCCCAGCACGTCCACCGCCCAGGCGGGCAGCAGCACCAACAAGCTCATGCCAAAGAGGCTCAGGACGCCGATGTTGATCACCACGGTGCGAATAACCGGGCTCTGGATGGTGTATCGGAAGCCCTCGCGCAGCTGCTCCGCCACCCGCTCGCCGCTCGGCGTCGGCCTCCGGTTCGGCAGCCGCATTAGCAACAGCGCCCCGATCACCGCCAGGTAGCTCACGCCGTTGAGGGCAAAGCTCCACCCTGGCCCCAGGGCTGCGTACACCACGCCCGCCAGCGCCGGCCCTACGACGGTGGCCAGGTTGAACATCAGCGCGTTGAGGGCGATGGCGTTGGTCATCTCCTCCCGGTCCACCAGGTCCGCTACAATCGCCAGCCGCGCCGGCGAGTCCAGGGCGTTGGCTACCCCGACGCCGAAGGAGATGACCAGGATATGCCAGGGCTGGACCGTTTTGGTGAAGACCAAGCCGGCCAGGAGGAAGGCTAACGCCATCATGGCGCTCTGCGTGACCAGCAGCACCGAGCGCCGCGGCAAGCGGTCGGCCGCCACGCCGCCGTAGACCGTGAACAGCCACGCCGGCAGGCCGGAGGCGAAGCCCACATAGCCCAGGACGGCCGGCGACTTGGTGAGCTCGTAGACCAGATATCCCTGGGCCGCCGACTGCATCCACGTGCCGGCCAGGGAGATGAGCTGGCCGAAGAACCAGAGGCGGTAGTTGCGGAACTGCAGCGCAGCGAAGGTGCGCTGCAGGCCGCGGCTGAAGCCGTCGAGGCTGAGGGTCAGTTTCATGCTATGCGATGTCGAAGCGCAAACCGTCGGCGCCCACGTCCACCCGCACCAGCGCGTTGGGCGGCGGGTCCTGGGCCAGGAGGTAGTCGGCCAGCGGCTCCCGCAAATAGCGCTGGATCAGGCGGCGCAAGGGCCGCGCGCCCCACTCCGGCCGGTCGTTCCTGGCCAGCAGCCACTGCTGCGCCGCCTCGCTCACCTCCAGCCGCAGGCCGCGCGCTTCCAGCAGCTTGCCCTCCTTCCTGAGCATGAGGCGCAAAATCTGGGCCAGCTGGGCCGCCGTCAGGGGATGGAAGACAACGATCTCGTCCAGCCGGTTGAGGAACTCCGGGCGGAAAAATTGGCGCACGCGCGCCATCACCAGGTCGCGGACAGCGTCGGTGAGCTCCGTGGTCTCCAGGAACTCCGCGCCCAGGTTGCTGGTGAGGATGACCACGGTCTCGCTGAAGGACACCGTCCGCCCTTGGCCGTCGGTGAGCCGCCCCTCCTCCATGATCTGCAGCAGCACGTCCAACACGCGGGGATGGGCCTTCTCCACCTCGTCGAAGAGCACCACGGTGTAGGGCCGCTTGCGCACGGCCTCGGTGAGCTGGCCGCCCCCCTCGTAGCCCACGTAGCCGGGCGGCGCGCCGATCAACCGGTTCACGGTGTGGTCCTGCTGATACTCGGTCATGTCCAGCGCCACCATGGCCGCCTCGTCGCCGAACAGGAACTCCGCCAGCGCGCGGGCCAGCTCCGTCTTGCCCACGCCGGTGGGGCCCAGGAAGAGGAAGGAACCGATGGGGCGCTTGGGGTCCTTGAGCCCCGCGCGCGCCGCCTTCACCGCCCGGCTCACCGCCAGCACCGCCTCCTCCTGGCCGATGATGCGCGCGTGCAGGTGCTCCACCATGGCAGCGTAGCGGGTGCGCTCATCGCGACTGAGCTTTTGAACGGGCACGCCGGTGAGGAGGCTGGCGGCCAAGGTGACGTCCTCCTCGTCCACCGTGGCATCGGCGGCCACCGGCGGCCGAAAGGCCTGGTGGCTCTGTTGCCCCAGGCGCACCATAGCCGCCGCCCGGTGCAGCAGCAGGAGCGCTGAGGCAGGCAGCACGGCGTCGGTGAGGTAGCGCCGCGCCAAGGAGGCAGCCGTCCTGAGGCTGCCCTCGGCCACGCGCACCCCGTAGTCCGCCTCTAGCCGCGGCCGGTGGACGGCCAGGATGGCTGCAGTCTCCGCCTCGTCGGGCGGCGGCACCGTCAGGCGGTGCACCCGACCCACAATAGCCGGATCGCCGGCCAAACGCTCGGTGAAGTCGGCCTCGCCGCAGGTACCGATGACCACGACGCCGTCGCCCAGCAGCGCCTTCTGCACATCGCGGCCGGCCCGCAGCAGGTCGGCGCGGCCCAGGCTGCCGAAGAAGCGATGGATGTCGGGCAGGAAGAGAACTCCGCCCTGGGCCTGCCGCAGCGCGGCCTGCACGGCCTTGGCCGGGTCGTCCAGCAGCGCCGTCTCGCCCACCTGCACCACCTTGGACAGGTCCGCCGGCCCCTTGCCCTCGGCCATCAGCATGGCCAGGCCGTGGACCAGGGAGCGCCGCCCGACACCCGCCGGCCCCACCAGCACCACATGCCGATGGGTGCGCAGCGCCAGCAGGTTCAGCAGCTCCCGCAGCAGGGGCTCGCGGAAGTATACCGGCGCCAGCTCGCCCTGGCGCGCCTGCGCAGCCAGGTCCACGGTGGTGAGTCGCCGGCCCAGGGCCTGGTCCACCAACTTGTTGGTCAAGGCCGTGGGGGTGACGCCGTAGCGCTGCAGCACGGCCGCCGTGCTCACCCCGCGCTGGCTCATGGCGCCCAGGGCGTGGACGGTGCCGATGTAGATCTCGTCCACCGACTGGGCGATGGCGCGGCCCTCGTCCAGCACCACCAGCATCTCGTCGGAGAGGGGGATGGCGCGGCCGTCGGCGGCGACGAAGTGGAAGTCGGCGCTGCGGCCCTCCCGCGCCTGCACCATGCCCTCGACGCTGCGCTCCAGCTCGGCCAGCGAAAACCCGCGCTCCCGCGCCATCTGCGCCAGCAGGGCGCGCGCCGGCAGCCCCTGGCCGCGCAAAAAGGCCAGCAGCAGGAGCTCCGGGGTCAACACCCGGCGGTCGTAGGCCGATAGGCTGCGCGCTGCGTCGTTCAGGGCCTGGGCGAGGTCTGGGGCCAGCAGCTTGGGGTTCAGGGTGTCCACGCTCGCAGCGCCCCTCACTCCACGTGCTGTTTGAACGCCGGGTCCGTCACCACGATAAAGTTGTGGGACCCGTACTGGTTGTACGCGTACGCGTCAGCCTGGTTGTCGTTCATCCACTCCCCGTCAGCCAAGTAGCGAAACTGATAGGCGCGGCCGGGCTCCAGGTCAACGGTCAACGTCCACCGCCCGTCGCTGTCCTGCCGCATGGGATGCGAGGTCCTGTTCCAGCCGTTGAAGTCCCCCACCAGAAAGATAGCGCTGGCCCAGATGGTGTCGGGCAAAGTAAAGGTCACGCGCACTCGCTCGCCCCGCTCGTCTCGGATGAACTGCTTTTCGATCATGTTCCCTTCTCGCGCTTAGGTGCTGGCGCAAAGCACTCACGGACGCGACCCGCCGCTGCGGCGTCGCCGTTCAACCGAAATAGGCTCTGTTCTGACGCTTTAGGAGCAGCGCCGGCCGTGCTATAATGGCTGCACACGGTCGCCCTACCCCGGAAGCCCGTGCGCCGCTGGCCACGCTCCGCCACGCTCTAGAGCTAGGTGGTGGTCAGCACCAGAGCAGGCTCTGCTGCCGCTTGCGGCTCCTCCGGCGGATAGTCGCACCGACAGGGCCGCCCCTCGGCGCAGTCCTGGCAACAGAAGGTGCGCGCCCCAACCACCACGGGAGCCCACTGTATCTCTACGCCGCATCCATCGCAGATCAACAGGTCGAGATGGAGAACGCGAGCCATAGTGCACCTCCGGGCGAAGCCCAACACTACGCTTTGCAAGCTGCAACCGCCACTGCACCCGCATGATACCACGGCTTGCATGTCTCAGCAAGGCGCCAATGCCCATGCACTTGGTCGGCTAACCCCGAACCCAGCGGGCAGCCGGCGGGCGGACTTGATGGCTGCAGCGACTGGCTGCGGCGCTTTCGCTGAACCCACCCGCCGCTGTGCTCGTGAAACGGGCAACTTCGCTATGCTTACCAAACGTCTTCTCCTTGCGCTGGTCGGGAGCCTGGTCCTGGCCGTCCTACTGGTTGGGTGCGGCGGCGACCAGGCCCTGGCCGTCTACCTAGAGGCCAACCGCCAACGGCTCGACCAGCCGCTGGACCCTCTGGCGGAGCCGGTGGAGTTCACCGTGGCGCCGGGCACCCCGGCCAAGGCCATCGCGCAGAACCTGCAGCAGGCCGGCCTGATCGAGGACGCCCTGCTGTTCGAGGCCTACGTGCGGGTGAACGGCCTGGCCAACCGGCTGGAGGCAGGCACCTACCGGCTCAGCGCAGCCATGACGCCGATAGAGATCGCCGCCGCCCTGCAGAACGCCCAGGCCCCCAGCGTGCCCGTGC
>JANWYQ010000079.1 GCA_025055015.1 Caldilineales bacterium
CGGCCTATCGGGTGGGCTACCGGGATGCCTCGCACTTCAACCGCGAATACAAGCGCCTCTTCGGCGCGCCGCCCCTGCGCGATGTGCAACGGCTGCGCAACGCGGGCGATGGTTCGATGGTGCGGGTGAGATAGGTTGATGCCTATCGTCGGCAACCCCGGTCGAGACGATGCGTCGCCCTTCGTCGAAGTTAGACCGGCGCAAGAGAGCCGAGGAGAGCAAGGTCTATCGGCAACGGTGTGCCGACCCAAAAGGTGCGCGGCCTAGGTCATACCCTCCCGGTGCGCCAAGGCTTTCCAAGCGAGCTGTGATCTGTAGCGCAACTGCTAGCACTTGCGTTACGACCCGACCTGAGCAAGCTCCGACGCCGAGAAGCCCTCGTGGTCGAATTTTTCACCCATCCTCCCCGCCGGATCCGCTCGTATGGCAGGGTCGTCTCCGGCGCGCCTGGAGGTCGGCGGCCGACAGGTCGGTGGCTACTCTACTCGCTGCGATCCGGTGCAGCGTGACACGCTCAGGCGCTGGCCCTGATCCGGGCCTACGCTCAGGAAGAGATCGGGCCTCTTGCCCTCACCCTGTTGCCATACGAAGTGACGAACGCTTTGCGTGCGGAAAGCCGGCGCCTTGGGCTGGTGGGATGATGCTGCCATTATACCTCGACCGCTACAGGAGGGGTCTGTGGGGAGGAATTCCAAGCAGCCGTTGGAGGGCGCCTCGCTGCCGGAGGCGCTGCGTCGGGTGGCTGCTCGCTGGGCCCAGGAGACCGGCATCCCGGCTGTCGTGGCCGTCACCGGCGAGCCGGTTCCCCTGCACCCGGAGGCTGAGGTCACGCTGCTGCGGGCCGTCCAGGAGGCGCTGGCCAACGTGTGCAAACACGCTCAGGCGCGGCGAGTCAGCGTCACCCTGTCGTACATGGAGGATCAGGTGACGCTGGATGTCCAGGACGACGGCGTCGGCTTCGACCCGTCTGCGGCGACGGAGGGCTTCGGCCTGGCCGCCATGCGCCAGCGGGTGGAGCAGCTTGGCGGCAGTGTGGCGGTCGAGAGCGCGCCGGGCCACGGCACGACGGTGGCGGTGATGCTCCCGTTACACCCCTCATGATCCGTGCCGCCCGGTTCCCTTGTTTCCCTGTCTGCCCGTTTCCTTGTCTACTTCCGGAGCAATCCCCATGATCCGACTGCTGATTGCCGAAGATCACCCCGTGGTGCGGGATGGACTGCGGGGCATGTTGGCCGGCCAGCCCGATCTGCAGGTGGTGGGCGAGGCAGCGGACGGCGCGGCCGCGGTCGCGCTGGCCGCCGAGCTGGCGCCCGACGTGATTCTGATGGACCTGCGCATGCCCGTCCTCGACGGCGTGGCGGCCATCCGCCAGATTCGCGCGCGGCAACCCGCCGCGGCCATCCTGGTGCTGACCACCTACGACACCGACTCGGACATTTTACCGGCCATTGAGGCGGGCGCCACCGGCTACCTGCTCAAGGACGCCCCGCGCGAGGAGCTGTATCGCGCCATCCGGGCCACCTCGCGGGGCGAGACCGTGCTGGCGCCGGCGGTGGCGGCCCGGCTGCTGGGCAAGATGCGCGCGCCGGCGGAGGAGAAGCTGAGCGCGCGCGAGCTCGAGGTGTTGAGCCTGGTGGCCCGCGGGGCCAGCAACGCCGAGATCGCCCAGGCGCTGCACATCAGCGAGGCCACGGTCAAGTCGCACCTGCTGCATATCTTCGGCAAGCTGGGCGTGGCCGACCGCGCCGCGGCCGTCACGGCGGCGGTGTAGCGCGGCATCCTGCGGCTGGGGTGAGGGCGCCCATCGGCCGCCGGCTGCCCACAGCAGCGATGAGGCTGATGTATCCGGGGGACACAGCTACGGGCGGACTCACGACCCTCGTCCATGTGGGCACCCAGGCCTTCGCCTCAGCTAGCGGCGCAGTTTTCATCGCCCAAACTCCTCGTACCGGCCAATCTCCTCTGCCAGGGGCGTCAGGAGCTCCAGCTTCCACGGCTGAACGCGTGGGGCCACCGAGCCGGCCTCTCACCGCCGCTCCTCGATGAACATGGGCATGCCGTTCTTGCTGGCGATGGTGCCGGCCATGATGACCTGCGGCCGGAAGCCGGGCCGCGGGCGCAGCCGAAAGCGGGGGACCAGCATGGACGCGATGACGTGCGTCTCCAGCAGCGAGAAGTTGTTGCCCAGGCAGATGCGCTTGCCCGCGGCGAAGGGGTGAAAGGCGTAGGGATGGCGCCCGGCCTCGGCCTGCGGCGTCCACCGCTCCGGGTCGAAGCGCTCGGGGTCGGGCCAGAAGGCGGGGTGACGGTGGGTGGCGTAGGGGAAGGGCAGGACGGTCGCCCCGGCGGGGATGCGCACGCCGTCCAGCGCGTCGTCGGCCACCACGTCGCGCGCGTAGATCGGCGCAGCCGGGTAGAGGCGCAGCGTCTCCTTGATCACCTGCAGGGTGTAGGGCAGGCGCTTCAGGTCCTCCACCGTGGGCCGCCGGCCGGCCAGCGCCGCCGTCTCGGCCACCAGGCGCTGCTCCACCTCTGGGCTCTGCGCCAGGGCGTAGAAGAGGAAGGTCAGGGTGCGGGCGGTGGTCTCGTGGCCGGCGAAGAAGATGGTGATGGACTCGTCGCGCAGCAGGGCGTCGCTCATGGGCTCGCCCGTCTGCTCGTCGCGCGCCAGCATCAGCTTTGTCAGCAGGTCGTCGGGCCACTGGTCCTGCGGGAGGCGGCGCCGGTGGGCCAGCAGCGCAGCGATATAGGTGTGCACCAGCTCGCGGGCCCGGAAGTAGCGGCGGTTGGCCGGCGTGGGCAGCCAGCGGGGCAGCCGGATGGGGCTCTGCTGGCTGGTGGCCACGTAGCGGATCATCGTCTCCACCGCGGCCTTGACCTCCAGCAGGTCGTCGCTGGACTCGGTGCTGAACATGGTGTGCAGGATGATGGCCGCAGTGACCAGCATCATCTCGTCGCTCAGCTCCACGGGCTCGTCCTGGCCGGCCAGGCGGGTCCAGCGGTCCATCAGCGCCTCGGTGTCGGCCGCGAAGACAGGCAGATACTGCTCGATGGCGCGCGGGGTGAAGAAGGGTGCCATCAGCCGGCGCTGGCGGCGCCACAGCTCCCCGCGGCTGGCCACCAGCCCATCGCCCAGCATCAGCTCCCGCACGGGGTCGTAGGTCTCTCGCTTGTCGTAGTTGTCCCCGTTGGTCACGTTGACATGGCGCACGTGGTCGGGATGGACCACCAGGAACATCTCTCGCGGGCCCAGCTTGAGATGGGGCAGGTCCCCGTAGGCGCGCCAGGCGTCCATGAAAAAGCCCAGCTGGCCTTTGCGCCGCATCTGGCGCATCAGCTCGGGGATGCTGGGGGCGTAAATCCTGTCCTGCAGGTTGGGAGTAGGAGCAAGGGTAGTGAGCATAGAACCTCTTGGTGGTTTTGTTCGTTTTGGCGCAGCCTGCGCAGTGTATCACCCCCATCGGCGCTGAGGAAGTAACGGCTCACCCCATTGCCCTGGCCGGCCCGGCCGACGGGGCCCCTCGCGCCTCGCCAAGCGCCTCCTCCCACCACCGCGCGCCCCCTCAATCTACCCTTTCCCCTCCCCCTGTGCTATACTCGGTCGTGTATGAACGCTAAATCTCTGCACGTCCTGGAGTTCGATAAGATCTTGCGGCGGCTAGCGGAGCACACCAGCTTCTCCGCAGGCCGGGAGCTGGCCCTCAACACCCTGCCCACCACAGATCTGCGCCTTGCGCAGCGGTGGCTGGCCGAGACCGCCGAGGCGCGGCGCCTGTTGGGCGAGGCCAGCGACCTCCACCTGGGCGGCGTGTTCGACGTGCGCCCCCTGCTGCCCCAGGCCGAGCGCGGCATCCCCTTGCTGCCCCCCGACCTGCTGCAGCTACGCAGCACCCTGCTGCGCGGCCGCAGCGTCCGCAGCCTGCTCACCCGCCAGGAGAGCCGATACCCGAACCTGGCGGACATCGCCTACCGCATCGAGCCCTTGCCCCAGCTCGCCGAACAGATCGGCCAGGTGGTCAACGACCGCGGGGAGATCCTGGACACCGCCAGCCCCAAGCTGGCCCGCCTACGCAGCGAGATCCGCAGCGTCCAGAGCCAGGTGCTCGACCGGCTGAACCGGCTGGTGACCAACCCCCGGACCGCGCAATACCTGCAGGAGCCCCTGGTCACCCAGCGCCAGGGCCGCTACGTGATCCCCCTCAAGGCCGAACACAAGGGGCGCATCCCCGGCCTGGTCCACGACCAGTCCGCCAGCGGCGCCACTCTCTTCGTCGAGCCCTTCAGCGTGGTGGAGCTGAACAACCAGTGGCGCCAGCTGCAGCTGGACGAGGAGGAGGAGATCCGCCGCATCCTCGCCGAGCTGACGGAGCTGGTGGCCGACGAGGCGCCCTACATCCGCCAGACCGTGGAGGCGCTGGCTGCGCTGGACCTGATCCTGGCCCGCGCGCGCTACGCAGACCAGCTGCGTGCGGCGCAGCCGGAGCTGGTGGAGTTCAAGCAAACGAGAGACCGGCTGGAAAAGAGGGAAAAGCGGGAAAAGGAGGCCGGGAGAGAGCTACTGGGAGGAGACGGCGCCGGGCCGGAACAGGATGGCACAGCGCCCCGGCTGCCGGCCATCCATCACCCCGGCTCCACCTTGGACCTGAAGCGGGCGCGGCACCCTCTGCTCAACCAGGACACGGTGGTGCCTATTGACGTCTATATAGACGACGACTTCTACGTACTGGTGATCACCGGCCCCAACACCGGCGGCAAGACGGTCACCCTGAAGACCGTGGGCCTACTGGCGCTGATGGCGCAGTCGGGCATGCACATCCCGGCCGACGAGGGCAGCCGCCTCTCCTGCTTCGAGGGCATCTACGCCGACATCGGCGACGAGCAGAGCATCGAGCAAAGCCTCTCCACCTTCTCCGGCCACCTGACCAACATCATCGCCATCCTGGCCGAGGCCGACGAGCGCAGCCTGGTGCTCCTGGACGAGCTGGGCGCCGGCACCGACCCGGAGGAGGGGTCGGCTCTGGCGCGCGCGCTGCTCGACCACCTGGTCAGCCGCCGCATCACCACCTTGGCCACCACCCACTACTCGGAGCTCAAGCTCTACGCGCACAACACCCCCGGCGTGCGCAACGCCAGCGTGGAGTTCGACCTGGAGACCCTGGCCCCCACCTACGAGCTGAGCATTGGCCTGCCGGGGCGCTCCAACGCGCTGGCCATCGCCCGCCGGCTGGGGCTGGACCCCGCCATCGTAGCTGCGGCCGAGGCCATGGTGCGGCCGGAGGCGCTGCAGGCCGATAGCCTGCTGCAGGACATCAAGGCCACTCGCCAGGCCCTGGAGGCCGAACGCAGCCGGGTGGAGGCCCTCCGCCGCCAGCTCCAGGCCCAGGAGAGGGAGCTGCGCTACCGCCTCAGCAAGGTCGAGGAGGCGCGGCGCCAGGTGCTCAACGAGGCCCGACAGGAGGCCCAGGCCCAGATCGAAGCCCTGGCGGCCGAGCTACAGCAGCTGCGCCGGCAGATCGTGTCGGCCGCGGCGCTGGGCGCCGGCCCTGGCGCCAGCACCCACCAGCAGATGCTGGCCGAGGCCCAGCGCATCCTGGCCGAGCGTGCCAAGGCCGCTTCCCCCCTGCCCGAGAGCGTTCAGCAGGAAGAGCCGCCCGCCGAGGAGACACCCCTGGCCCCCGGCGAAACCGTGTGGATCCCCAGCCTGCAGGCCAGCGCCCAGGTGCTCAAGGTAGACGGCGACGAGGCCGAGCTGCAGATCGGCTCCTTCCGCATGCGCCTGCCGGTCCAGCGCCTAGAGCGCCGCGGCGTCGGCCAGGCAGCACCCGTGGGCGTGGCACGGCCCCGCTCCCTGCCGCAGCCGTCGGTCGTCGAGCGGTCGTCGTCGGTTGCGCCTCCGCAGGTCGGCATGGAGCTGGACCTGCGCGGCTCCACCGTCGAGGAGATGCTGCCCCGGCTGCAGAAGTACCTGGACGACGCCTACCTGGCCATGCTGCCGTGGGTGCGCATCATCCACGGCAAGGGCACCGGCGTGCTGCGCGCGGCCGTGCGCAAGGAGCTGAGCAAGCACCCTCTGGTGAAGAGCCTGCGCGAGGGCGAACCGGGCGAGGGCGGCGACGGCGTCACGGTGGCCTACCTGGTGGAGCAGTAGGCAAAACAAAGCTGCGTTAAGCGCCCCCACCAAAACACTCAACGCAGCTCGCTCGGTTCACCGATCACTGCCTGCTCGTCAATCGCATGTACATCCTGGCCACGTTGGAACCATGGGCTCGGCTCCCTCCACAGCGGAACGGACTTCTCCTCCCTGGCGACGCACCTCCTCGTGCGCCTCAAACTCGCCCATGGGTTCCAGAAAGCACGGCAAATACTCCGGCAGCTCTGAGTGAACCGCCTTAAGCGTACACGCTCGGTGCAACGAAACTGCAACGGCCGGCCTGGCGCGGCCCTGATCCCTAGACGGCGATGAGCAACGATCCCCGGTTCGGGCTGCAGGTTTTCACCCTGGGCTCCTTGCGCATCCTCTGGGACGGCGAGCCGCTGGTGGGCTTCCGGTCCGACAAGGCGCGCGCGCTGCTGGTCTACCTGGCCGTCGAGGGAGTGCGGAGCCATCGGCGGAGCTGGCTGGCCAGCCTCCTGTGGGCGGACTTCGACGAGCGCGCCGCCCGGCGCAGCCTCACCATGACCGTCACCAACTTGCGCCACGTCCTTCGGCCGGTGGCCATCCGGGCAGGAAGGGAGGACGTGATCATCGCCGACGCCCAGGCCGTGAGGCTGGAGATCCCTCCGCCCCTGCTGTGGGTGGACACGGCAGCCTTCCAGGAGTTGGCCGACGCGCCGCTTCGCCATGGCCACGGGCCTCTGTTTGACTGCAAGGAGTGCCTGGCGCGGCTGGAGCAGGCAGCGAGCTTGTACCGAGGGGACTTTCTGGCCGGCTTCACGCCGCGGGTGAGCGATGCCTTCGACCAGTGGCGCACCGTTCAGGGAGAGAAGCTGCACCGACAGGCGCTGGAGGTGGTGGAGGCGCTGGCTGCGTATCACCAGGCCGCCCGACACTGGGTGTCGGCCGAGGAGTACGCCCGGCGGGCTTTGATGTTGGAGCCGTGGAACGAGGCAGCCCATCGCCGCCTCATGGCCGTTCTGGCCGAGCGCGGCCAGCGCGCCGCCGCGCTAAGGCAGTTTGAGCTCTGTCGCCGCACCTTGGCGGAGGAGCTAGGGGTCGAGCCGGAGGAGGCGACCCTGGCCCTCTACCGGCGCCTTCGCGCCCAGGACGACGTGGAGGCCGTCGAGCTGGCCAACCCGTACAAGGGGCTGCAGCCCTTCGGCGAGGCGGACTACCTCTCCTTCTACGGCCGAGAGGACTTCACCCGGCGGCTGCTCGATGCCGTCCACGCCCAGCCCTTGGTGGCGGTGGTCGGGCCGTCCGGCATCGGCAAGACCTCGGTGGTGCGCGCCGGCCTGTTGCCCCGGCTGCGGGCCGGAGGCGACGGCCCGGCGGGGCGCTGGCTGGTCGTCGCCCTGCGGCCCGGAAGCCATCCCTTCCTAAGCCTGGCCGCAGCCCTGGCGCCTCATCGGTCGAACCGTCCTCAGCCAAACGGAAGCGGCGCAGCGGACCAGGTGAGCGAGCTGGCGCGGCGCCTGCAGGAGGGCCAGCTGTCCCTCGCCGAGGTCGCCGGCGGCCTGGTCGGCGCCGAAGCCTTCGGCGGTCGCCCTCGGCTGTTGTTGTTCGTGGAGGAGCTCGAGGAGCTGTTCACGCTTTGCCCCGATCCGGCCCTGCGGACTGCGTTCCTCGATTGGCTGGTGCAGAGCGTCGCCAGGCCGGGCCCGGCGACCGTCCTGGTCAACCTGCGCGCCGACTTCATGGCCCAGGCTCTGCTGCACCGCGGCCTGGCCGATGCGCTGCAGTCGGCCTCTCTGATCCTCGGGCCCATGAGCCGATCGGAGCTGGAGGCGGCCATCGTGCGGCCGGCCGAGGCGCAAGGGTTTTCCTTCGAGCCGGGGCTGGTCGCGCGCATCCTGGACGACGTGGGCGAGGCGCCAGGCCAGCTTCCGCTCCTGCAGTTCGCTCTAGCGCAGCTCTGGGAAAACCGAGCAGGGCGGATGCTCACCCATGCGGCCTACGAGGCCATCGGCCGGGTGTCCGGCGCGCTGGCTCGCTACGCCGAGCAGGTGTACGGCCAGCTGTCGCCCCAGGAGCAGGCGCTGGCGCGGCAAGTGTTTACCCAGATGGCGCTGCCCGGCGAAGGCACTGAGGACACCCATCGCCCGGTGCCGCGCGCGGAGCTGAGCGAAGAGGCTTGGACCCTGGTGCAGAAGCTGGCCAACGCCCGCTTGGTGGTCACCGACCTGCGGGCCGGCCAGGAGACGGCAGAGGTCGTCCACGACGTGCTGCTGCGGTCCTGGAGCCGGCTGCGGGAGTGGCTGGCTGCCGACCGCACCTTCCGCGTGTGGCAGCAGCGGGCGCGGCTGGCGGCCGAGCAGTGGCGGGCTGCCGGTCATGATCCGGACCTGCTCTGGCGCGGGGCCGCCCTCAGCGAGGCCGAGGAGTGGGCTGCCGCTCGACCGGAGGACCTGGACCCCACGGTGCGGGCCTTCGTGGCCAGCGGCGTCCAGCGCCGCACACGGGAGCGCGAGGAGGCCGAGGCGCAGCGCCAGCGCGCCCTGGCCGACGCCCAGGCGCTGGCCGAGGCGCAGCGACGTCGCGCCGAGCTGGAGGCGCAGGCCAGCCGCCGGTTGCGCTGGCTGGCCGCTGGCCTGCTAACCGCCGTGGCCGTGGCCCTCCTGATGTTGGTGGTGGCCCTGGACCAGGCGCGTGAGGCGCAACGGCAACGAGACCTAGCCCTGGCCGCCCAGGCCACCGCCGTAGCCGAGCAACAGGTGGCCGAGGCGCAGGCTCAACGCGCCTTGGCCCGGCAGCTGGCCGCTCAAACCGTCAACCTCGCCGACACCCAGCCTGACCTGGCCGCGCTGCTCAGCCTGGAGTCGCTGCGCCGAGACCGGTCGCCCGCCGCAGTGCGAGACCTCCTGCTGAACCTGCGCCTTCCCCCCACCCTGATCCGGTTCCTACACGGCCACACGGCCGCCATCCACGCCCTGGCCGTCAGCCCGGACGGCCGCTGGTTGGCCTCGGCGGACGAGGTAGGCCGGGTTTGGCTGTGGAACGTGGACGCCGGCCAGCCCGAGACCTCCTTCGACACGCCTGGCGGCCGGGAGATCAGCTCCCTGGCCTTTGGACCCGACGGCCGACAGCTGGCCCTGGGAGGCATTGACGGCGACCTCTGGCTGTGGGACGTGGAGCGCCGTCGGCTGGTTGCGCCTGACCATCGCCCCCACGCCGACCAGGTGCTGGCCCTGCGCTTCACCGCCGACGGCCAACACCTCCTCTCCGGCGGCGCGGACGGCCTCCTGCATCGCTGGCAGGTGCCGGATCTGGTCGCGGTCGGCCAGCCGGTGGACCTCGCGCGCGGCGTGCCCCAGGTAGAGGTGCGCAGCGTGTCGCCCAACGGTCGCTGGGTGGCGGTGACCCGCAACGAGGTGGCCCTGACCGTGTGGGACCTGGCGGCCGGCCGGCCCCTGTGGGGCGAGCGCCAGGACCACTCGAGCTCGGTCGCCAATGTGGTGTTCAGCCCGGATGGCCGCCGGCTGGCCACGGGTAGCTTCGACGGCACCGTGATCGTCTACGACCTAGCCCGCGGCGAGCCGATCTTTCCGTCCCTGGCCGAGCACGAAGGCCGCGTGTTAGCCCTGGCCTTCAGCCCGGACAGCCGCTGGCTGGCCTCCGGCAGCACCGACGCCACGGTGCGACTGTGGGACCTGGAGAGCGGCCAGCCGATCCCTCCAACCCTCGCCGGCCACGCCAACTGGGTGCGCACGGTGGCCTTCAGCCCTGACGGCGCCCGCCTCCTGTCGGGGGACGCCGATGGCCGCTTGCTGCAGTGGGACATCGCAGGGCATCGCATTCTCCCAGGCCACAGAGCCCAGGTGCGCGGGGTGGCCTTCGACCCCACCGGCCGCACAGCCACCCTGGCCTCGGGCAGTTTCGACCGGACGGTGGCGATCTACGACGCCAACGCTGCAGCGCTGCGCCTGCCGCCCCTCGTGGGCCACACCAACGCGGTGCTGGACGTGGCCTTCAGCCCTGACGGCTCCCTGGTCGCCTCGGGCAGCGCCGGCCCAGGGGAGATCCGGCTGTGGGATCCGACCACCGGCCAGGCCTTGGCAGCCCTTCCCGAGCCCGGCAGCGTGGCCACGACCCTCCTCTTCAGCCCCGACGGCCGCACCCTGGCGTCCGGCCACTTCGACGGCTCGGTGATCCTATGGGAGGTGGCGCAGCGGACCGTGCGCCAGCGGCTGCAGGCGCACAACGACTGGGTGCTGGCCCTGGCCTTCAGCCCCGACGGCGCCAACCTGGCCACCGGCAGTCGGGACCAGACAGTTTGGCTGTGGGATGCCGCCACCGGCGCGCCTCGCTTGGGGCCTCTGCGCGGTCACAACAACTGGGTGACCGCGCTGGCCTTCAGCCCCGACGGTCGCACGCTGGCCTCGGGCGGCGGCGATGGCATGATCCGGCTGTGGGACGTGGCCACCGGCCGGCTCCTCTTCTCGCCCCTGGCCGGCCACACGCGTCCGGTGTGGCACCTGCAGATCGAGGCCCGCGGCCACGGCCAGGTGCTGCTGTCGCTGGGCAACGAGGGCAGCGTGCTTCAATGGGACCTCGCCGCCGGCCAGCCCCTTCATCCTCCCCTGCTCTTGGGCTTCGAGTCCGAGTCCATGGACCTGAGCCCGGACGGGCAATGGCTGGCCGTCGGCGCGTTCGACAGCAGTGGGCTGGTGCACCTGTGGCGTCGGCCGCAGGAGCCGTGGGAAGAGCGCGCCTGCGCCTTGGCCAACCGCAACTTGACGCCGGCCGAGTGGGAGACCTACTTGGGCGACGAGCCATATCGGCCAACGTGTCCTTGGAGCTTTGAACAACCCGAAGCGCGCGGCAGCAACTGAGCGCATCGCCGCGCGCGACCTTGGGAGGCTTGCCATGCCCGCTTCAGAGGGAAAGTTCACCTTGGGCGCCATTGAGATCCTGCCCGGCGCGCAAAGAGCCTTGCAGGAGGCCGGCCAGCCTGCCGCCGCCTATCTCTACAAACACCAGTACGAGACGCCGGACGAGCGCATCGGCCCCGACAGCGTTGTCTCGGTGTTCACCTTGCCCACGGGCGTCGTGCTGTACGTCATCACCGACGAGGCGAGGCTGCACACGGTGCTGATGACGGCCGACGACGCCCGGCGCTGACCGCGTCGCCGCAGGAGGTAGCTATGCGCCGTTGGAACGGCTGGGGAGACGACTCCGTGACCTACCCGCTGCCGCCGTTGGCTGCGGCCCTGTTGGAAGCGCGGATCGGGCCGGCCTCGCCCCCGCGCGACGCCACGCCCAGCGAGGCCCTGGCCGCGGTGTCGCCCCCCCGGCCCCTCTCCCACCCCCTGGTGAAGAGCGACGCGGTGGAGCGCCTGCGCCACGCGCGCGGCCAAAGCTTCCCCGACTGGGTGGCCCTGCGCACGGCCCGCATCCCGGCCTTCCCCGACGGCGTGGCCTACCCTTTCACCGAGGCCGACGTAGCCGAGCTGATCCGCTTTGCCAGCCAGGTGGGCGCCCGCCTGATCCCTTACGGCGGCGGCACCAGCGTGGTGGGCCACATCAACCCCCTGCCCGGCGACGACCGGCCGACGCTGACGGTGGACCTGAGCCGCATGAACCGGCTGCTGCGCCTGGACGACGTTAGCCGATTGGCCACCTTCGCCGCAGGCGTGGCCGGCCCCGACCTGGAGGCGCAGCTGCGGGCCCGCGGCTACACCCTGGGCCACTTCCCGCAGTCCTTCGAATACTCCACCCTGGGCGGCTGGATCGCCACCCGCTCCTCCGGGCAGGAGTCGCTGGGCTTCGGCCGCATCGAGGACCTCTTCGCCGGCGGCCGGCTGCTGTCGCCGGCCGGCCTCCTGGAGCTGCCCCCCTTCCCTGCGTCTGCCGCCGGCCCCGACCTGCGCCACCTGGTGTTGGGGTCCGAGGGGCGACTGGGCATCCTCACCGAGGCCACGGTGCGGGTGACGCCCCTGGCCGACAGCGAGCCGCTGACGGTCCACGCGCTCTTCTTCCCCGACTGGAAGGCTGCGCAGGCTGCTGTGCGCCAGATCGCCCAGGCGCGCCTCCCCATCTCCCTGGTGCGCCTGAGCACGCCCACCGAGACCGAGACTACCTTGGCCCTGGCCGGCCACAGGCGGCTGATCGCGGCGCTGGAGCGGATGCTGGCGCTGCGCAAGGTGGGGGAGGGCAAGTGCCTGCTGCTGCTGGGCTGTCGTGGACGCTCTCGCGCCAGCAAAGCGGCCTGCCGGGAGGCGTTGGCCATAGCCGAGAGGGAGGGTGGGGTGTCCGTGGGCCGCGCCTTTGGCAAGCGCTGGGCCAAGGCCCGCTTCCGCACGCCCTACCTGCGCAACACTTTGTGGGAGATGGGCTACGGCGTGGACACCCTGGAGACGGCGGTGGTGTGGAAGGACGTGGCCGGCGCTGTGGACGCCATCGAGGCCGCGCTGCACGCTGCCCTGGCGCCCTTCGGCGAGCGGGTCCACGTGTTCAGCCACCTCTCCCACGTCTACCCGTCGGGCTGCAGCATCTACACCACGCTGATCTTTCGCCTGGCCACAGACCCCGAGGAGACCCTGGCCCGCTGGCAGGCCATGAAAACGGCCGCCAGCCAAGCCATCGTGGCCGTAGGCGGCACCATCAGCCACCAGCACGGCGTGGGCGTGGACCACGCGGCCTACCTGCCGGCGGAGAAAGGGGAGCTGGGCATGGCGCTGCTGCGGGACGCGGCTCGCCGCCTGGACCCGGCCGGCCTCATGAACCCGGGGAAGCTGCTGCGGTGAGCATCCCATTGCCACCCGTACGGAGACACCGTCGTTCGATGTCCCAGAGGGCTGAGCTACCATGTCACATCCTTCTATACTTGTGACAATTCGGTTGCGGCTCTTCGTCGCTGCTCCTGCGCTGCTCCTTGGCTTGGTGTACTTGTTGAGCTGGCGGCCGGAGATCAGCAGCGTGCCGGTGGTGCCGGCCGACGGTGAGCTGACAGTTCTGGGCCGGGGCTTCGGCAGTCGCCAAGGTACCAGCACTGTGGTAATGACATCAGGCAGCGGAACAGTGGTGCTTAAAGCAGTGACCCTCTGGTCTGACACGCGCATCGTAGCCGCGCTGCCGCCGGAGGCGAGCAGCGGAACGGTGCGGGTAATCCGCCGCGGGATTCTGGGTGAGCGAGCATCAGAGGCTGTGCCCTTCGTGATTCGGCTCCCTGGCTTGCCGTCCCGACCCTTCGGCTACGAAGTGCCGGTGCAGCCGGAGTCGCCATGGCCTACCTTCCGCCGCGATCACCGCAACACGGGCCGCAGCCCTCTGCCGGCCGTGTACATCGGGGACAGGCCGTGGAGCTTCACCACCGGCAAGGGCATCTTCTCCACGCCGGTGGTGGACGGCGACGGCGTCATCTACGTGGGCTCGGCCGACCACGTCTTCTACGCCCTCTACCCCGACGGCCGCGAAAAGTGGCGCTTCGAGACCGGCGAGATCATTGACTCCGCGGCGGCGCTGGCGCGGGCGGGGCTGACGGCTGTCGAGCCGACGGTGTTGGTGCCGTCGGGAGACGGCTACCTGTACAACCTGCGCGTCGCGGACGGCCGCGAGGTGTGGCGCTTCGACGCGCGCGTGTCGCCCAGAGCCAGCTACAACAACTGGTTCGAGGGCAACGTGGCCATCGGTCACGATGGCACCCTGTACGCCGGCAACACCAACTTCAACTACTACGCCATCACGGTTGACGGCGCCCTTAAGTGGACCTATCCCACCGCCGCCAACGCCTGGTCCATCGCCGCCATTGCCGACGACGGCGTGATTTTCTGGGGCTCCAACGACACCTTTGTCCACGCCGTGCGGCCCGACGGCCAGGGGCTATGGACGAAGCGCACTCTGGGCTTCATTGCGGCCTCGGCCGCCATCGGTTCGGACGGCACGGTCTACATCGGCTCCTTCGACAGCTACCTCTACGCGTTGGACCCTCAAACCGGCAAGACCCGCTGGCGGTTCAAGACCAACGACCACATCTACAGCTCGGCCGCCCTGGCCCAGGGCGACGACGGTCGCACCCGCGCGGTTTACTTCGGGTCGGCCGACGGCAGTCTTTACGCCCTCTCGGCCGACGGACGCCTGCTGTGGCGCTACGACACCGGCGACCCCATACGGTCATCGCCGGCCTTGGGCGCCGGACCGGACGGCCGGCCCGATGCCATCGTCTACTTCGGCGCCGGCAACGGCAAGCTGTATGCGCTGAACACCGCCAACGGCTCGCTGCGTTGGGCCTTTGACACCACCTCGTGGGACAACCCGGAGCTGGCCGACCGCAACGACCTCAACGCCTCGCCGGCCCTGTCCCGCACCGGGGTCGTCATCGGCGGCGAGCACGGCCAGGTGTGGTATGTGCCCTACGATTACTGCCTGCACGTCCAGGACACCCGTTGCAGCACGGCGGGAGGTCTACCCACCGAGGTCAAGGGAGTGTTCTACGTCACACCGGGAGGAAGCACGCAACCGGACCGCCGCGTCCGGGTTCCAGCCAGCACGGTGCTCACGCTGCGCCTGATGGTGCGGGAGGACGGCGAAACGGTGGACGCGCGCGTGTGCAGCGCGCCGATCGGCTGTCCCAGGGACGCCTTGCAGATCACGACGTCGCCGCCGTTTTCCTTCACCGTGGAGCCCTCGGCCGACGGCCAGTACCTGTTCCTGTTGCCGGACGATTTCCTGGAGCCAGGCACCTCCTACACCGTAACCGTGGAGGGCGACTACTATACGGGAGGGCTTGCCATCGGCAACCTGACCCTGGGCGGCCGGCGCCAGGGCCGCTTCCGCGACGTCCTGACGTTCGCCACCGAGCCGCTAAGGGCCGGCCGCATCCCCCTGGCCGTGGCAGAGGACGCCGTGACGGCCCTAGAGTGGACCCGCCTGGCTACGCCCATCCCGCCGATGCTGCCCAGCCTGAACCAGATCGGCTTCGACTACCTCGACTGGATCATGGGTCCGGTGGCCATTGGGGAGCCGGACGCCGAAGGCCGTGGCCGCTTTGTGCTGTGGGTGATCGGCGGCAAGCGCGACGCCGATGGCACGTTGGTGGCCGATCCTCAGTCCGACTTCACCTTCGCACTCAACGGCCGCTACCGCGGAGACCTTTTCGTCCTGGAGAATCGCCGCTTCACCATGCCCATCACCGGCATTCCGATTCCCTTCAACCTGTTGCAAATGCGAGGCCAGCTGGGCGCCGACGGCAAGGTTCTGCCGGGGGCGACCGTTTACGCCGATACCGATGTGCTTTCCATTCCCACCTTTGGGCCCTACTTGGTCATTGCCGGGCTGGCCAACAACTGGGTGGAGAAGCTGCTGGTCACGGGCACCTATATCACCCGCCCCTATCCGCCCGACGGAACGGCCGCGCGTCGGCCGGCCGGCTTGACCGTGGCCGAGGTGAGCTTCGAGCCGCCCACGGACGCCGCCGACGGCCGCGTGACCGCCATCTTTCGCCTGGAGCCGGGCGCGGCCTATCCGGCGGACAGACATCGGCCCGGCATTCTGCTGCTGGACAACCGCGCTCTGGAGGCCGTGACCCTGGATTACCACACCCACCTGAGCACCACGGTGGACGACGCCGGCAACGTGGCCGCCGTGACGCTGCGCATCCCCAAGGGCACCGCGCTGCCCGACGACCTGCACGTTGTCGTCATGGCGGATGTGTTTCCGCTACATCGGCAGAGACTGTGAGCACCCGTTGGAGAGCGATGGAACTTCTGACCAAAGTGTCCGCACATCCGGAGCAGAGGCTTCAGCCGGTGTACGCGAGTTTTAACCCGCATGAGGGCTCAACGCCTGACTTGTGCAAAGTCCAATTAGCAAGATACGGGTCATGTTCCCCAAGGACTACCGCGACCGCACCTGGTCCCAGCTAGACGACCGGTGGGACCTGGTGATCATCGGCGGCGGGATCACCGGCGCCGGCATCCTGCGCGAGGCGGTGCGCCTGGGACTGAAGGCACTCCTGGTGGAAAAGCGCGACTTCGCCTGGGGCACCTCTAGCCGCTCCTCCAAGCTGGTCCACGGCGGCCTGCGCTACCTGCGAGAGGGCAAGCTGGGCCTGACGCGCGCGTCGGTGCGCGAGCGGGACCGGCTGCTGGCCGAGGGGCCCGGCCTAGTGGACCCCCTGAGCTTCCTCTTCACCTCGTACAAGGGGGACCATCCCGGCCGTTGGACCATGAGCGCCGGCCTCACCATCTACGACCTGCTGGCCCTGCAGTGGAGCCACCGGCGCTACAGCCCGGAGGAGCTGCGCCTGCTGGCCCCCCACATCGGCGAAGAGGGACTGGTGGCCGGCCTGCAGTACGGCGACGCCCAGACCGACGACGCACGGCTGGTGCTGCGGGTGATCCAGGAGGCGGTGGCGGGCGGCGGCGCAGCCCTGAACTACGTGGCGGCCGAGCAGCTCCTGCGCAACGAGGCGGGTGAGGTGATCGGCGTGCGGCTGGCGCGCGCCGACGCGCTGCCCGGCCAGGCTGAGCCGGCGCCGACCACGCGCGAGGTCTTCGCCCGCGCTGTGGTCAACGCCACCGGCGCCTGGGCCGACCGCCTGCGCCAACAGGTGGGCCAGCCCCCGCGCATCCGGCCGCTGCGAGGCAGCCACCTGATCTTCCCCGCCTGGCGCCTGCCGGTGGCCCAGGCCATCACCTTCCTGCACCCGGTGGACGGACGGCCGGTGTTCATCTTCCCCTGGGAGGGGGTGACCCTGGTGGGCACCACCGACGTGGACCACCACGAGCCGCTGGACGGCGAGCCCCGCATCAGCCCGCAGGAGGTGGCCTACCTGATGGCCGCGGCTGCCCACCAGTTCCCCTCCCTGCGCCTCACCCTGGACGACGTCCTCGCCACCTACGCCGGCGTGCGGCCAGTGGTCGGCACCGGCCAGGCCGACCCCTCCAAGGAGCCGCGCGACCACGTGGTGTGGCAAGAGGCTGGCCTGCTGACCGTGACGGGCGGCAAGCTCACCACCTTCCGCCTGATCGCCTTGGACGCGCTGTCGGCGCTCCGCAGCCGCCTGCCCGACCTGCCCGCGGTGGACGAGGACGCGCCGATCTTGGACCCGCTGGACCCCGGCCTGCTGCCGACCTCTCTTCGCCTGAGCGAGGAGGCGAAGCAGCGGCTGCTGGGCCGCTACGGCGCGGCGGCCGCCGACCTGGTGGCTGCCGCCGGCCCCGACGAGCTCGGGCCGGTGCCGGGCACCTCGACCCTCTGGGCGGAGCTGCGCTGGGCTGCTCGCAGCGAGGCCGTGGTGCACCTGGACGACCTAATGCTGCGTCGCACCCGGCTGGGGCTGGTGCTGGCCGAGGGGGGGAGAGCCTTCTTGCCCCGCATCCGCGCCATCTGCCAGCCCGAGCTGGGCTGGGACGACCGGCGCTGGCAGGCGGAGGAGGCGGCCTATCTGGCGCTGTGGCGACGCTGCTACAGCCTGCCGGAGCCGGGCAGCGTGCCCAGCTGGCACGCCATGTTGGCGGAAGCCCGCGCCCGTCGTCTGGCGGAGCAGCTGCGGCGTCGCGGGGTGCGCCGGGAGGCGGCCATGGTCGCGGCCGCAGCCCTGCTGGCCCTCCTGCTGGTGTGGCTCTACCTCATCCGCCGCAACGGCCGCGCCAGGCGAGCCTAGCGGCTCTCCTGGCTACCCGCGCGCCGGCCAAGGATACTAACCGCCGGCCCGAGCCGGGCGGCGCGGCCTCTCCTGCCGCACCGCTGTACAACCATACGAGCTCAACCCATGACCCGTGACCTCCTGCTCGCCATTGACCACGGCACCCAGAGCGTGCGCGGCCTGGTCTTCGACCTGCAGGGCAACCTCTTGGCCAAGAGCCAGGTGCCCATCGAGCCCTACGTCTCGCCACAGCCTGGCTGGGCCGAGCAGGACCCGGAGTACTTCTGGCGCAGCCTGTGCCAAGCCTGCCAGGCGCTGTGGGCGCGGCCGGACGGCCCAGCCCTGCGAGCCCGGCTGGCCGGCGCGGCCCTCACCACCCAGCGCGGCACCGTGATCCCCGTGGACCGGCAGGGGCGGCCGCTGCGGCCTGCCATCGTCTGGCTAGACCAGCGGCGCACCGAGGGGCTGCCGCCCGTGGGCGGCCTGTGGGGTCTGGCCTTCCGCGCGGCGCGCATGAGCGAGACGGTGGCCTATCTGCAGGCGGAGGCGGAGGCCAACTGGATCCGCGTGAACCAGCCCGAGGTGTGGCGGGCCACCCACAAGTACCTGTTTCTCTCCGGCTTCCTCACCCATCGGCTGGTCGGCCGCTTTGTCGACTCCGTGGGATGCCAGGTGGGCTACGTGCCCTTCGACTACAAGCATTTGCGCTGGGCCGACGACCGGGACTGGAAGTGGCAGGCTGTGCCCATGGACCGCAGCTTGCTGCCGGACTTGCTGCCGCCCACCGCCCTGCTGGGGGAAATCACCGCCGAAGCGGCCGAGGCCACGGGCCTGCCCGTCGGTCTGCCCCTGGTGGCCGCCGCGGCCGACAAGGCCTGCGAGGTGATCGGCTCCGGCGCTCTGCAGCCCCACGTCGGCTGCCTGAGCTACGGCACCACGGCGACGATCAACACCACCCACCGGCGCTACGTAGAGGTGATCCCGCTGATCCCGCCCTACCCGGCGGCGGTGCCCGGCGCCTACAGCCTGGAGGTGCAGATCTACCGCGGCTACTGGATGGTGAGTTGGTTCAAACAGCAGTTCGGCCACCCGGAGCAGCGGGCAGCCGAGAACCTGGGGACGACGCCGGAGGCGCTCTTCGACCGGCTGGTGAACCAGGTGCCCGCCGGGAGCCAGGGGCTGATCCTGCAGCCCTACTGGTCACCGGGGCTGAAGGTGCCGGGGCCAGAGGCCAAGGGCGCGGTGATTGGCTTCGGCGACGTGCACACCCGCGCCCATCTGTACCGGGCCATCATCGAGGGGCTGGCCTATGCGCTGCGAGAGGGCAAGGAGCGCAGCGAGGCGCGCAGCAACGTGGCCATCACCGAGCTGCGGGTCTCCGGCGGGGGCTCGCAGAGCGACGCGGCCATGCAGATCACGGCCGACGTTTTCAATCTCCCTGCGGCGCGGCCGCACCTGTACGAGACCAGCGGCCTGGGCGCGGCCATAGACGCCGCCGTGGGCCTGGGACTGCATCCAAGCTTCGAGGCGGCCATCGCCGCCATGACCCGCCTCGGCCCCGTGTTCACCCCCGACCCGGCGCGGGCGCAAGTCT
>JANWYQ010000081.1 GCA_025055015.1 Caldilineales bacterium
TACTGGCATCTGGACGCGGCCCAATGCGGGCTGGGCGGGGCCTCGTGCGGCCCTGGGCCTTTGCCCCAGTACCTGGTGCAGCCCGGCACCTACCGGATGCGCCTGCTGCTGCGGCCCTTGGGCCCTGAAGACGACCTGGCCCTGCTGGGCCGCGAGCGCGAGGTTTCTCTGTGACCGAGATGGACTGCGGCGCCCAGGTCGCTCTTCCTTGACGCGCTTCGGCAACCCAGGTATGATGGCAGCAACGCCGAAGTTCGAGACGATGCCTTAGGAGGCGCACGATGGAAAGCCCTTCGTTGACGATCGAGGTGCCAAGACATGTGCTTCAGGCAGCTAGGGTCACTCCTGACGAGCTAAAAGTAGAACTGGCTGTGCAACTCTACCAACAGCGTCGCCTGTCCATCGGTCACGCCCGCGAGCTGGCGGGGATGAGCCTGTGGGAGTTCCGACAGTTGCTGGCCAGCCGCCGCATTTCTCCTCACTACGACGTGGCCGATCTGAACGATGACCTGCAGACCTGGCAGGCGCTTGACGCCCGATGATCGTCGTCACCAACACTTCCCCTTTGACGAACCTCGCGGCGATCGGGCAGTTTGAGTTGCTGCACAAGCTGTTTGGGGAGGTCCATCGGCCGGAGGCGGTGCGCCAAGAGCTAGCGGCCGGTGGGAAACGGTGGCCGGGCGCCGCTGAGGTGGAGGAGGCATCCTGGGCTCACTGCCACCGTGTCGAGAACCGCTGGTAGTAGACGCGCTGCGCCTCGAACGTGACCCAAGCGCAGCGTCCCTCGGCAGTTGACAGCACCCGGCGGAGTCAATATACTCGTGGAGGCGCCGTTCGTCGCGCCTCTGGCAACCAACGGCTCCGCCTGTTTCCGCCTCTCCCCCTTCCCGCCGTTTTGTCGAACCGTTTAGCCCCTCTTTCGCTGACAAGCCACCCCATTCCTGCTGCGCGCCTGTGACAGAAAGGAGCAACCTATGTGCACGACAAAGTGGTCGAGGCTGCTGCTACCGCTGACGCTAGCTGTAGCGATGGTCCTGGCATCCTGTGGACCGGCCGCCACGCCGGCGCCGGCCCCGGCGGAGACGCCCGCGCCTGTTGCGGCGGCAACGCCCACCCCGGCGACGGCGCCCGAGCCGATGCCCCCGGCCGGCGCAGCCTGGCTGCAGACCGATCCCTATCGCCCCTTCCCCGAGAAGGTGACCGTCAAGCTGGTGAAGGGCGGGCTGGAGGCGGCCTCCCAGCTCCCTGCTGGCGAGACCATCGAGGACAACCGCGCTCTGCGCTACATCGAGAACACCCTGAACCTGGACATCCAGTTCCTGTGGGTGGTGCCCAGCGACAGCTACGGCGACAAGCTCAACCTGGCCATCGCCAGCGGCGAGATCCCCGATATGATGATCGTGGACCCGAAGCAGCTGGAGCAGCTCACGGCCGCAGGCGCCATCGAGGACATGACGCCCTACATCGAGCGCTACGCCAACAAGGACATCCTGGAGAACTATCGCCAAACCAAGAGCGTGGCTCTGGCTTCCGCCACCATTGACGGCAAGATCATGGGCATCCCCAACGTGCAGCCCCAGGCCGACGCGCCCATTATGGCCTTCGTGCGCCGGGACTGGTTGAACAAGCTCGGCCTGGAGGGGCCCAAGACGCTAGACGACATCGAGGCCATTGCGCGGGCCTTCATCGAGCGCGACCCGGACGGCAACGGCGTCAAGGACACCTACGGCCTGACCGGGACGCTGCAACCCGTGATGGTGCCCAGCAACCTGCACGGCTTCGACGCCGTCTTCAACGCCCACGGCGCCTTCCCCGGCATGTTCTACCGCGACGCGTCGGGCAAGATCATCTACGGCACGGTGCAGCCGGAGACCAAGGACGCCCTGGCGCGGCTGGCGCGGTGGTACAAGGAGGGGCTCATTGACCCCGAGTTCGCCACCAAGGACACCAACAAGTCCAATGAGATCATCGCCGGCGGCAAGGGCGGCATCATGTTCGGCCCCTGGTGGATCCCGTGGTGGCCGCTGAACGACTCGGTGGCCAACGACCCCAACGCCGACTGGTGGCCCTACCTGATCCAAGACAAGAACGGCCAGTACACCTTCTCCATGGGCGACTACACCTACAGCTACGTGGTCGTCAAGAAGGGCTTCCCGCATCCGGAGGCGGCGCTCAAGATCCTCAACGTCCAGAACGACTTGAGCTACGGCCTCAACGACGCGCCGCAGTTCTACCCCAACTTCAACGAGATCTGGACCCTGCTCTTCCCCATTCCGTTCCTGATCGAGCAGCCCTACGTGGTGGAGCGCATGGCGCGCGAGTACCGCGACGCCCTGGACGGCAAGCTGGACCCGGCCACTTTCAGCGAGGCGATGAAGATCGAGTTCGAGCAGATCAAGACCGACGTCGCCAACCCGCGACAGGACCTGCCCAGCTGGTCGGTGCGCATGGCGCGTCTGGAGGCCGGTCTCCTGCTGGCCCAGGGCTATAACGAGGTGCGCACGGACCCCGCCGCTAAGCGCATCTACACCAGCGACCCCAACTGGCCCTCCCTGAAGAAGATGGAGGACGAGATGATCCTCCAGATCATCACCGGCGCCAAGCCGCTGGACTACTTCGACACCTTTGTCAAGCAGTGGTACGACAACGGCGGCGCTGCCCTGCTGGCGAAGATGAACCAGTGACCCCGCCGCGGCCCGCTTGAGCCGTTGCGCCTCAGGCGGGCAGCGGCTATCCCCGTGACACCGAGGCACAAAGGCTGTGGGGGTTGTGCACCGTCTGGCATCCTTTGTGCCTTGGTGTCGTTGTGGCGAGATAGCTGCTGCCTGGCATCTCAACAGGCTCTTGCTTGCCATGCCGCCGGGACCTTGCGCCCGGCGACTTTGTCTCACCCCCTGGCGATGCCGGCTCCGACGGAAGGGCGCCTATGTTCCGGAAATCCGACGCCACCTGGTACACGCTGATGGCCCTGCCCGGGCTCATCCTGTTGATCCTCTTCACCTTCGTACCCCTCTTCTACTCGGTGATCGCCTTCCAGAAGTTCAACCCGGCTCTGGGCATTCGCAACTCCCCCTGGGTGGGGCTGGACAACTTCCTGCTGCTCTTCCGCATCCCCGACTCCCGCACCGTCTTCTTCAACACGCTCTTCATCGCCACCATGAAGATCATCTTCTTGCAGCTAGTGGCGATCGTCTTCGCGCTGCTGTTGAACGAGGTGCGCTTGGCGACGGTGAAGCGATCGGTGCAGACCATGGTGTACCTGCCCCACTTCCTCTCCTGGGTGATCCTGGCCGGCATCCTGCGCTCCATCCTGGCGCGCGATGGGCTGGTCAACGACTTCTTGGGCATCTTCGGCGTCGGCCCCGTCTACTTCCTGGGCAATCCGACGGTCTTCCCCTGGGTGCTCATCGGCAGCGAGGTGTGGAAGGAGTTCGGCTTCGAGGCCATCGTCTACCTGGCCGCGCTGACCGCCATCAACCCCACCCTGTACGAGGTGGCCGAGCTGGACGGCGCCGGCCGCTGGCAGAAGATGTGGTACATCTCCATCCCCGGCATCGCGCCGACCATCATCCTCCTGGCCTCCCTCAGCCTGGGCAACGTGCTGAACGCCGGCTTCGACCAGATCTTCAACCTGTACAGCCCCATCGTCTACTCCACGGGCGACATCATTGACACCTACGTGTATCGGGTGGGCCTGGTGCAGGGGCAGTACAGCCTGGGGACCGCCGTGGGCCTGCTCAAGACGGTGATCTCGCTGATCCTGATCGCCATCTCGTATTACCTGGCCAGCAGGTACGCCAACTACCGCATCTTCTAGGAGGGCGGCATGGTTGCTTCCAAGAAGTTGTCCGACCGCATTGTGGATTGGCTCATCATGGTGTTCCTGGTGGCCCTGGGCGTCAGCACGCTGCTGCCGCTGGTGAACACGCTGGCGGTGTCCCTCAGCAACAAGGCCGCAGTGAGCGCGGGGCAGGTGAACCTGTGGCCCGTTGGCTTCAACCTGGACGCTTACAACTACATCGTGCAGGACACCCGCTTCTGGCGGGCCTTTGGGGTGTCCGTGCAGCGGGTGCTGCTGGGCGGCGCGCTGAACTTCATCCTGGCGGTGATCACCGCCTTCCCCCTGTCGCGCGAGGCCAAGGAGTTCCCCCTGCGCAACGTCATCATGTGGCTGTTCGTCTTCGGCATGATCCTGAACGTGGGGCTGGTGCCCTGGTTCCTGACCATTGACAACTACGGCTTGCTGGACACCATCTGGGCGCTGGTGTTGCCGGGCGCCGTGCCTATCTGGAACGTGATCATCCTCATGAACTACTTCCGGGGCATCCCCAAGGAGCTGGACGAGGCCGCGCGCATAGACGGCGCCAACCCCTGGCAGGTGCTATGGCACATCTACCTGCCCACCTCCCTGCCGGCGCTGGCCACCATCACCCTGTTCAGCATCGTGGGCCACTGGAACTCCTTCTTCGACGGCCTCATCCTGATGAACAACCCTGACAACTACCCCCTGCAGACCTACATCCAGCAGCTGGTCATCGCCGAGCGCTCGGTGCTGCACGGCGGCCAGGCGCAGCTCATGGCCAAGCTGTCGAACGCCACCCTCAACGCGGCCAAGCTGTTCGTGGCCATGATCCCCATCCTGCTCATCTACCCCTTCCTGCAGCGGTATTTCATCCGCGGCATCACGCTGGGGTCGGTGAAGGAGTAAGGTCAAGGCTGTCAGGCCGGAGGCAGGACGGCCAGTCATGCTGCCATCTCATCCACCAGCGAGAACCGCACCAGGTACTCCGACTTGCCGTGCACGAAGAGCCGCGCCTCGCGGCCGCACTCCCTCTCCGTCTCACGCCGCGCCTCGTCGGCGCCGATGACCTGCGGATACCAGCCGGAGGTCTCCAGCAGGCGCTGGGGCGGCGTCCAGCTCGTGGGGTCGCCGATGTCGGGCGTCAGGCTGACGTAGATCCCCTCCTGCTTCCAGCGCGGGTCAACGGCTCGGTTCATTAGGATGACATACTGGCGGATGGCCGTGTTCCAGTGCACCGACGGCCCCCAGAAGGCATCGGGCGCAGGGCTGTACCAGCTCGACCGGACCGGGATGACCGGCGTCACCCGGCCGTTCAGCCCCGGCTCGGTCCAGCCGCCTTGGTGCCACTTCTGTACCTTGCCCACCGGGCAGAAGCGGTCCTCGTAGCGCAGCCGCGCCAGCGAGATGCCCTGCTGCGCCACGTCGCGGTAGTAGGTGCCGAAGAGGAAGTAGAAGTACTCGCCTTGGCGGTCCAGAATGACCGAGAAATCGCCGTTGCCGCCGGCGAACCAATAGTTCCGCTCGGCCAGGTTGAGGGAGTCGGGCGGGCCGGTCAGCACCAGGCCCAGGTCGTCCCAGGTGTTGCCGTTGTCGTAGGAGACGACGGCGCCGATAAAGGGCGCGGTCATGGGGAACTGCCGCCCCACCTGGTACTCGTCGGGGATGTAGTGGGCCGGCTCGTTGTGGTACCAACCCAGCAGCCGGCCATCCGGCTCCTGGTGCACCGACTCGATCCAGCGGCCGCCGTCGCGCCAGGCCGTGTACACGATCTCGCCGCGGCGCCGGAGCTGCCGCAGGGTGGGGCCGGACGAGTGCACCGGATGGCCGGTGGAGGTGAGGACGTGCAGGCCGTCGTCGGACCACCAGCACGGGCTGTTGCAGTCGGCTGCGCTGGGGAGCTGGTACGGCTCGGCCTCGATCAGCTCGATGAGGACGTTGCCGATGCGGAGGGTGTGGGAGGTCATGGCTTCTTCCGAGTTGAGGGTGGTCAGGACAGGTGCAGCAAGGCCGAGCCTTGCTCGCCCAGAGTGTCGAACAGCAGGCCCTCGTCCATCAGCGCATCCCCGCGGGCCGTGAAGTCGGCCTCGCCTTCCAGGCCGCGCACCCGGTAGAGGCGTTCCCGCTCCAGGCCCTTCAGGCGGATGCGGCGGACCGGCTCGCCGCCGGGCAGGCGGAAGACGAAGAGCAGGTGCTCGCTGCCGTCGGGCAGGCGGTACTGAAACGCCGCCCACAGCCGGCCGGGGGTGCCGTCGCGCCGCGGCTGGGGCGTCAAGCGATAGAGATCGGCCTCGCGCACGAAGCGACGCACGTGGGCCTTGTAGAGCGCGATCTGCTCCTCGATGCGCCGGCGCAGCCAGGCCGGCAGGTCGGGCAACTTCTGCGACAGGCCGAACCCGCCCAGCATCGAGGCGCGGGCCATGTAGTCCCACCGCTCGCGGGTGAGGGCCGGGTCGTGGGGGTCGAAGGTCTGGTAGGGCGGCGGGTTCAGGTTGCGCCAATCGCTGTACGTCCAGTGCAGCAGGACGTTGGCGGCCAGCATGGTGCTGGCACCCCAGAAGATCTGCAGGTCGTGCTCCGGGTAGTCGGGGTCGGAGAGGAAGGTGGTGTGGGTGTGGCGCAGGGTGCCCAGGTCAATGCGCAGGCCGCCGGAGGAGCAGTTTTCCAGCAGCACGTGGGGGAAGTCGCGGCGCAGGCGGCTCATGACGCGGTAGTAGCCGCGCACGTGCGCGTAGAGGCCGTCGCCGGGTCCGTGGCCGTGGTCGGTGCGGTTGCAGCCTGCGCCGGGGTCCAGGTTGAAGTCCACCTTGATCCAATCTGCGCCGAACTCGGTCACCAGTCGCGCCAGGGTGGCGTAGGCCCACTCCTGCGCCTGCGGGTTGCCCAGACACACGTACCCCAGCGCAGCGCCATCGCGCAGGGCCACGAAGTCGGGCCGTTCCTGCGCCAGGGCCGCGCGCGGGCCCAGGCCCTCGATCTCGCACCAGATGCCGAACTTCATCCCGTGCGCGTGCACGTGGTCGGCCAGCTTGCGGATGCCGTTGGGGAAGCGCCGCGCGTTGACCAGGTGCCAGTCCCCGCGGTAGTGCTCCCAGAAGGTGTCGGGGTCGCTGGGCCCGAACCAGCCGGCGTCGAGAGTGCATACCTCGAAGCCCATGCGGGCCGCCTCGTCCACGTTGCGCAGGAACACCGCCTCGTTGATCTCGGCGTCCTCGTAGGGCCACCAGTGGTTCCACTCCACCGGCAGCTGCCGCGAGAGGTCGTTGGCGGGATACCAGTGGCGGCGCCCCACGCGGGCGTACTGCTGGGCCACGTCGTCCAGGTCAGCGCCGACGGCCAGGACGAAGGGCGGCGCCTCGAGGGCCTCGCCCGGCGCCAGGGTCTTGGCGAAGGCCCAATCGTGCAGGCCGCCTGTCAGGCGAAAGCCGCCCCCTGCCTGCGGTGAGAAGCGCATGGCCCAGTTGCCCGACCACGCCACTGCGCCGGCGAGCGCCTCGCCGCCCGGCCGGAACAGGGCGAACCAGGGATGGTTGCCCTTGGACGACCGGCCGGAGCGCGACTCCAGGACCGTCTCGCCCGCCAGCGGCTGCTCGACCGGCTCGAACTCGCTGCCCCAGTTGCCGGTGAAGGCCAGCAGGCGCAGCTCAGCCGGCGCCAGGTCCAGGGAGAGCGAGTCCAGGCGGGTGACGGTCACCGGCGTCGCGCCGACGTTGCGCACCGTGGGCCAGCACTCCACCAGCGCGCTGTCGTCGTAGCCGCGCGCCGTCAGCGTCACCTCCAGGCCGTCGCCCGCGAAGGCCAACACGTCCTGGCGGTAGCCGTTCTCCCGGCTTGTGTTCGCCTCACGCAGGTTTAGATTGCGCGCGCTCCAGCGTCTGCCGTCGGCCTCGACGCCGAACAGCTCGTGGGGGCCGACGGCCAGCCAGTCGCCGAGGCCGACTAATTGCACGAACAAACGATCACTCCCTCAGGGGTCGGCGCACACACCAAAACATCCGAGGCGCCGCCGCAGCACGCGGTGGCGCTGATGTCCTGCGACAGTCCCAGCATCAACATCTGGCTGGCCGCCATCAGGCCGGCCGCGATGAACTGCTCCTCTGGGATCGTCTCGTAGATGCGACCGCCGACCTCAAGCGTGCGGCACTCGACGTCGCCGCACACGGAGCAACAGGGACTGGCGCCAACGTTGGCGTTGAGCCACTCCTCGATAGGTTTACCGGCGATCCAGACGCGGTTGGACTCCAAGGGATTGGCTTTGAACGTCTCCTCGGCGATTTCCTGCCGCTCGAGCACCGGCTCGATGTCCAGCGGTCGCAGCAAGGCGGCGAGCTTCGCTACCGCTGCCTCGAGCGCGCGGCCCGTGCTCCCGCAACGGGCACAGGTCTCGCCGTCCTTGACGAGACGTCTCCACACAATCGGCAGTTGTTTCATCTCGCTCTCCTTGGTTGTGCTTGACAGCAGACAGAACCACCCCGTATAATCGGCGTGGGACGGCAACGAGGCCGCTCACCTAACCCTACCCACGGAGGCTACTATGTCACAGAAGCTTGTCAAGCAGGTCATGCACCACGGCGTGATCGGTTGCCAGGCGGACACGCCGGTGTCCGAGGTGGTGCGCATCCTCAGCGATACCGACATCCACGCCCTGGTGGTGACCGGCGAAGCAGGGGAAGTCGTGGGCATCATCTCCCACATGGACGTCATCCCATTGCACGGCCAGGACCTGTCGCGCTACACTGCTTCGGACATCATGACCAAGAAAGTCATCAGCGTTTCCCCAGACACGCCGATGTCTGACGCCGTGAAGATCATGATTGACAAGCGCATCCACCGGCTGGTGGTGACGGAGCCGCAAGAAGACAAGCTGATGCCCGTGGGAGTGCTCTCGACGACCGACGTGGTGCGCGAGATGCGCGGGGCCAAGTGGACCTGGTACCTGTGATCGCGCTGTTCCCGGTGCGGCAGAAGCTAAGAAGCGCCCACAGTTCATGCTGTGGGCGCTTCTTAGTTGGCGCTGCAAGCCGGCGAGCTCAATTGTGCGTGGATGTCTGAAGGTAGCGCAACCAGCGGCTAGGCTGCTCAGGCTTGGAGGGCACCACGTGCCAGTTCACGTTGGCGCTGAGCAGAATCTGGCGCAGGCTCTCGCGGCTGATCTCGCTGACCACGCCGTTCTCGAGAAGGTAGTTGCGCAGCGAGTCCAACGTCCAGGTAGAGCGCAGCTGTCCAAGCTCGCGCGGCGACGTGGTGGCGAGCTCCACAATTCGCTTTCGCGTCCGAGCGTCAAACTTCTCGCGCGGTCCGGGTCGCTTGTACGCAGGTTGGAGCCCCTTCAACCCCTGCTCGTTGAAGCGGGTGATCCACTTGCGCACCTTGTCCATGTGCAACCCGACCATGGGCGCAATCTCCGGCACACGATATCGCTCGTCGGCGGACAGCAAAATGATCAAGGCCCGCTGGCGCAGGTTGACATCATCACCCGCCATCATCCGCTCCAACGTAGCGCGCTCGTGGTCTTGCAGCGGTCGTGCAAACAATAACTTTGGCAATCGAGCACCTCCTCTGATAGCAAACGGTCAAATCCCGGAACCGGCGTCCGTCCTCTCGGCCCACAGCAGGGTCGGCGTGAGAGGGCGCCCGACAGCCCGTGCGGCTTGCATTTGTCCAGAACTCTCAGCAAAGAACCATCCTGCTGTTGTAGACGATATTCGAGCCCCGTACCGTTCCACTGCTTTGTAACCTATCAGGAATTAATCCTCGGTACTGGTGCTCAAGGGTTGCACTTAGCAGGACTTCGGTCGTTTGCTTCCTGTCTATGACAACATTTTCATACCAAACAATATTATCCACAATCGAACATCAATGCAAACTCGACAGCCGACGGAAATAGGCAAACCCCTCAGCGGGCTTCCCCGCGCTGCGGGTTAGTCCATCGCAGCCACCGTAACGACCAGGGCTTTTGTGGAATCCAACCGGTTGGGTATAATGGCGTGATCGGCGGGCCGGCTCGGCCATCGTCCAAGCCAAAGGATTAGCCAAGGATAAGACGCTTATGCCAGTCTACGAGTACTTGTGCGAGCAGTGTGGTGTGCGTTTCGAGAGAGTACAGAGCTTCAGCGCCGCGCCCCTAACCGATTGCCCCACCTGCGGCGGACGCGTCCATCGCGTTATCCAGCCCGTGGGCGTGATCTTCAAGGGGTCGGGCTTCTACGTCACCGACAACCGCGGCAAGTCCTCGACGATGCCTGGCGGCAAGCGCAGCGACCGAGACGCCGACAAGGACGGCAAAGGCGCGTCCGCCGAGGCGGTCAAGTCCAGCTCGTCCGGCGGGTCTGAGGCCGATTGACGACCTCCGCAGCACACCACGCCTGCGGCGGTGCAGCGTGAACCGCAACGCGTGTTCCACAAAAACTTGCGAGGCCCCGTGATGAGATCACGGGGCCTCGCCCTATTGCCTGTCGAAAGCGAGGTGGTCAGGCTACAGCTGGAAGCTGCCGTTGGCCATGACCACCTTGTAGGAGAAGTTGGTCACGTAGTTCATCAAACGGTCGCGCAGCGCCTTCCACTCCTCGCTGGCCAGGATGCGGTTCATGGTCTCCATGTCCGTGGTGACGCCGCCGGTCAAGATCTGCGGGCCCTCGCCGTACACGGTGTACCACGCCTCCGTAGGCTGAAGCCCCAGCCGCATGAGGCCCGGAGCAAACTCGCGCACGATGAACTCGAAATAGGCCTGTTCGCGGCCGGTCTTGATGTCCCAACTCATCAGCAGCTTCATCATCATGGGCGGTTCTCCTGGCCATCGCCTGCTCGGAAGTTAACTGATAGAAAAATGATACCAGGGATGGTGCAATTCGACAAGTTCCCGGCCGCCGGGAAGCGCCAATCGGCGCTCGCCCCGCCGGCGATTTGACAGACCATCGGCCAACTCTTACAATCTGTCTGCTATCAAGATCAACGACAGGTGAGCTGTGACCTGTGTGGACGACAAGGGCAAGCGCCCTGGGGCCGGCCTGGGCTCGCTGCTGCTTTCAGTCTGTTGCTGAGCTGAAGAATGCAAGCCACACTTCCTCAAGCCCATCAACGCTTCCTTGCTCCGGGGGCTCGAACCAGCGCCCTGCTGCTGCTGGTCATGCTGATGGCCATGGTGGCCTCCCTGGTGTCGGCCGAGTGGACCGACGGCATGGCGCTGCTGACGCCCGTCGTGCTGGGCGGCTTCGCCGTGGGCGTTGCCCTGAGCGCCAGCCGCTGGTCGGGCCTGTTTCCTCTGGTTCACAGCGCCATCACCGGCGCCGCCTGGGTGCTCTACTGGATCAGCCGGGCGCCCCAGGTGCCGGTGGAGCTCACTGGCGCGGCTCGGGTGGGCTTCGTGGTGCAAAGCTTTCTGGAGTGGCTGTCCATGCTGGTGGGGGACGCGCCCATGCGCAGCAACTTGGTCTTCTTGTTGGAGCTGGCTACGCTGCTCTGGTGGTTGGCCTATCTGGCTGCCTGGGCTGTCTTCCGAGAAGGCCGAGTGTGGCGGGCCATCATCCCCACCGGCCTGATCATGGCTGTCAACATGTACTTCGCCGCCGGCGGCCAGGAGTTCTACTTCGCGGTGTTCGTGGTGTGCAGCCTGCTGCTGGCGGTTCGCACCTACCTGGCCGAGCAAGAGCTCACCTGGCGCCGCATGCGCATCCGCTACGCGGAGGACATCCACTTCGACTTCCTGCGCGACGGGTTCATCTTCGCCCTGCTGGTGGTGCTGCTGGCCAGCTTCCTGCCCCGGGCGACCGACCCCGAGGCGCTCCAGGGGAACCTGGGCGCGCTGCGCCGGCCGTGGGAGCGGGTGCAAGAGGAGTGGGTGCGCATGTTCAGCGCCCTCAACTACCAGGGCGCGGGTGTCAGCGCCGCCTTCAGCAACTCGCTGACCCTAGGCGGACCCCGCAACCTAGGCAACCGGGTGATCATGGACGTGAAAAGCCCTGCCGGCCGCTACTGGCGCGCTGCGGTCTACGACACCTACACCGGCCGCCGCTGGCTGAACACCAGCACCGCCACCCAGGCCATTGACTTCGGCACCCACGTCAACACCCCCACCTTCGAGGCCCGCCGTGAGGTCACCCAAACGGTGACCCTCTACGCTCCGAGCGGCGGCGTCCTCTACGCGCTGCCACAGCCGCTGCGGGTGAGCTTGGGCGCCACGGCCGACCTCACCATCATCGAGCCGGCCACGGACGAGCGCGGCCCGCTGGCCGAGATCACCATGCTCCACCGCCGGGGCCAGGAGCTGCGCGAGGGACAGTCCTACCTGGCGGTGTCCTCCATCTCCACCGCTACCGTGGAGGACCTCCAAGAGGCGGGCACGGACTATCCCGAATGGGTGGTGGAGCGCTACCTGGATGTGCCTCCCAGCGTGCCCGAACGGGTGCGTGCGCTGGCGCAGGAGATCACCGCCGGCCTGCCCACGCCCTTCGACAAGGCAGCCGCTCTGGAGCGCTACCTGCGCACCATTCCCTACAACGACCAGATCGAGGCGCCGCCCCCTGGGGTTGACGCCGTGGACTACTTCCTCTTCGACGCCAAGGCCGGCTACTGCGACTACTACGCCAGCGCGCTGGCAATCATGGCCCGCTCTCTAGGCATTCCGGCGCGCGTGGCGGCGGGCTACGCCCAGGGCACCTACAGCGCCGAGGTGGACGCCTATCGGGTGCTGGAGAGCGACGGCCACTCCTGGGTTGAGATCTTCTTCCCCGGCTACGGCTGGATCGAGTTCGAGCCCACGGCCAGCCAGGATGCCATTGACCGCCCAACTCGGCCGGAAGACCAGGTGGGGCCTGAGCAAGAGCAGGGGCCCCGGTCCGGCTTTCCCGAGCCCCTCGATCGCCCCGAGCTCGACCTCGAGGAGCTGTTGGGCGAGGAGCCTGCGCCGGACGACTCGACAGCCGTGGCGGAGCTGGCCAGCCGCAACCCTGCTGCGGTCGCCCTGGTGGGGGTCGTGGCAGTCGCTGTACTGGCTTTGGCCCTCTGGCGACGGAGGCGCCGCAGCCCACGCGTGCCCGGCTCGCTGCAGCCCCAGCTGGTTCTCACCATCTACGGCCGCCTGATGGAGTGGGCGCAGCGGCTGCGCCTGCCGCTCCAGCCAAGCCAGACCCCGCACGAGCGGGCGGCGGTCCTCGCCCAGGCGGTGCCCCAGGGACAGCCCGCCATCGCTACCATCACCGAGGTCTACGTGCGGGAGCAGTACAGCCCCTACCCCGTCGAGGCGGAGAGCGTGCAGGAGGTGGTAGTGGCCTGGGAGGGGCTACGGCCGTTGCTGCGCCGAGCCTGGCTCAGCCTGCGCACCAGGCCCCGGCGCTGACCGGACAACAGGGACGAGACCAGCCGACAAGGGCTGAGACCCGCAAGCCGCCTCAAAGTTCCTCGGCCAGCATCTCCTCAAAGGCCGACGACTCCGCTGGATCGTGGGGACCCACCAGGGCCAGCCGCGCGCCCGCCGGCCGGATCACCCGCTGCGCCACCCGCTGGATGTCCTCGACGGTCACTGCGTCCATCCGCGCCATGGCCTCCTCCACCGTCAGGACCTCGTGGTTCAGCACGGCCTGACGCCCTAGCCACCCGCCCACCGCCAGCGTGTCCTCCATCCCCAACATCAGGCGCCCCTTGGAGTACTCCCGGGCCCGCTCCAGGACCTCCGGCGCCACGGGCGCTTCCCGCAGTCGGCGCAGCTCGCCAAGCACCGCCCGAAGCGCCTGCCGGGTGTTCTCCGGAGCCACGGCGGCGTAGACGCCCATTACGCCCGTGTCGGTCAGCAGGACCACGTGGGAGTCCACCGCATACGCCAGCCCAAGCCGCTCGCGAATCTCCAGGAACAGCCGCGAGCTCATCCCCTCCCCCAGCACCGTGTGGAGCAGGCCCAAGGCGTAGCGATCGGGGTCGCGGCGGGAGAAGGCGGGCAGGTGCAGGATGAAATGGGTCTGCTCGGTGTCTCGGTGGAGGATAGCTGCCCGCACGTCGGCGCCGTCGGCCGGGGCGGGCTCGAAGGACGCCGCCGACGCCGCCGACCAGTCCCCTAGCAGCGCCTCAGCCGCTGCCACCACCTGCTCATGGTCCACGTCGCCGGCCACGCTCAGCACCGTGGCTTGGGGGCTGAAGTGGCTGGCCAGATACGCCGTCATGGCCTCCCGCGTGATGCGACGCACGCTCTCCGGCGTGCCTGCGATGTCCCGCCCCAGCGGGTGTCCCGGCCAGGTGATCTCGTAGATCAGCTGGCTGGCCAGCTCCTCCGGCACGTCCTGAGAGGCTGCCAGCTCCTCCAGGATCACCCGGCGCTCCTTCTCGATCTCCTCCGGCAGCAACAGGCTGTGGCGCAGCATGTCGGCCAGCACGTCCAGCGCCAGGTTCAGGTGTCCCCGGGGCAGCTTGGCCCACAGCACGGTGCCCTCCTGAGCGGTAGCGGCGTTGAACACGCCGCCGCATCCCTCGATCTGGGCCGCCAGCGCCTGGGGCGACGGCCGTCTCTCCGTCCCCTTGAACATCATGTGCTCGACGAAGTGGGAGATGCCGGCCAGCTCCTCGCTTTCGTAGCGCGAGCCCACCGCCAGATGGAACCCCACGCCGACCGAGTAGGCGTAAGGCATGGCGCAGGTGATCACGCGCAGGCCGTTGTCTAGCTGTGTCTGCTGGTAGCTGAGCTTCATGTCCTCTACTGGCCGCTGCGCAACGCCTTCAGCTCCTCCTGGGCAGCCGGGATGGCGTTGGGGTCCCCGTTGGGGCTGGGCCCGATCTCCAGGAACTTCTCGAAGGCCGTGATCGCCCGTTCGCGATCCCCTCGCAGCCGGTACAGCACCCCCAAGCCGAAGTAGGGCTCGCCGAGCCGAGGATCGAGCTGGTTCGCCCGCAGGAAGGACTGCTCTGCCTCGTCCAGCCGATTGGCCTGGAGCAGCGCCGCGCCCAGCAGGTAGTGGATGCTGGCGTCGTTGGGCGCAAGGCGCAGCGCGGCGTGGAAGGTGGTGATGGCCTCGTCCAGGCGCTGAAGGGTGTAGAGGGTCACCCCCAGGTTGGCGAAGATGTCGGGGTTGGTCGGGTCCAGCTCGCTGGCCTGGCGAAAGGTGGCCTCTGCCTCCTCGTAGCGCCCCTGTTGGTACAGGCTGTTGGCCTGGTCGAAGAGCGCGCGAGCCTGGGCCGCGGGCGGCTGGGGAGGCGCCGTCGGCGTTTGGGGCGACTGTCCACAGCCCACCAGCCACCCGGCCAGCACGGCCAGCACCAGAAGCCGCAAAGACGTGCGCATGCGTACCTCCTGCCGAAACAAGGCCCTACTGTTTCATCTCCATCAACACCACCTGGAGCTCCTCCGGAAGCTGCGCCCGCACCAGCTTTAAGACCGGGACCGGCTCCGGCGTCGGCACGCCCATCTCCTTCAGGAACCGCTCCACCGGATCGAGGTGCATGGCCGTGCCGGGCAGCTGGTAGTGCATGGGCACCACCACGCTGGGCTCCAAGATGCTGATCACTTCGGCGGCCTTGGCGGCGTCCAGCGTGTTGCGGCCTCCCACCGGCACCAGCAACACGTCCACCTTGGGCAGCGCCTCCACTTGGCTCTCGGTGAGCACGTGGCCCAGGTCGCCTAGGTGGCACACCGTGAGCTCCGGAAACTCGAACAGGAAGACGGTGTTGGCGTGGGGCGGCTCCTTGCCGCGGCTGCCGTGGAAGGTGGCGATGCCGGTGATGAACACCCCCGACAGCTCGTACTCCCCAGGGCCCGAAAGGACCTTGCGCCAGTCCTTCACCGCCTCCACGTTGTTGTGGCCCGGGGCCTGGTGGCTCACGGTGACCACGTCGGCGCGCAGCCGGGGCAGCGTAAGCCCGATGCTCTTGTCGTACGGATCGCACACGACGGTGAGGTCGCGATCCTTCAGCCTGAAACACGCGTGTCCGTACCAGGTGATTTCCAACGGTGGTTGCCTCCGCAAGCAAAATACGTTGGCATTATACCCGCGACGAGCGGCTGCGTCCAGCGGGCCGCGGCTCGCCGAGCTGCTCGGCATAGGCAAACAGGGCCGGCAGGCCGCCGGTGTGCCAGAAGACCACCGTCTCGTCGGCGCGGAAGTGGCCGCGGCGGATCAGGTCCAGCAGCCCGGCCAGCGCGCGGGCGGTGTACACCGGGTCCACCAGGATCCCCTCGCTGCGGGCCAGCAGGACGATGGCCTCCCGCTCGGCGTCGCCCACCACGCCGTAGCCGCCCCCCAGGTAGGCGTCGTGGACGATGAAGTCGTCGGCAGCGAAGGCTAGGTCCAGGCCGAGCAAGCGGGCGGTCTCGCCGGCCAGCTCGGCCAGCCACGGCCGCAGCCGATCAGCGGCGGCGTCTATGCTGATCCCGTGCAGGCGGCCGGAGAAGCCCTGCGCCAGGGCGCCCACGGCCAGCCCGGCCTGGGTGCCACCGCTGCTGGTGGCCACCACCACGTGCTCGGCGGTCCAGCCGCGGTCCGCCAGCTGCTGGCACAGCTCCTCCATGGCTGCGGCATAGCCCGCCGCGCCCACGGCGTTGGAGCCGCCGTAGGGGATGAGGTAGGGCGCACGGCCGGCAGCCCGCTCAGCCTCCGCCACCTCCGCCATCACCTCCAGCCGATCGCGGCCGCCGGCCCAGACGATCTCGGCGCCCAACAGGCGATCCAGCAACAGGTTGCCACCCTCCAGCATCGGCGCCGAGCCGCCCAGCACCAGGACGCAGCGCAGGCCGGCGCGCGCGGCGGCTGCCGCGGTTTGGCGGCAGTGGTTGGACTGGGGCGCGCCCACGGTGATCAGCGTGTCCGCGCTCTGGCGCAGCGCGTCACCCAGCAGCAGCTCCAGCTTGCGGGTCTTGTTGCCCCCTGCGGCCAGGCCGGTTTGGTCGTCGCGCTTGATCAGAAGGCGGGGCACCCGACCAGGGGGCGCCTCGCCCTGCAGCGCCGCCCTGAGCCGCGGCAGATCCTCCAGGGGCGTCGGACGATGGGCCAAGGGGTAAAAGGGCAAGCGGTCGGTGAACATGTCACGCTCCTTCGGCGGCGGTGAACAGGGCCAGCTGCTCGCCGGGCAGGCGCACGATGGGGTCCAGCTCGATCCGGGCGCGAAAGCCGGCGCGGGTGAGGTCGGACAACGACGCCAGCTGCCGCACGTGGCGGAACTTCACGAAGGCCCAGCCGGCCTCGGCCAACAGCCCGCGCCAGGCCGGCGACCGCCGCAGCTTGAAGGCCACCAGGCCGGCCCGCCCGCCGGGCAACACCACGTAGCGCGGGCAGTCGGCCAGCTCGGTCGCCGGCGGTCGAAGCCAGGGATGCAGCACAGCGTGGAAAGTGAGCGCGAAGGCGTAGGCCGGACGGCCCGCCTCGTGCCACACCAGCCCGGCCGGCGCCCAGGCCTCCGGGCGGTCGGGCCCGCCCTTTCCCAGGGGCACCAGGCCCAGCGCGCTGCCCTGTTCGGCCGGCGCCACCCACACCTGGTAGCCCAGGCGGTGGCCCAGGGTGTGCAGGCGCAGCAGCATCTCCCCTCGTTCTCGGGCCCGTCGAGCCGCCTCGTCCTCCGGCCGCAGGGCCAGTCGGCCGTCGGCCTGCTCCTCCGCATAGGACTCCAGGCAGGCATCCACCAGCGCCGCATCGGGGGTCTCCCAGCCGCGGAAGCGGCCGTAGATGGCTGCCAGCAGCCCCTCCGCGGTCCAGGCGTCTTGGCCCAGCAGCTCGGCCACCGCCAGCTCCACCCGATCGGCCAGCGGAGGCAGGGTAGGCAGCAGATCCGGCACCCACTGCTCGACGATGCCCTCGCCGCCGCCGTAGCGCAGGCCGAGGGGCGGCAGGTCCGGCGTGAGGGCTGCCCGCGACTGCTGCACTTGAAACGCGATCGGCCGTCGCGCAGCCTCGGGGTGCTCCCGCAGCGGACCCAGGAGGTCGCCGGCCTCCCACTGGACGGCCACGGCCGCGTTGGCCAGGGTGACGGGTATCGGCTCCCCGCGCAGGTGGACCAGGTCGAGGACGGCGTCCTGCGCAGCCTGGCGGGCTTGGTCCAGGGCCTCGGTCGGCGCCGTCCCCTGGGCGCGCGGCCCCCGACGGGCAAAGGTCAGCTGCCAGGCCATCTCCTCCTCGTCCGCCAGGAGGGGCGCTTGAACCGCTTGCGCCACCAGCCGCAGGCCGGCCAGATCGGCCGCGTTGAGCAACGCCAACAGCGGCCGCGCCGAGGCGCTGCGGCCGGCCATCACCAGGCGTCCATCGGGGCGCAGCGCCCGGCGCACCCCCCGCAGGGCGGCCGCCAGGCTCTGGACATACCAGTCCCACGTGGGGGGCGGCATGGCAAGCATGGGCTTCAGCGGCGCTGCGGCGTTGCGGCCGAAGAGCCAGCCGGTCCACAGGAAGCTGAGCGCGTAGCGGGCGCTGCTCAACGGCGGCGGCGTGCTCAGGGCCAGGGCCACGCTCTCCGGAGGTAGCTGCTTGGCGAGGTTGTGGGCCGAGACGCCGAGGATCAGCGCGCTGCCCTGGCCGTAGGGCCCGGTCAGGGCTGCCAGGTCGTTCACCTCGCGCACCGCCGGCCGCGGACGTTGGGCCAGCTGGCGATAGGCCGCCTCGAAGGCCAGCCAGGCGTTGTGCTCCACAAACCGGGCCGGCAGGTGCAGCTGGGCCGGCAGGGCAGGCGCCAAGGTCTCCCAGGGAAGGGGCTGCTGGTACAAGGAGAGGCAGCGCTGCATGACGTGCAGCACCAGGGCCAGGCCGGCGCGGCGCTGGTCGGGGTCCTTCAGCCGCTGCTCCACCGCGGCCAGAAGCTCGCTGATCACCGTGAGGCTGCGGGGGGTGTAGAGCTCCAGCAGGCGCCGCGCCGCCTCGGTCTGCGGATCGCCGGGCGCCACCAGCCGGCTGAGCAAGCCCCAATAGGCTGCCCCGCGCACCTCCAGCCCGGCGGCCAGGTTGACGTCGGCCAGGTCGGCCGGAGCCAGGCCGCTGCTTCCACAGTGGGGGCACGAGTAGCCCCTCTCCACCGGCTCGCCGGCGTTCCGGTCCCACACCAGGTAGTCGGCCGAGATGGTCTGCGCGCACTGGGGACAGACGGTTTCGTAGAGGGAGCGCAGGTAGTCCGCCAGGGTACGGCCGCGGCGGGGCGCATTGGCCACGGCGGTGAAGGCGGCGTCCACGGCGCTGCGCGCCGGGGGCAGCGCCGCCACGCCGATCGCCAGGGCTGTAGCCGGGCTGTAGTGGTTGAGCAGCAGCCGACGCTGGGCTGCGGCCGCCCGGATCAGCGCCGGCTGCGCCGCAAAGGGGTCAATCACCAGGTCCCCCGGCGCGCTGTAGCGGCTGACGTAGTGCTCCACCAGGCCGGCCGGCCAGGCGCGGTCCTCGTCCAGCCAGAGCCGCGCGGGCTCCGGACGGGCGTAGGGCCAGAACGCCTCCGCCTCTACCGTCAACAACGACCGGCCAGCCGTGTGCGCCATAGGCTCATGGTATCACAGAAGCTCGCTTATGACAAGAGCGGTCGGCTCGGCGCACCGAGGGACGGAAGTGGCCCGCTGCCTACGCCTATGCTATAATGCGCGTGGCCGCCGAGGCGGCCTGACCCCTTGCAATCCACGAGAGACACAGCGTATGCGGTTTCTGGTGACAGGCGGTGCAGGATTTATCGGGACGGCCCTGTGTAACCATTTGGTGGCGGCAGGCCACGACGTGCGAGCGCTGGACGACTTGAGCGCAGGGGACCCCAGCCGGTTGGACCCGCGGGTGCTCTTCCACCGTGGGGATGTGCGCAACGTGCCCATGCTCTGGACGTTGCTGCAGGACGTGGAGTGCGTGTTCCACCTGGCGGCGCGGGTGTTGGTGGCCGAGTCGGTGCTGTATCCCCAGGAGTACAACGAGGTCAACGTGGGAGGCACCGTCGCCTTGATGACGGCGGTGCGGGACGTGGGCGTGCCCAGGGTGGTGTTGGCCTCGTCCGGCACGGTCTACGGCAACCAGCCGCAACAGCCGGTGCGCGAGGGGCTGCAACCCCAGCCTCAATCCCCCTACGCGGTGACCAAGGTAGCCGCGGAGCACTACGTCTTCACGCTGGGCAAGCTGTACGGCGCGGAGACGGTGGCGCTGCGCATCTTCAACGCCTACGGCCCCGGCCAGCGGGTGCCGCCGGCCCACGCGCCGGTGGTGCCTCTCTTCCTGCGACGGGCCTTGAGCGGCGGCTCCCTGGTGGTGCACGGTGACGGCAGCCAAACGCGCGACTTCGTCTACATAGACGACGTGGTGCGGGCCCTGGAGGCGGCTGCCACCACGCCGGGGGTGAACGGCCTGATCATCAACGTCGGTTCCGGGGTAGAGACCAGCGTCAAGGATCTGGTCCGCTATGTGGCGGCGGTCACCGGCCGCGAGCCGTCGGTGTTGTACAACGAAGCGCAGCCGGGGGGCGTGTCGCGGCTGGTGGCCGATCTCACGCTGGCCGGCGAGGTGTTGGGCTACTCCCCCCGGGTGTCGCTGGTGGAGGGGCTGCGCCGGCTCCTGGACCAGGATCCGCAGTTCGCTCGCTGGCGGGTTTCGGCGCCCGGCGCTGCGCGGGCATAGGGCTCGGGGCCGGCGGTCCGAGTGCGACGTCGGAGGCGTGACGCGCATCGTTCGGGGACCGCCGGCCGGATTGGTTCACTCCCTCAGTAGCGCACTCGCACAGGGGTGCCCACGGGCGCGAAGTTGTACAGCCACTGGGCGTTGCTGACGGGCACGTTGACGCAGCCGTGGCTCATGGGGTAGCCGAAGTTGTTGTGCCAGTAAGCGCCGTGGATGGCGTGGCCGCGGTTGGTGAAGTACATCACCCAGGGCACGTTGGGTAGGTCGTAGCCGGGGCCGGTCATGCGCTGAGAGCGCACCTTGTAGCCAACGCGGAAGAGGCCCACCGGCGTGGGGGTGGGGTTGCGGCCGGAGCTAATCAGGGTGCTGAACACGGGCGTGCTGCCCTCGTAGGCCGTCAGGCGCTGGGCGCTCAGGTCAATGTCTATCCAGTGGCCGGTGCTGACGGGCGCCGGCGCCGGCTGGCCGACCGCCGGCCCGCCCGACGCTGCGCCGCCGGCCGGGATGCGCAGCCGCTGTCCCACGTAGATGCGGTTGGGGTTGCTGATGCCGTTGGCGCGGGCCAGGGCCGACGCGCTGACGCCGTAGCGCGCCGCGATGCTGCTGAGGGTCTCGCCCGCGCGCACCACGTGGACCCCGCGCGCCGCGCCCCCCGCGCTGCCCGAGCCGCCGGCGCCGCTGCCGGCTCCCCTGGCCCCTGGGATCACCAGCCGCTGGCCCACGTAGATGTGGTTGGGGTTGGCGATGCCGTTGGCGCGCGCCAACGCCTGCACGCTGATGCCGTAGCGGGCCGCAATGCGGCTCAGCGTCTCCCCTGCGCGCACGATGTGCACGCCGCCGGCCTGGGCCGCCGGCGCAGACCCGGACGCGGCAGCCGCCGGCGCAGCCACAGCCATGAGCCCCGTCAAAGCCAGGGCGGCGCTCAGCACAATAGAAAGAACAAACCTGCGCATGGCCAAACCTCCGCAGCGTTGAGGTGAGCGGTGACGAGTTGGGTAATAGCTGATAACCAAAACGTAAAGCTATTTTATCCGGCGGAGCGCTAACGACAAATCTTGCACAAGCTCAGAGCCTGTTGTCGGCCAGATGGCGCCCAAATTGTGAGACGCCGAACTGGTCAAGCGCGCTCGATCCAGGTATACTTTCAGAGCCAAACGTCGCCGGCAAGGCGGCGACGGGCAGGAACCTTGGCTGCGCTGAGCACCGTAAAGGCGCCTGCGGACAACTCACATCTCAGCCCGGCAACGATTTAAGACGACAATGATGCCACAAACGTCGCGCCGGCGTGCGCAACATCGCCACGCCCTGGCCGGACGAGCCCTCTGCCTGGCGTTGGCCCTGGGGCTGGCTATTGCGGTGGGCAGCGCTGCGGCGCAGACCGCCTCGCCCCCCACCTTGGACCAAGTCAACGCCGTGGCGCGTGAGCTGTACTGCCCCTTGTGCAACGGCATTCGCCTGGACGCGTGTGACCTGCAAGTGTGCGCCCAGATGCGCGATGTCATCGCCGACCGGCTGGCTGCTGGCGCCACCAAGGACCAGATCAAGGCCGAGTTCGTGGCCCAGTACGGCCCCACGGTCTTGGGCGAGCCCCCGCGCCAGGGGCTGAACTGGCTGGGCTGGCTGTTGCCGGCGGGCGCCTTGGCGGCTGCGGGCCTGTGGCTTGGGTTCCAGGTGCGCCGGTGGACGCGCAGCGCAGCGCCCGAGGCCGGCCCCGCAGCCGCGGCTCCTGGATCCCACGCCCCCGACCCCTACCTCGCCAGGGTCGAACAGGACCTAGCGCACCTGGACTGAGGAGCCCATCCGTCCTATGGCCGACGCCCTCTCCCCCACCGCAGCCCCAAAGCAAGTAGGCAAGCGCCGAGCGCTTAGCCGCTACCTCATCCTGGTCCTCGCTGCGGGCTTCGTGGCCCTGCTGGCCTATGGCCTCATGATCTCCGGCGACCGCCGGGTGACAGAAGGCCAGGCGCCGGACTTCACGCTGACCTCCTTCGAGGGCAAGACCTATCGCCTGTCCGAGCTGCAAGGCCAGGTAGTGGTGCTGAACTTCTGGGCTACCTGGTGCGTCTCCTGCAAGGACGAGGCCGACGACATCGAGCGCGTGTGGCGGCAGTATCGCGATCGAGGGGTCCTGGTGTTGGGCGTGAACTACCTGGACCAGGAGCCGCTGAACCGGCAGTGGATCCAGAACTACGACATCACCTATCCCAACGGGCCCGACATCCAAGGGCGCATCTACAACGCCTACGGCGTGCAGGGCCTGCCCGAGACCTTCATCGTGGACCCCCAAGGACAGGTGGCCAAGGTGTTCATCGGCCCCGTCACAGAGGCCCAGCTGGTGGCCGAGCTAGAGCGCCTGCTGCGCCACTAGAACCACCGCTAGAGTGATACCCCATGGCTGATCTCGGACTGTTGGCGCTGACGATTGCGCTGTTTGTAGCTGCCTTTGGCATCGCAGCGAACCTGATCGGCGCCTGGCAACGGCGCCCGGCGCTGGTTGTGGCCGGCCGCAACGCGCTCTACGTGGTGAGCGCTTTCGTGACCTTCGCCAGCATGGTGCTGGTGGCGGCCCTGGTGCGCCGCGACTATAGCCTGGCTTACGTGGTGGGCCACGTGAGCAACGATCTCCCCTTGTTCTACCGGGTGGCGGCCTTTTGGGGTGGGCAGGCAGGCTCCCTGCTGTTCTGGACCCTCGTCCTGTCGCTCTACGCTTACGCGGCGACCGTGGCGCAGTGGGAGCGGCAGCCGGTGCTCCGCCCGTACGTCACCGCCGTCCTGCTGACCACCCAGCTCTTCTTCCTGGTGGTGTTGCTGTTTTCCGCCAACCCCTTTGCGCGGCTGTGGGTCCTGCCCGACGGCAACATCGAGCCGCGCGTGGTGGCGCCGGCCGGCGCTGTCGCCCACCAGGTGACGGACGGCAGCGGCCTCAACCCCCTGCTGCAGAACTACTGGATGGTGATCCACCCGGTGATGCTCTACCTGGGCTGGGTGGGCATGACCGTGCCCTTCGCCTACGCCGTGGCGGCGCTGGTCACCCGCCAGCTGGGCAACGACTGGATCCGGGTGATGCGGCGATGGACCCTGGTGCCCTGGATGTTCCTGACCGCCGGCATCCTGATGGGCTCCCAGTGGGCTTATGTCGAGCTGGGCTGGGGCGGCTACTGGGCTTGGGACCCGGTGGAGAACGCCAGCTTGTTGCCCTGGCTCACTGCCACCGCCTTCCTGCACTCCATCATGATCCAGGAGCGGCGGGGGATGCTGAAGGTGTGGAACATGGTGCTCATCGGCACGACCTTTGGCCTCACCATCTTCGGCACCTTCCTCACCCGCAGCGGCGTGATCGAGTCGGTGCACGCCTTTGCGCTGTCCAACATCGGCCCCCTCTTCCTGGCCTTCATGGCGCTGACCTTCTTCGGCTACCTGTGGCTGCTGCTCAGCCGCTGGGACGACCTGCGCAGCGTGAACCAGCTGGACAGCGTGCTCAGCCGAGAGTCGGCCTTCCTGTTTCAGAACCTGGTCTTCTTCGGCATCATGGGGGTGACCCTCTTCGGCACCCTGTACCCCTTGATCTCCGACTTCCTCAGCCGCTTCTTGCCCGTTGACCGCATGTCCCTGGCCGCGCCCTGGTTCAACAAGGTGACCGGGCCGCTGTTCATCGTGCTGCTGGCGCTGATGGGCAGCGCGCCCCTGTTGGCCTGGCGCAGGACGGGCCGAGCGGCCCTGCGCGAGAACTTCACCTTTCCGCTCGTCTTCGGCTTGGCCACGGCTTTGCTCGCCTTCCTCCTGGGGGTGCGCCGGCCCTACGCTGTGTTGTCCTTTGCGGTGATCGGCTTCGTGCTGGGCGGCATCCTGCAGGAGTTCTACCGCGGGGCTCAGGCGCGACGGGCCACGCGCGGGGAGAGCTGGCCGGCGGCGGTCTGGACGCTCCTGCGGCGCAACCAGCGCCGCTACGGCGGCTACATCGTGCACCTGGGCGTGCTGATGATCGCCGTGGCCATCACGGGCGCCAACACCTATCAGATCGAGGCGCAGGCCAACCTGGCCATCAACGAGTCCATGCGCGTGGGAAACTACGAGCTGACGTATATGGACCTGCGCCAGGTGGCCGGCCCCACCTACGACCAGGTGCGGGCTGTGGTGGGCGTGAAGCGCAACGGCCTGGTCACCGACCCGGTCATGCCGGCCATGAACTTCTACCGGTCCCGCGCCGGCCAAGACCAGCCTACCAACGAGATCGCCATCCGCATGGGCCTGACCGAGGACCTGTACGTCGTGCTGGCCGGCTGGGAGAACAACGGCCAGACTGCGTCCTTCAAGGCCTACGTGAACCCCCTGATGAGCTGGATGTGGATCGGCGGCGCCGTGATGATCCTGGGCACGCTGGCGGCGGTCTGGCCCCACGCCACGGCCGAGGAGCGCCGCCGCAGCGAGGCAGCAGCCCCGGCAGCGGGCGTGAGGCGAGCATGACGATCTTGGTGCTGGTCGGTGGGGTCGTGCTGCTAACGGTAGCCGTGGCAGCGCTGGCCTGGCCCCTGTTGCGACAGCGGGAGGAGCCTGCCGTCGCCGAGGCCACCGCGGCGCAGATCGCTGTGGCCGACCCCTTGGCGGAGCTTTCCGAGCGCCGCGACGCCATCTATCGGGCCATCAAGGAGCTGGAGTTCGACTACCAGGTGGGGAAGGTCTCGGAGGCGGACTACCAGGCCTTCAGCGCCCAGCTGAAGGCAGAGGCAGCGGCCGTGTTGCGAGAGATGGACGCGCTGGAGGCGGCGGCCGCAGACCCCGCCCTGGACGCGGCCATCGAGGCGCAGGTGGCCGCCCTGCGCCGGCAGACCCAGACCGCGAGCTCGCCCGCCTCCCCCCAGGCAGCGCCCTTGCCTTCCTCCGCCCAGGCTCGCTTCTGCACCCGCTGTGGCCACCAAGCTCAGCCGGGGGACCGCTTCTGCGGCCGCTGCGGCGCGCCCCTGCGCTTCCCCTGAGCTGCACCGTTTCCCCCGCAAAACGGCCGAAGCCGTTGCTGCCGAGGGAGAGGTCAACCCCTCCCCGGGGAGCAACGGCTTCGTCTTTCGAACGCCGCCTACCGTCTACCGGTCACCGATTACCGATCACCGATCACCGATCACCGGTCACCGATCACCGCACCGTCACCTGTTCGTACACCGCCACCGAGTTGCCGTCCAGGTCCTCGACGATGAAGCCAACGACGTAGTTGCCGGGGGCGGCGTCCATCTCCTTCCAGGTGAAGGGCTGGTCGCCGAAGACTAGGGTCTCGCCCTCCTGGGTGTCGCGGCTCACCACGCGGCCGTTGGCGTCCAAGTCCAGCCAGATCTCAAGGACGGTGAAGGTGTCGCCGGGCTCAGGGATGATCTCGCGCGGGGCGCCGGCCTCGTCGCCGGTGAAGCCGTAGACCGCGCGCATCACGCCGTCCTGGAAGTAGAGCAGGGCCGGCCGTTGTTCGCCGTCCTGGTAGGTGTAGATGCCCTGCACCGAGTAGACAGCCTCCTCCCGCGTCCGGCCGTACTCCTCCGGGTTGAACAGGGCCACCACCGAGCGCCGACCGTCGGTGATGGCGAAGACGATGGGCTCCCACTCGAACTCCAGGGTGAAGTCGCCCTCGCCCCAGTCAGGGTAGTAGATGCCCTCCAGCTCGCGCGTCTCCGGGCTGTCCAGGTAGTCGGTGTCGGCTACGTAGATGGAGTTGGACTGCCGGTCCAGGTAGCCGACGAAGAGGCGCACGTAGCCGATGTTCTCGCCGCTGATGTCGGCGCTCATGAGGATCGGCTTGCCCGGCTCGGCCACCTTCGAGGACAGCTTCAGGGGTGAGACGGAGATCTTGCCTGCGCCCGGCCCGACGATCGGCTCCCCGCGCGCCGGGACGGCCACGCCAGCGGCCCCGCGGTCGAAGCGGCGGCCGGTGTAGTGGAAGGCCAGGAACTCGTCCCACAGGGAGCGGTCGGCGAAGCGCTGCGAGGTGACCAAGTAGGACTGCGGGCCGGCGGCAGCGTTTTGGTAGAGCTGGGAGCTGGGGAAGTAGATGGACACCCCCGTTGCGCCGGCGCGGTTGCGGCCGTGGCGCTCGGCCACTACGAACTGGCCCAGCGCCTGCATCACCTGGTCGGCGGCGCTGGCGACCTTTGGGTCGCGGCTGTTCTGCGCCGCCAGCTGGGCAAAGTGGCCGAGGTCAATGTACGAGGGAGGCACCGAGGAGCCGAAGATGCTGGTGAAGGACTGGGCATACGTGCGCGCCTGCGCTGCGATCTTCTGGTTGATGCCCTGCAGCGCAAAGGCCAGCTCGTTGGTGGCCTCCCGGAGGGCGCCGATCTGGCTCAGGTCCACGGCCGCCAGGGTGATGTTGCGGTCGAGCTGAGCGGTGATCTGCGCCGCCGTGGGGCCGCCGTACATGCCCCCGCGGCCCCCGCCCACGAACTCCGCCCGCGCCTGATCGTCCACGATGCGCTGGTCCTCGCCGATGTAGCTCTGCACGATCAGCTGGCCTAGCTCTGCGCCGCTCATGCCCGGGTTCCGCTGCAGCTCGCGCAGGAAGCTGGTGTAAGCCCAGCCCAAGGCCGGCTCCGTCTCCTGGGAGGCCACGGCGTAGCGCGCGTGGTCGGACAGCATCTCGAACACCTCGAGGTGGCCCATCAAGCAGGCGTCCATGCCGACCAGCTCGAACTTGTCCAGGCCGGTGCGCTGCCGGATCTCTGCTAGCGCCGCATCTATCTCGTGCAGGTAGAACTGGTTGCCGATCACCTGCGAGAGGGGTACCTGGGGGTTGCCGCGGCGGGGGGGCGCCGGGTCGCTCCAGCCCCCCGGCCAGCCCATCCCGTGGTCCGACATGATCAGCACCACCTTGTCGGCCGGGTAGGTCTCGATGGCCCACACGGCGAAGTCCACCAACGTCTTGCCGTCGGCCATGTTCAGCTCGCCCAGGTCCTCGACCAGCTCCGACCGCACGCGGTTCAGGTCCGGGTCCTGGGTGACGTAGTAGCGCCGGGTGCCGGTCCAGTTGCCGTCGCCGCTGAAGCCGCCTGCGTAGCGGTCCATCTGGCTGACGATATGGACCTTGTCGCTGGAGCCGATGCGCTCCGCTTCGTTCAGGTCAATATAGATGTCCTGCTCCAAGATCTTGTCGTCCGCGTCTTGGTACAGCAGGATGAGCCACGTGTCGCCGCGAGTGGGCGACGCCCCCCCGGTCAGAGGGCGGGGGGTTGGCGTTGGCCGGGGGGCCTGGGGCACAGGGGTGGGCGGCTCCTGCTCGGGCAGCTGCGCTTCCTGCTCCGGCACGGGGGGCAGGAGCTCGCCCATGTCCCCTCCACCGCCGCCGAAGAGGACGGTGAAGAGCACGAGGCAGGCGACGACCGCGAGCCCCAGGATGGCCAGCAGCGGATTGCGCGGGAGGCCGCTCATCGGCGCGCCGCCGGTGGGACCCATGGGCGGCGGCGCCGCTGGCGGACGAGGCGGGCCGCCGGGCGCCGCTGAGGGTTTCTCCCGCTTGGGAGCCTCTGCGCGCTCGCGCGGGCCGGGCTCGGTGGAGCCGCTGGTGCGGCGGCGGCCGGCGCGCACCGTGCGCTTGCTATCGCCGGCGTCGCCGCTGGCGAACAGGGCCATGGTGTTGGGCCCGGAGGCGCCGGCTAGGCCAAGCCGCGCACCAAGGAACGACAAGAGGTCAGGGGAAGGATTTCGTTTGAACATCGCGCGAGCCTCACAGGGGGATGCGAAGGGGAGCTTCAACGGCGCCGCGGCTTCATAGCGGCCACCGTCAGCGCCGATTATAACTCAAGTTCAGGGCAGCCCAAAAAATCGAAGACGGCCGGCGCACAAAAAAACAGCCCCTCGACAGGGCGTCGAAGGGCTGCGATGGTACCCCAGACAGGACTCGAACCTGTGGCCTCTTCCTCCGCAGGGAAGCGCTCTAATCCGCTGAGCTACTGGGGCCTAGGCGGGGAGGGAGGGATTTGAACCCTCGAGGGACCTTAAATCGGCCCCTACCCACTTAGCAGGCGGGCGCACTAGACCATACTATGCGACCTCCCCATGTTCGATTGTTCACAGCGCCGACGGCCGATCGCCGGCTGCCGGCTCAGGCGGAGGGAGAGGGATTCGAACCCCCGGTGACATTGCTGCCACAGCTGTTTTCAAGACAGCCGCCTTAAACCGCTCGGCCATCCCTCCGGGTTGTTCCCTTTCCCTCGGGACGGCTGCATTGTAGCACAGGGGGCGCATTCCGTCAAAGTAACGTCCGGCCGGTGTCAACCCCTGCCGACCGGAGCGCTACCGGATCACCTCGACGCCGCCCATGTACGGCCGCAACACCTCCGGCACCACCACGCTGCCGTCCCGCTGCTGGTAGTTCTCCAACACGGCGATCATTACCCGCGGCAGGGCCAGGCCGGAGCCGTTTAGCGTGTAGACGTAGCGCGGCCGCGCGCCCTCCGCCGGACGGTAGCGGATGTTGGCCCGCCGCGCCTGGAAGTCGTTGAACAGGGAGCAGGAGCTGACCTCCAGCCACTCGCCGCAGCCGGGCGCCCACAGCTCCAAGTCGAACTTGGCCGCCGCCGCAAAGGCCAGGTCGCCGGTGCACATCTGCACCAGGCGGTACGGCACGTCCAGCCGGCGGCAGATGTCCTCGGCGTCGGCGATCAGCTTCTCCAGCTCCGCCTCCCCCTGCTCCGGCTCCACGAACTTCACCATCTCCACCTTGTCGAACTGGTGCCCGCGCTTGATGCCCCGGACGTCCTTGCCCGCGGACATGCGCTCGCGGCGGAAGCAGGGGCTGTAGGCCACGTGGTAGATGGGCAGGCTGCCTGGGGGCAGGATCTCGTCCCGATAGAGGTTGGTCACCGGCACCTCGGCCGTGGGGATCAGCCACAGGTCGTCCTCGACGTCCCGATACAGGTTGTCGCCGAACTTGGGCAGGTTGCCGGTGCCGAACAGGCAGTGCTCCCGCACCACAAAGGGCGGGTACACCTCGGTGTAGCCGTGCTCGTGGATGTGCACGTCCAGCATCCAGGTGATCAGCGCGCGCTGCAGCCGTGCGCCCAGCCCCTTCAAGACGTAGAACCGGCTGCCCGAGAGCTTCACGCCCCGCTCGAAGTCAATGATGCCCAGGGCCTCCCCCAGCTCCCAGTGGGGCAGGGGCGGGAAGTCGAACTCTCGGAAGCGGCCCTCGGTGCGCACCACCACGTTCTCGCTGTCGTCCTTGCCCACCGGCACGCTGGGCAGGGGCAGGTTGGGAATGCGGCTCATGGCGTCGAACAGCGCCGCGTCTACCTCCTTCAGCCGGGCGTCCAGCGCCTCGATCGTCGCGGCCACCTGGGCCATCTCCGCCTTGAGCGCGTCGGCCTCCTCCGACCGCCCCTCGCGCAGGAGCTGGCCGATGCGCTTGCTCTCCGCGTTGCGCCGGGCCTTCAGCTCCTCCACCTGCACCAGGATGCTGCGCCGCTCCTCGTCCAGCGCCAGCACCTGGTCCACCGGCGCGTCGAAAGCCTGGAGCTTCGCCATCTGCTCTTTGACAAACTGCGGGTTCTCGCGAATTATTTTTATGTCTAGCATAAGAGGCCTCAGTCGAACTCGATCTTGCGGTTGCGCATGGCCACGCTCTCGGCCAGGCCGATGCCGATCATGACCGTCACCAGCGAGCTGCCCCCGAAGCTGATGAAGGGCAGGGTGATGCCGGTGACGGGCAACAGGCCCAGGTTCATGCCGATGCTGACCACGGACTGCACCAGGATCATGGCGATGACGCCGGTCACCACCAGCCGGCCGAAGTGATCGCGCGCCTGGTCGGCGATGTTGAAGAGCCGCCAGAGCACGGCCAGGATCAACAGCATCAGAGCCACCGCGCCGACGAACCCCAGCTCCTCGGCGACCACGCTGTAGATAAAGTCGGCGTAGCGCACCCGCAGGAAGTGCAGCTGGCTCTGGCTGCCCTGCCCAAAGCCCTTGCCCAGCCAGCCGCCGTTGCCGATGCTGATCAGGGCCTGGGCCACGTTGAAGCTGGCGTCGGGGTTGCTGTTGGGGTCCAGGAAGATCAGGATGCGCTCCCGCATGTACCCCTGCAGGTTCGCCCAGATCACCGGCGCGGCCAGGACGACCGCCAGCGCCGAAGCGCCGATGTAGCCCCACGACAGGCCGGCCACGAAGAGCATGACGGCGCCGATGGCACCCAACACCACCGCCGTGCCCAGGTCGGGCTGCATGTAGATCAAGACCATGGGCACGGCCACCAGCAGCCCCGCGCCTAAGACGGTGAGGGGGCGGTTGAGCCGTTCGCGGCGGCTGCTGAGGTACTGGGCGAAGGCCACCACGAACAGCACCTTGGCCAGCTCCGCCGGCTGCACGAACACTACGCCGGCGTTGAACCACCCGGCGGCGCCCCCTCGCACCTGGCCGAGGACCATCACCGCCACCAACGCGGCCACCATCACCACGTACAACGGCCACTGGAGGCTGGTGAGCAGGCGATAGTCGAAGGCGGCCGCCAGAACCAGCAACAGCAGGCCGATCAAGACGTAGATGGCTTGGCGCGTGGGATAGGCCTCGTAACCGGGCACCCGCTGGGTGGCGCTGTAGACCATGGCCACGCCGAAGATCGCCAGCACCAGCACGGCCAACAGCAGTGCGAAGTCAAACCGCCGCAGGTTCAGGCGCATCAACCACCTCCCTGCTCAGC
>JANWYQ010000166.1 GCA_025055015.1 Caldilineales bacterium
TGTACGCCTGGCTGCGCAGCCAGGGCGGGGCCAACTTGGTCATCGGCGAACAAAATTGGTCATAGTGCATACATTTTGTCTATATTATACTAAACAGAAACTTGACAAAGCGTCGTGCCGTAGGTAGTATGCGGCAAAAAACGTCCGCTTACAGGCACTCATCCCAAGGCAGCGCCTGCCTCAGCTCTGAATTTCCCGACTGGTCCGGTTGCTGGACGGCCAAAACCGCCGGGCGAACACCGGCTGAAGCCTCGAACCGAATTCGTGCAATTCGTCTAATTCGTGGCCAAAGACAACTGAGGCCTCGACGCCTTCATGGACGCCGGCTAAAGCCTCCACTCCAAGACGAGAATTCGCGCAATTCGTTTAATTCGTGGCCAAAATCAGGAACATCCCCATGCTCAAGCTCTCCGACATCAGCGCCGTGAAGGCCCCCCGCAACGGCCACAGCTCCCCCCTGGCGCAGCCTCAGCCGACGCCGACGGCTACGCCGGCTCCCTTCCTGCGCCTGGAGGGGCTCTCCAAGAGCTACCGCGAGGGGGACCAGCGTCGCGTCGTGCTGCAGGACGCCGACGCTACCTTCGCCCAGGGCGAGTTCACCGCCATCCTAGGCCGCAGCGGCAGCGGGAAGAGCACCCTGCTCAACCTGATCAGCGGCATTGACCGACCCGACGCGGGCCGCATCTGGCTAGACGGCCAGGAGCTCACTGCGCTGGACGACCACCGCCGCACCCTCTTTCGCCGGCGCTCCATCGGCTTCGTCTTCCAGTTCTTCAACCTGATCCCCACCCTCACCGTGTGGGAGAACGTCGTGCTGCCCCTGGAGCTCAACGGCGCGGACCCGGCCCACGCGCGCGAGCGCGGGCAGGCCCTGCTGGCCGAGGTGGGCCTGCTGGACCGGGCCGCCACCTTCCCCGATCGCCTCTCCGGAGGCGAGCAACAGCGGGTGGCCATCGCCCGCGCCCTGGTCCACGACCCCGTGTTGGTGCTGGCCGACGAGCCCACCGGCAACCTGGACGAGGCCACGGGCCGCCAGGTGCTGGCCCTGCTGGACCGCCTCACCCGCCAGGCCGGCAAGAACCTGATCATGGTCACCCACAACCCGGACAGCGCCCGCCGCGCCGACCGGGTGCTGCACCTGCGCAACGGTCGCCTGGAGGAGTAGCCGTGGCCGAGCCGAGCGCGCCGAGCGTCCCCGCAGCCCCACCCGCCCCCGGCCTCTCGTCCCCCTTGTGGCGGGTCGGCTGGCGCTATCTGCTGCGCCACCCCTGGCAGACCGCGCTGATGGTGCTGGGCATCGCCTTGGGCGTGGCCGTGGTGGTGGCCATTGACCTGGCCAACGCCAGCGCGCGGCAGGCCTTCGACCTGAGCACCGAGGCGGTGGCCGGCCGCGCCACCCACCAGATCGTGGGCGGGCCGCAGGGGCTGGACCAGACGGTGTACGTGGACCTGCGGCGCCAGGGCGTGGCCACTGCCGGCGTGCCCTTGGCGCCGGTGGTGACCGAGGTCGTCACATCGCCGCAGCTGGGCAACCAGCCCTTCACCCTGCTGGGCGCCGACCCCTTCGCCGAGGCCCCCTTCCGCACCTATCTGGCCGATCGCAGCGGCGTGCCCCTGGCCGACCTGACGGCCTTCCTCACCCGGCCCGGCGCGGTGCTGCTCTCGCGGCCGGTGGCCGAGCGCTTTGGCCTGCAGCCCGGCGACACCCTGGAACTCAACGTGGGCGGCTACCGGCGCATGGCGACCCTGGCCGGCCTGCTGGAGCCGGCCGACAGCCTGAGCCGCCGCGCCCTGGACGGCCTGATCCTGGCCGACATCGCCACCGCCCAGGAGCTCACCGGCCGGCTGGGCCGCCTGGACCGCATTGACGTGATCCTGTCTGAGGGGGACCCCGCGGCCGAGGCGCGGCTGCGGTCCCTCCTGCCCGCCGGAGCGACGTTGACCGCCGTAGCCGCCCGCAGCGGCGCGCTGCAGCAGATGATCGCCGCCTTTCGCATCAACCTGACCGCGCTCAGCCTGCTGGCACTGGTGGTGGGACTGTTCCTGATCTACAACACCATGACCTTCTCGGTGGTCCAGCGGCGGCCGCTGTTCGGCACCCTGCGCTGCCTGGGCGTCACCCGCCGCGAGGTCTTCGCCCTGGTGCTCAGCGAGGCGGCCATCGTGGCCGCGCTGGGCACAGCCCTGGGGCTGGCCCTGGGGGTGTGGATGGGGCAGGCGGCGGTGCGGGCCGTCACGCAGACCATCAACGACCTCTACTTCGTGGTGACGGTGCGGGGCGTGGCCGTGCCCGTGGAAAGCTTGGTCAAAGGCGCGCTGCTGGGGCTGGCGGCCACGGTGCTCACGGCTGCGCCGCCGGCGTGGGAGGCGGCCTCGGTGCCCCCGCGGCTGGCCCTTTCTCGCTCCGGCCTGGAGCGCAAGGCGGAGCGGGCCGTCGGCCTAGCTGCGCTGGCCAGCCTGGGGCTGATGGCCGTAGGCTTGGCGCTGTTGCTGTGGCCCACCCGCAGCCTGATCACCGCTTTCGCCGGCACCTTCCTGATCGTGGTGGGCATCGGCATGCAGACCCCCCTGGTGACCACCGTGGCCATGCGCGGGGCCAGCCCGGCGCTGGGACGGTTGTGGGGCGTGCTGGGCCGCCTGGGCCCCCGCAGCGTGGTCAGCTCCCTCAGCCGCACGGCCATCGCCATCGCTGCGCTGATGATCGCCGTCTCGGTCACCATCGGCGTGAGCCTGATGGTCAGCAGCTTCCGCCATACCGTGGAGATCTGGCTGGACCAGACCGTGCAGGGCGACATCTACATCTCGCCCCCCAGCAGCACCGCCACCGCCAACACTGCCACGGTGGACCCGGCGGCCGTGGCCACTGTGCGCGGCTGGCCCGGCGTGGCGCGCGTGGACACCCTGCGCGCCGTAACGGTGGACTCGCCCGCCGGCCCCATTGCGCTGGCTGCGGTGGACAACCCCAGCGTGGGCGTGGAGCGGCAGTACCTGGCCGTGGACCGGCCGCCGGAGCAGGTGTGGGCGGCGCTACGGGGAGGCGCGGTGCTAGTTTCGGAGCCGCTGGCCAACCGCCTGGGCCTGCCGCGGCGGGGCGGCGAGCTCATCCTGCTGACCCCCGACGGCCCGCGCGCCTTCCCCGTGGTGGGCATCTACTACGACTACACCTCCAGCCAGGGCGTGGCCATCATGGACCTGGGGCTCTACCGCAGCCTGTGGGGCGACCCGGCCATCACGGCCCTGGCGCTGCGGCTCACGCCTGAGGCCGCGCAGGACCCGGACGCCGTGGCCGCAGCCCTGGCCGACGCGCTGGCGCCCGTGCAGAGCCTGCTGGTGCAGCCCAACGCTGCGCTGCGAGCCGAGGCCCTGGCCGTGTTCGACCGCACCTTCGCCATCACCGGTGCGCTGCAGCTCCTGACCACCGTGGTGGCCTTCATCGGCGTGCTCAGTGCGCTGCTGTCGTTGATGCTGGACAAGCAGCGAGAGCTGGGCATCCTGCGCGCGGTGGGGGTCACCACCCGGCAGATGTGGCGGCTGATCTCCCTGGAGACGGGGCTGATGGGCGCAGTGGCCGGGCTGCTGGCCATGCCCACCGGCCTGGCCCTGTCGCTGATCCTGATCTACATCATCAACCGGCGCAGCTTCGGCTGGACCCTGCAGTTCCAGGCCGAGGCGGCGCCCTTCCTACAGGCCCTGGCCGTGGCCGTGATTGCGGCGCTGCTGGCCGGCCTCTACCCGGCCTATCGCCTGAGCCGGCTGGCCGCAGCCGAGGCCGTTCGCTACGAGTGATCCGAGGCCAAGCCCAGCGGTCATCCCAACCGCCGGCTGATTGCTATGTCCGACGTTCCCTCCCTCAACGCTGGCAAGACCTCCATCCGCGTGGTGGCCATCTGCGGTAGCCTGCGCCGGGACAGCCACACCCGCAAGGCGCTGCGCCTGGCCCTGGCCGGCGCGGCGGAGCTGGGCGCGGAGACCAAGCTGCTGGACCTGCGGGACTACGAGCTGGTGTTCTGCGACGGCGACACCGAGGACGAGGACCTGCCGGAGGGCGTGCAGCGGCTCAAGCAGGAGGTGCAGGCGGCCCACGGCATCATCCTGGGCACGCCGGAGTACCACGGCGGCTACAGCGGCGTGCTGAAGAACGCGCTGGACCTGATGGGCTTTGCCGAGTTCGAGGGCAAGATGATCGGCCTGCTGGGCGTGTCGGGCGGCAGCATGGGCGCGGTCAACTCCCTCACCAGCCTGCGGGCCGTGGGCCGGGCGCTGCACGCCTGGGTGCTGCCCGAGGAGGTGTCCATCCCCCGCGCCGGCCAGCAGTTCGACGCCGAGGGCAACTTGACGGACCCTCGGCTGGCGGAGCGGGTGCGGGAGCTGGGCCGGCAGGTGGCGCGGTTTGCCTTCCTGCACACGTCGGAGCAGGCGCTGGAGTTCCTGCGCGCGTGGGAGAACGCGCCGTACAACCCCGGCGGCGGGTGAGGCGCCTGGCTGTTGCCGTGGGCCTTCAGCCCACGGCGGCCGTTCGACAACACGATGAAACGTCCATCCACCAAGCGACTCCTTCTCCTTATCGCCGCCTTCCTCCTGGCAGCGGTCGCTGCCCTGGCCTGGAGCAGCCGCGAGCAGCCACAGCCTGCGGCGCGCGTTCAGGGCGTTGCTGTGGCCGAGGCCGCGGCCGACGGCTTCGTGCGCGCGACCGGCCCGGCGCCCCTCTCCTTTCCGGCCGACTACGGCCCCCACGACGACTACCAGACCGAGTGGTGGTACTACACCGGCAACCTGGAGGACCCGTCCGGTCGCCACTTCGGCTTCCAGTTCACCATCTTCCGCCGCGCGCTGCAGCCGCCCGCCCAGCGCACGGGCCGCGCGTCCGACTGGGCGGCCGAGCAGGTCTACATGGGCCATTTCGCAGTCACCGACGTGGCCGGCCGGCGCTTCCGCGCGTTCGAGCGCTTCAGCCGCGGGGCAGCCGGCCTGGCCGGCGCGCAGGCCGATCCTTACCGGGTCTGGCTGGAGGACTGGCAGGTGGCCGACGTGCCCGGCCGGCCCGGCGTCACCCGCATCCAGGCCGCGGCGGACGGCGTGGCCGTTGACCTGACCCTGACCGACCGCAAGGGCCCCGTGCTGCAGGGGGACCGCGGCTACAGCCAAAAGGCGCCTGACCCCGGCAACGCCTCGTACTACTACAGCCTCACCCGGCTGGTCACCGAGGGCACGGTCACCGTGGACGGCCGCACCTACGCGGTCCGCGGCCTGAGCTGGAAGGACCACGAGTACAGCACCAGCGCGCTGGCGCCCGACCAGGTGGGGTGGGACTGGTTTGCGCTGCAACTGGACGACGGCACCGAGCTCAAGGTCTTCCACATCCGCCGGGCCGACGGCAGCGTGGACCCCTTCTCCGCGGGGAGCTTTGTGGACCAGGACGCCGCCGTGACGCGGCTGGCCCGCGACGACTTCCAGATCGCCGTGCTGGACACCTGGCGCAGCCCGCGCACCGGCGCCCAGTATCCCAGCCGATGGCGGGTGATCGTGCCCGGCCTGGGCCTCGACCTAACGGTGGAGCCGTGGCTGGCCGACCAGGAGCTCAACGTCTCCTACGCCTACTGGGAGGGCGCAGTGCGCATTACCGGTGCGCGGCAAGGCCGGCCGGTGGCCGGCAACGGCTACGTGGAGATGACCGGCTACGCCGGCTCCATGCAGGGGCAGTTCTAACATGGCCGTGGGCCGCGAAGACTGGACCGGTTTTGAGAACCGGTCCAGTCTCCCGTGTCACGCAGCTAGGTCAGCTCGATGGAAAGCCCGACGCGGTTAGACAACGCACACGCCCTGCAGTGCCTGCGTCGCCAGTGGCGGCTCACGGCAGTGCTCTACGCCCTGGCGGCTCTAGCGGCCTGGCCGGCCCTGAACGGGCTGGGCCTGCCGGCGCCGATGGGGCGCTGGGCCCTGCCGGTGGCCCTGGCCATGGCCGCCGGGCTGGCCCTGCTGCGCACCAACCTGCCCCACAACCACCGCCGCGGCGAGGCGGACCTCTTTCCCACCCTGGGCCCGGCGACCGCCGTCACCCTGGCGCGGGGGTGCTTGCTGGGCCTTCTAGCGGGGTTCTTGTTCCTGCCACGGCCGGCCGGCGGCCTCGCCTGGCTGCCTGTGTTGGTGTACACTGCGGCCGCGCTCACCGACTTCGTGGACGGCTACGTAGCGCGGCGGACGAACCGGGCTACCGTGCTGGGCGAGCGGCTGGACATGGAGCTGGACAGCCTGGGCGCGCTGATTGCGGTCAGCCTGGCCATCGCCTACGGCCAGCTGCCTCTCTGGGCGCTGCTCATGGGGCTGGCGCGCTACCTGTTCGTGGCCGGGATCCTGTGGCGGCGGCGCCGGGGGCTGCCCATCTACGACCTGCCCCCTAGCGTCCACCGTCGGGCGGTGGCGGCGCTGTTTATGAGCTTCGTGGCGGTGATCCTGTGGCCGGTGCTCTACCCGCCCGTCACCCACTTCGTCGCTCTTTGGTTTGCCCTGCCCCTGGCCGCCAGCTTCGGCCGCGACTGGCTGGTGGTCAGCGGCCGCGCCGACCCGGCCTCGCCGGCCTATCAGGCGGCGCTGGGCCGGCTGCACCGGCTGGCCTTTCGGCGGCTGCCGCTGGCACTGCGGCCGATGGCGCTGGTGGCCGTGGCCTGGCTGGCCTTCGCCGCCGTGCGCGGCGGCGACTGGACGGCGGCGTTCGCCTGGCCCGGCGTGGGCGCGCCGCGGCTCAGCGCTGCGCTGGTGACGGCCCTGGGCGCGGTGGGCTGCGTTTCAGTGGTGTTTGGCCTGGAGGCACGGCTGGGCGCGCTGCTGTTGCTCATCCCGGCCGGCGTCAACGCGTTCAACGTCGGCCTGACCCCGGCCAACGCCACGGCCATTGCCTCCACCATCGTCCTGCTGCACACCGGCCCCGGCGCCTGGGCCCTGTGGCGCGCCTCCGATCGGCTCTTCCTGGAGCGCCTGGGCCGCCCGCGGCGGTGAGCGCAGCGGGTAGAGGGCAGAGGTCAGAGGACAGAAGTCAGAGATCAGAGGGCAAAAGGCCAGCCGGTGCGAAGGCGAGGGCGGTGGCGCGACAGGAGGGGAGACAGCCCTCGCCGCTCCGGGCCGTGATCCGTGGGCGCTCGTTCATCCGTAACTCATGTAGAGCCCGTCGCCCTGCCCCGAGGCCGGTGCCGTGGCAAGCTGCTCGCCACCGCTTGAAGTCCAACTTTCGCCTTCCCGCCTAGTGAAAGCGCTTCTTTCCCCATGCTGAGCCGAGGCCGTTGGCTGTCCCTCTTGCCCTGGATCGTGGCGCCGCTGCTGCTGGCGTGGGCGCTGCGCGCGGCGCCCCTGGACCAGGCATGGGCGACCCTGCGGCAGCTCGACGTCGCCCAGCTGGCCGGACTGGCGCTGCTCAACGGCCTGGTGCTCCTCAGCTTCAGCGCCCGCTGGTGGATCATCCTGCGCAGCCAGGGCTATCCCCTGCCCTACCTGCGGCTGGCGGGCTATCGGCTGGCCGCCTTCGGCGTCACCTACTTCACGCCGGGGCCGCAGTTCGGCGGCGAGCCGGTGCAGGTGCTGCTGCCGGAGCGGCGGGACGGCGTGCCGCGGACCACCGCGGTGGCGGCCGTGGGCCTGGACAAGTCGCTGGAGCTGCTGGCCAACTTCGCGTTCCTGGCCGGCGGCGTGGCGCTCATGGCCCAACAGGGGCTGCTGCCCGCGGCGGCGCAGCGCGGGATCCTGGCCGCAGCCCTGCTCCTCTTCGCTCTGCCGCCCCTGTTCCTGGCGGCCGTGGCCCTGGGCGGCTATCCGCTGACCCGGACGGCGCGGCTGGTCGCCTGGCCGCTGCACCGGTCGTCGGGCCGCCTGCCGCGGCTGCTGGCGGGCCTGGCGGCCAGCGAGGCGCAGATGATGGACTTCTGCCGCCGGCGGCCGGCGGCGCGGATGGTGGCGCTGGCCGTGACGGCGCTGAGCTGGGCCGGCATGGTGGCGGAGTACTGGCTGGCGCTCAGGTTCCTGGGCGTTCACCTCTCCCCCGTGGAGACGCTGGCGGCGCTGACAGCGGCGCGGGTGGCCTATCTGGCTGCCCTGCCCATGGGCCTGGGCGCACTGGAGCTGAGCCAGGTGTGGGCGCTGTCCGTCCTGGCCGCCAACCCCGCTGCCGGCCTCAGCCTGAGCGCGCTCATCCGCCTGCGGGACACCGCCGTGGCCGCAGCGGGCGTCTGGTGGGGGCTCCGTCTGGTCAGCGGAGCCGGCCGCGCTGCCCCTGAGCACCGCATGACTTCCCCAACCGTCTGGATAAGGAGGCAATGGATGGCAACGAGAACGCGCTGGGCCCTGTTGGCCCTGATCGCCGTGGCTGCGCTGGCGCTGAGCGCATGCCAGCCGGTGTTGACCCCGCCCCAGGCGGAGCAGGCGCCTAGCGGGCAGCCTGCGGCGACGGCCAAGCCGGTGGTCATCACCCTGGCCTACAACCGCTTTCTGCAGATGTCCTTCGGCCCCGGGCCGGCGCCCATCGAGGTGATCCGGGCCGAGGTGGCCAAACAGTACCCTCACATTGACGTGCGGCTGAACCTGATGCCCGACACGGTGAACGGCATGCGCGAGGCGCTGGCGGTGTGGATCGCGGCCGAAGACCCCACGGTGGACATCTACGGCATGGACACGCCGTGGGTGGCGGAGTTCGGCACGGCCGGCTGGGCGGTGCCCCTCAACGACCTGGTGCCGGAGCTGGAGCAGAACTTCGTGGCCTCGGGGCTGGACGTCTTCTCCTGGAACGGCCAGCGGCTGGGCGTGCCCTTCTGGAGCAGCCTGAGCGGCATGTTCTACCGCACCGACCTGCTGCAGGAGGCCGGGTTGCAGCCCCCGACGACCTACGACGAGCTGGTGCAGGCCGCGCAGGCCGTCACCGCGCGCCACCCGGAGCTGTCCGGCTTCGTGTGGGCCGGCGTCAAGGACGAGGGGCTGGTGATGGTGTTCTCCGAGATGCTGCTGGGCTTCGGCGGCCGCTACTTCGACGACGGCGGCCGCTGTGCCATGAACTCGCCGCAGGGGGTCGCTGCGCTCAGCTTCATGGCGGACAGCATCGCCAGCGGCCTCTCCCCGCGCGAGGTGCCGGCGTGGACCAGCGAGGAGGCGCGCACCCGCTTCGCCGAGGGCAAGGCGGTGTTCCTGCGCCACAACCATGACATCGCTGTGTGGCTGGACAACCCGGAGCGGTCGGCCATCGCCGGCAAGTGGGCGGTGATGCCCAACCCGGCCCAGCCGGGCGGCCGCCGCACCGGCATCACCGGCGGCTTCGCCTTCGCCCTGAACCCCTACAGCGACAACCGGGAGGAGGCGGTGCAGGTGCTGCGGGTGATCGCCAGCCGGCCGGTGCAGAAGGGCTTCGCCATCGCCTGGGGGCCGGTGCAGTACTACCGCGGCCTGTACGAGGACCCGGAGGTCCAGGCGGCCAACCCCAACGCGGACACCGTGGAGCCCCTCCTGGCCACGGCCTACCCGCGGCCGCCCAGCACCCGCTACACCGAGCTTTCCAGCGTGCTCCAGGACGAGGTCCACGCCGCCATCACCGGCATCAAGTCGCCCCAACAGGCCCTGGACGACGCCTGCCGGCGGATAGACGAGCTGAGCGGGGGCTAAGGCCCGGCGATCCCCATGCGCCGCCGCGAGACCACCATCGCCCTGCTCTTCCTGGCGCCCGCCTTCGCTGCGCTAGCGGTGTTCCTGTTCTACCCCATCGTCCAGACGGCGATCTACAGCCTGTTCGACCTGCAGTACACCACCCGCTGGCGACAGGCGGCCTTCGTGGGGCTGGACAACTACCGCCAGGTGCTGTCCAGCCGGGCGTTCTGGGGCGCAATGGGCTTCACGCTGCTGTTCACTGCCGCCGCGGTGGCGCTGGAGTTCGTCCTGGGCTTGGCCATGGCGCTGGCCACCTTCTGGGTGGCGCCGCCGCTGCGCGGGGTGCTGCGCGCGATCATCGTGGTGCCGTGGGCCATCCCGCCCATCATCCAGGCCTCCATGTGGCGCTGGCTGTTCAACACCGACGTGGGCCTGATGGCCGCGCTGGCCGTGGGGCTGGGCCTGGCCGAGCGGCCGCCCCTGTTCCTGGCCGACCCGCGGCTGGCGGTGCTCAGCGTGATCCTGGCCTACGTCTGGCGCGGGTCCGCCATCACGGCCATCTTCCTGATGGGCGGGCTGGCCATGGTGCCTCAACACCTGCTGGACGCAGCCAAGGTGGACGGCGCGCGGGCGTGGATGCGGCTGCGGCGCATCACCCTGCCCCTGATTTTGCCCACGATCCTGGTGGTGTTGCTCTTCCGCACCCTGGACGCGCTGCGGGTGTTCGACATCGTCTACGGGCTGACCGGCGGCGGGCCGGGCACCACCACCGAGACCTTGAGCTCCTTCGCCTACAAGTTCTACTTCACCTTCGTGCAGTTCGGCCGCGGCTCGGCCTACGCGCTGGTGATCTACGGGATGGTGCTGGCTCTGAGCCTGGCCTACGTGCGCCGCATCCTGCCGCACTTGCGGTTTCGGTGAAGGGTGGTCGGTGGTCGGTGAACGGTAAACGGTGATCGGTGAACGGTGAACGGTGGTTGAAGAGGCGGCTTCCGGCTCACCGCTCGTGCCTTGCTTTCCTTCCTGTCCTTGCTTCCCTGCTCTCCCGCCTATGCGCCGCTTCCTGCACCTCATGGCCTCCCTGGTCGTTACCGCTGCCGTCGCGGTGTTCAGCCTGCTGCCGCTCTACTGGATCGTCCTCACCTCGCTCAAGCGGCCGGGGACGGAGTTCCGCCTGCCCCTGCGGCCCTGGCCGGCCGAGGTCTCCCTGGAGAGCTACCGCACGGTGCTGGGGCCTGGCTTCGAGGTGCAACACGCCATCCGCAACAGCCTGATCGTCTCGTCCGCGGTGACGGTGGGCGCGCTGCTCCTGGCCGGCCTGGCCGCCTACGCCATCGCCCGCCTGCGCTTCCGCTACCGGGTGCAGTCCCTGGCGCTGATCCAGCTGGCCGGCATGACCCCGCCCATCGTGGTCATTGCGCCCACCTTCGTGCTGATCCGCTCCCTGGGCCTGCTGTCCACCCTGCCCGGCCTGATCCTGCCCAACATCGCCTACAGCATCCCCCTCAGCACCTGGCTGATCGCCAGCTACTTCGCCAACCTGCCCTTCGATCTGGAGGACGCCGCGCAGACCGACGGCTGGCCGCCCTGGCAGGTCTTCTTCCGCGTGATGCTGCCCCTGGCCGCGCCCGGCTTCTTCTCCGCCGGGGTGCTGGTGTTCCTGGGCTCGTGGGGGGAGTTCATGTTGGCCCTGACGGTCAGCATGGGGCTGCCGGAGGCGCAGACGGCGCCGGTGGCCATCATGGGCTTCACCCAGGCCTTTCAGCTGCAGTGGGCCTGGGTGTCGGCCGGCATCGTGCTGTCGTTGCTGCCGGTGATTGCCCTGGTGCTGCTGTTCCAGCGCGCCGTGGTGCAGGGCTTGACTACCGGCGCGGTGAGGTACTAGGCATGGCCGAGGTCGCCGTGGTCGGGCTAAGCAAGCGCTTCGGCGGCGTGGTGGCGCTGGACGACGTGACGTGGACCTTCGCCAACGGCCGGCTGACGGTGTTGGTGGGGCCGTCGGGCTGCGGCAAGAGCACCTTGCTGCGCCTGGTGGCCGGGCTGGAGGAGCCGACTCGCGGCCGCGTGCTCTTCGACGGCCGCGACGTGACCGCAGTGCCGGCGTGGGAGCGCAACGCGGCCATGGTGTTCCAGAGCTACGCGCTCTACCCGCACATGACCGTGTTCGCCAACCTGGCCTTTCCGCTGCAGGCGCGGCGCATGGACAAGGGGGAGATCCGGCGGCGGGTGGAGCACACGGCCCGCCTGCTGGGCATCGAGGCCCTGCTGGCGCGCAAGCCGCGCCAGCTCTCCGGCGGCCAGATGCAGCGGGTAGCGCTGGGCCGGGCCATGGTGCGAGAGCCCCTGGTCTACCTGATGGACGAGCCCCTGTCCAACCTGGACGCGCAGCTGCGGGTGGAGATGCGAGGGGAGATCAAGCGCCTGCAGCGGGCGCTGGGCGTCACCACCATCTACGTCACCCACGACCAGGCCGAGGCCATGACCATGGCCGACACGCTGTTGGTGATGCGCGGGGGCCGGGTGGAGCAGGCCGGAGACCCGGAGGCCATCTACCGCCGGCCGGCCAGCGCGTTCGTGGCCGGCTTCATCGGCAGCCCGATGATCAACCTGATCCAGGGGCGGCTGGACGAGGCAGCTGCTGCCTTCGCCGTAGGCGCTGCCCGCATTCCCCTGCCCGACGCGCTGCGCAGTGCGGCTGCTCGCCTGGGCCATCGGCCGCTGCTGCTGGGCGTTCGGCCGGAGGACTTGGTGGTGAGCCCGGCGCCGCAGCCCGAGTTCCTACCCGCCAGGGCCGTGGTGCGGGAGCCGCTGGGCAAGGAGGCGCTGCTACTGCTGGCCGTGGACTTCTTGCCGCCGGCGGCGCTCCTGCGCGCCATCGTCCCGCCCGACCTGCGCCCCGGGCCGGACGAGACCGTCTGGCTGCGCTTCCCGCCGGAGCGGCTGCACCTGTTCGACGAGGCCACCGGCGCGGCGGTGGGGTGGAGGGAGTGAGGTGCAAGGGCTGCGGCCGGGTTCGC
>JANWYQ010000168.1 GCA_025055015.1 Caldilineales bacterium
TCCGCAACCTGCTGGCACAGAAAGCACGCCCAGGCGTGGGCGCCGTGCTCGGCGTTAAGGTGGGCTACCTTCAGGTCGTGGCGCGCCTGGCTGAGCCAGCGCAAGGCTTCGTCGCGGTTGCGGTCCATGGTCGTTGGCGACCCTCGATCGTCCACTGGGTTGGATTACTGCCCGGGGTCGGCGGCTTCGGCTGCGTCGTAAAGCACCCGACCCTCCGCGAGGGCCTTCTCCAGGAAGCTGTTGCCGGCGGCCAAAAGGCTGGCCAGCTCCTGGGGTGTGTAGACGAGGGGCTCGACGGCCATGGGCAGGCTGCACAGCTCCAGCACCTCGCGGATGCGCTCTTTGAAGGGGGTAGTGGTCTCCTTGACGATGATCAGGTCAATGTCGCTGGCGCGGTTCCAGTCCCCGCGCGCCAGGGAGCCATGGAGGATGATGCGCTGGGCCGCGTAGGGCTTCAGCATCTCCACCAAGCGAGACAGCTGGGCTTCCACCTCGTCCTTGGTCAGGCGACGGTCCGGGATCAAGGGCAACCTCTGCGCCGGGAGCAGACCTCGGCGCGCCATCCGGCTCGGTCAAAAGGCGGCGTGCGGGTTTCGTCGTTGGCTGCGGAGTGGACGCTTCCACGCCGCCTTAGGTACGGGCTCGCATTGCGGGCCACTCGCCTCCCCGGACGTTCTCGGGGACGATGTTTGCCGGCTCGTGGACGACGCAGCGCGATTATAGCACAGCGTTGGGGAAACGGGTAGCCAGCCGCCTCGGCGGCTTGCAGGCTCAGAGGCCACGGCCGTCCGGCCATCGGCGTCGCCCCTACGAGGAGCACGAGCCGTGGTTCACGATCACCTCCCGGCCCGTCTCAGCCGCCTCATAGATGGCCAGCACCAGGGCCAAGGATTTGCGCGCCTCCTCGCCCGGCGTGCTGGGCGGTCGGTTGTCGAGCACCGCCCGGGCGAAGTCGCGGATCACCTCCCGGTGGCTGTAGCCGTAGACCGACGGCGGGTCCACCCGCTGGCTGGTGAGGATCTCCGCCTCCTGCTCCAGCTGGCCGCGCACCTTCCACAGGGTGATGCGGTTCAGGGCGGTGCCGCCCACCTGCACCGATCCATGCTCGCCGAAGATGGAGACGGAGCCCTCCAGGTTCTGCGGCCAGGTGAGGGTGGAGCCCTCGACGGTGCCCAGCGCGCCGCTCTTGAAGCGCAACACCGCCACGCCCACGTCCTCGGTCTCCATGCGGTGGGCCAGGGTGGCGGTGTAAGCCTGCACCGAGTGCACCGGGCCCATCAGCCACTGGAGGGCGTCTATGTGGTGGATGCTCTGGTTCATCAGCGCGCCGCCGTCCATGGCGCGGGTGCCGTGCCAGCCGTCGTCGTAGTAGGATTGAGGCCGATACCAGCGCACGCAGGCGTTGCCCAGGTAGAGCCGGCCCAGCAGGCCCTCGTCCACCGCCCGCCGCAGCTGTTGCACAGGGGAGTTGTAGCGGTTCTGCAAGACGACGCCCAGCCAGAGGCTGCGCTGCCGCGCCTCGGCGATCATGCGGTCGGCGTCCTCCAGGGTGAGCGCGATGGGCTTCTCCACTAGCACGTGCTTGCCGGCCCGCAGCGCGTCGAGGGCCACCTGCGCGTGCAGGCCGCTGGGCACGCAGATGCTGACCGCGTCCACGTCGGGCCGGGCCAACAGGTCGCGGTAGTCTTGGTAGGCGTCGGCGCCGTATTCCTCGGCGAAGCGCTGGGCGCGGTCAAAGCGGATGTCGGCGGTGGCAACCAGTCGGGTCTCCCGAAGCTGTTTGATAGATTGGGCGTGGCGGGGCGCCACCCGTCCACAGCCGATGAGACCGAAGTTGATCATGCGATGATAGGTTGGTAGATTGGTAGGTTAGTAAGTTGGTAGATTGGTAGGTTGGTAAACGGGTGAATGGAGGAAGGATCTGCCCGGCCCAGAGGACGGCGGCTGGCCCAACCTCCTCCAGTTCCTCTAGTTCCTCCAGCTCCTCCGCGCCGCGCCAAGGGCGACGGACGCCTGGGCCCTCGGTTTTCCGAAGGATGCGCGGCCTCCGGGAAGCTCAACGAGCCCCTTGCGCCACCTCCCGCAACAGCCGCTCCAGCTGCTGCGCCTGGGCCTGCCGCGAGTAGCGCTGCTCGGTGTAGCGGCGACCGTTGACGCCCAGGCCGCGGCCACGGTCCGGCCGCGCCGCCAGCGTCAGCACGGCCTGGGCCAGCGCGTCGGGGTCCTCCGGCGGCACGTAGAGGCCGCCATCGGCCGCCTCCAGCACCTGCCGCGCCTCGCCGTCAATGCTGAGCAGCAGGGGCAGCTCACACGCCCAGGCGTCGAACATCTTGCTGGGCAGGGCGCCCTGAAACAGCTCCAGCTTGCGCAGGGGCACGACGGCTGCGTCGGCCGCGGACAGCACGGCCGGCATGGCCTCGCGCGGCTGCTCCGGCAGCATCAGCACGTTGTCCAGGCGCAGCTGGTCCCGCAGGCGCAGCAGGTCGGCCTTGACCGGGCCCTCGCCCACCAGGACGAAGCGCACGCGCGCCTCGTTCCGCAAGCGGTCGGCCGCCTGGAGCACCGTCTCCAGGCCCTGCGCGATGCCGTGGATGCCGGCGTACACGGCCACGAACGCCTCAGGCGCCAGGCCATGGGCAGCCCGAAACTGCGCGCCCAGCGTCGGCTGACGCCGGAAGAGGTCGGTGTTGGCGCCGTTGGGGATCAGGGCCAGCTTCTCTGCGGGGATGCCCCGCTCCAGCAGCCGGCGGCGGATGCCCTCGGTGACCACGACGACCCGAACCGCCCGATTATAGCACATCTCCTCCAAGTGGCCAGCCCAGGCGATGGCGCGCGGGTGGCGCAGCTCGCCCAGCGCCACCGCCGACTCGGGCCACAGGTCGCGCACCTCGAACACCAGGGGGATGCCCTCGAGCCGGCTCAGGGCCAGGCCGGCTGCGCCCACGAACAACGGCGGCGAGGTGGCGTACACCAGGTCGAAGGGGCCGCGAGCCCTCAGGGCGCCCACCAGCACTGCGTTGGCCATGTAGCTCAGGTAGAACGCCATGCGGGTGCGGAAGGTCTTGACCGGCGAGGCCTTGACCCAGACCCGCAGCACGTCCACGCCGTCCAGCACGTCCCGCCAGTACCAGCGCCCGCGGAAGGCCGGCGGCACGATGCCCGAGGGATGGTTGGGCACCTCGGCGATCACCGTCACCCGGTGGCCAGCCTGCACCAGCCCGCGTGCCATCTCGTAGGCCCGCGTCTGCGTGGCCCCGACCTCCGGAGGGAAGTATTGGGACAGGTAGAGGACGTGCATCGCTCTTGCGCAACGGCCAGACTGGTGAGGGTGCGCTGTGTCACGGACTGGGCGGCGCAGCCGGTGGTTCCCCCGTCGGCGCCATCCCGATCTCCCCCAGCACCTCCTCCGTGTGCTCCCCCAGCCGCGGGGGCGGGCGACGAATGCCGGCCGGCGTGGCCGACAGCCGGGCCGGGAAGGCAATCTGCGGCGTCTCCCCCTCCACGATCACGCCGCGATGGCGCACCTGGGGATCGCGCAGCATCTCCTCCAGCGTGTTCACCGGCCCGCACGCCGTGCGCACGGGGTCCAGGAGCGCCAGCCACTCGGCCAGGGGGCGGCTGCGGAAGAGGCTGCGCAGCTCGGCCAGCCGCTCCGCCGCGCCCGGCTCCGGGTTGAGGCCGTAGTCCAGCAGATCGGGCCGGCCGATAGCCTGGCATACCTCAGCCCAGAAGTGCGGCTCCAGCGCGGCCACGGCCAGGTAGCGGCCGTCCGCCGTCTCGTAGACGTTGTAGCACAGGGCCGAGCCGGTGAGCATGCCGACGCCCGCTTCCTCCAGGTCGGGACGACGGCTGAGGGGCAGCAGGTAGTACAGCCAGGCCAGGGTCCCGTCCAGCATGGCCACGTCAATGTACTGGCCCTCCCCCGTGCGCTCCCGGTGGTAGAGAGCGGCCAGGATGGCGGTGAGCGCAGGCATGGCGCCGCCGCCCAGGTCCGCCACCTGCACCGGCATCGGATGCGGGGGGCTGCCCTCGCCGCGGTTGAAGGCCAGCAACCCGGCCAGCGCCGTGTAGGTCAGGTCGTGGCCGGCCGCGTCGCGGTAGGGGCCGTCCTGGCCGAAGCCGGTGATGGAGCAATAGATCAGCCGCGGGTTGGCCTGGCGGAGGGTGTTGTAGTCGGCCCGCAGCCGGGCGGCCACGCCCGGCCGAAAGCCCTCCACCACGATGTCGGCCGTGGCGGCCAGGCGGAACAGGGCGGCCTGGCCCTCGGCCGTCTTCAGGTCCAGCACCAGGCTGCGCTTGTTGCGCTGCACCGCGGCGAAGTAGGGGCCGAGGCCGTTCTCTAGGTCGCCGATCAGCCGGGTGAAGTTGGCCTCCGGCGGCTCGACCTTGATCACGTCGGCGCCCAGGTCGCCGAGCCACATGGTGACAAACGCGCCGGGCAGCAGGGGCGCAAGGTCCAGCACGCGCAGGCCGGTGAGGGGAGGAGCGGTTGGGGGCATGGCTCAAAACGGGGGAAAGGAGGGAGAGGGAGGAAAAGCAGGGACGCTGGAAATCCGAGGTCTGAATGCTTGCACAAGGAAAGGCCACGAATGCACCGCTTTGTCGCCGCGGCAACGGTGTGTGCATTCGTGGCCTTGGGCGTGGGTGGTCTTTCTGTCCTAGTTGCCGGCCGGCGGCGCCGTCTGGATGGGCAGCTCCACGGGGATAGGCGCCTCGGGCTGCCGCTCGAACTCCAGCCGCGTCTGGCCGGGGTTCTCCTCGTCCGGCGCTACCGTGATCAGCACCGTGTCGCCGCTACGAATCTCGCCGCGCAGCAGTTTCTTGCTCAGCGGCGACTCCACGTAGCGCTGCATAGCGCGGCGCAGAGGCCGGGCGCCGAACTGCGGGTCGTAGCCCTTCTCCGCCAGCCAGGTTCGGGCGGCGTCCGACAGGTGCACGACAACGCCTTGCTCGACCAGCCGGTCGGCGATCTCCCGCATCTGCAGGTCCACGATCTGGCGCACGTCGTCCTTGGTCAGGGTGTGGAAGACGATGATCTCGTCAATGCGGTTGAGGAACTCCGGTCGGAAGGTCTCCTTCAGCCCGCGCTCGATCTGCTCCCGCAGCTTGCGATCCTCTGCGTCCAGGGTCTGTTCCTCGGTGCCGGCGCGGAAGCCCAGCGCGCCGCCCTTCTTGGCGTAGGCCGTGCCGATGTTGCTGGTCATGATGATGACGCAGTTGCGGAAGTCCACCACATGGCCCTGGCCGTCGGTGAGCCGGCCGTCCTCCATGATCTGCAGCAGGACGTTCCACACCTCCGGGTGCGCCTTCTCGATCTCGTCGAAGAGGATCACGCGGTAGGGCCGCCGGCGGACGGCCTCGCTGAGCTGGCCGCCCTCCTCGTAGCCCACGTAGCCGGGCGGCGCGCCCATCAGCCGGCTGGCGGTGTGCCGCTCGCGGTACTCGCTCATGTCAATGCGCAACAGCGCGTCCTCGTCGCCGAACAGGAACTCGGCCAGGGCCTTGGCCAGCTCGGTCTTGCCCACGCCGGTGGTGCCCAGGAAGAGGAAGGAGCCCACAGGTCGCCGCGGGTCCTTGAGGCCGGAGCGCGCGCGGCGCAGCGCGTCGGCCAGCACGGCGATGGCCTCTCGCTGGCCGATGACCCGCTTGCCCAGCTCCTCCTCCATGCGCAGCAGCTTCTCCGCCTCCTCTTCCATCAGCGCCGTCACCGGGATGCCGGTCCACGCGGCCACCACCTCGGCGATGTCGTCCGCGCTCACCACCTCGTCCAGGCCCTTCTCCGCGCGCCACTTGGCCCGGGCTACCTCAAACTCCTGCTCCAGCTTGATGCGCTCCACCTTGTAGGTGGCGGCCCGCTCGTAGTCGCGCGCAGCCCAGGCCGCCTCCTCCTCGGCGGCCAGCCGGGTGACCCGGTCCTTGAGGGCCTTGAGGTCAGGCGGCATGGTGTACAGCGCCACCCGCAGCTTGGCCGCAGCCTCGTCCATCAGGTCAATGGCCTTGTCAGGCAGCTTGCGGTCGGTGACGTAGCGATGGGCCAGCCGCGCCGCCGCCACCAGCGCCTGGTCGTCGAAGGTGATCTTGTGGTGCGCCTCGTAGCGGTCGCGGATGCCCTTGAGGATCTCGATGGTCTCCTCCACGGTGGGCTCGTCCACGTACACCGGCGCAAAGCGGCGCTCCAGGGCCGAGTCCTTCTCGATGTACTTGCGGTACTCGTCCAGGGTCGTGGCGCCGATGCAGCGCAGCTCCCCACGCGCCAGGGCCGGCTTGAGCATGTTGCTGGCGTCCATGGCGCCCGTGGCTGCGCCTGCGCCCACGACGGTGTGCAGCTCGTCAATGAACAGGATGATCTCGCCCTCGGAGCGCTGGATCTCCTCCAGGGTGGCCTTCAGCCGCTCCTCGAACTCCCCGCGAAAGCGGGTGCCCGCGATCATGGCGCCCAGGTCCAGGGCTACCACCCGCTTGCCCATTAGCGGCTCCGGCACGTCGTCCGCAGCCACCTTCTGGGCCAGGCCCTCGACGATGGCGGTCTTGCCCACGCCGGCCTCGCCGATCAGCACGGGGTTGTTCTTGGTGCGCCGGCTGAGGATCTGGATCACCCGCAGGATCTCAGCGTCGCGGCCGATGACGGGGTCCAGCTTGCCCTCGCGGGCCAGCTGAGTCAGGTCGCGGCTGAAGCGCTCCAGGGTGCGGTACTTGGTCTCGGCCGCCGGGTCGGTCACCCGCTGGCCGCCTCGAATCTCCTCGATGGCCTGCAGTACGCGCTCCTTGGTGATGCCGTGCTCGCGCAGGATGTTGGCCGAGGGGGTGTTGCGCTCGCTGGCGATGCCGAGGAAGAGGTGCTCGGTGGAGATGAACTCGTCCCGCAGCCGGGCGGCCTCCTCGTTGGCGACGTCAATCACCCGCTTCAGCCGCGGGGTGATGAACACCTGGGCCACCTGGCCGCTGTAGCCCATAGGGGCCGACTTGGGGCTGCGGCGCAGGTGTTCCTCCAGCTTTCCTCGGATCACGTTGGCCGGCGCGTTGAGCTTCTCGATGATCTGCGGGATCAGGCCGTTGGGTTGCTCCATCAGCGCCAGGAACAGGTGCTCCGTGTCCACCTGGCTGTGGCCGTAGCGCTGAAGGATCTCATAGGCCCGCATGGCTGCGTCCTGAGCCCGCTCCGTAAACCGATCAAATCGCATCATGGCACAAAACCTCTCTCTTCTTCTGCTCTCGTCTTTGGGTGACAGCTAGGACGCGGGTTACACGGAGGCTCACGGACAGCGGCTGGCTCAAGAGCCCCTTCGCGCCTTCCGTGCAACCCGCGTCTCTCAGTGCGTCTCCGGGTCAATCCGCTTCTGCCTGTTACTCTACCATCAACCGCGCGACCCGCAGGGTGTCATGGCTTACCTTTTTGTGAGGACTAACACAACTCTATCACTCAGTACCGGAGCAACGCGCCGACGAAGCCGGCGTCTACGCGCTGTTCCTTGCTGGAGACGACCGTCAGGTCAATCCCCTGGGTGAGAGCCCAGCGCACCATGCTGTCCACCGCGTCGGGCAGCTTACGCAGGGAGGAGCCGCACAGCGGGCAGGCCTCGGCAGCCTCCACGTCCACATAGCCGCAGTGATCGCAGCGGTAGGCCTCGGCCATCGCCTCGTCGTCCACCACCAAGTGGTGGGCGCGGCCGGCGTAGACCGCCATCAGCGTGTCCTTC
>JANWYQ010000172.1 GCA_025055015.1 Caldilineales bacterium
TTGCCCGACGGGGTGGGCGCGGCGAAGCTCAACAGGGCGTGGCCGTAGCGGAACGCCAGGAGCCGGGTGACCAGGCCGTGCGGCCCCATGCTGATGGCGATGGTGGGCCCGGTCGCCTCCGCCAGCACCTGCAGCACCGGCACCGCGTCCGCCAGCCGCTGCGCCGTGACAGCCACCTTGACGACGTCGGGCCCTGCGCTCCAAAGGTCCTGCACCAAGGCCGCCAGGTCGGGCGGCGTGCCGACGAGGTCGTGCCGGGAGAGGATCACCCGCGTGCGGCTGCGGTCGAGGCGTCGGACGTAGTCGGCGCAGTCCCACTCGAGGTCCACGTAGTCTGCGCCGAGAGCAGCAGCCTGGGCCAAGAGGGCCAGCCGGTCGGCCTCGCTTCCCTGCCACCCGCCTCCCTCGCGCGCAGGGCGGCAGGTGACGATGGCCGGCAAGGGGCGGCCGGCCAGGAGGTAGGCCAGGTCGAAGCGCTGCATCAGGTCTAGGCGCAGCTCGACCAGGTCGGCGGTCCGGACCGCGTCGCGCATGGCCGCCAGGGCGGCGTCGGTGTCGGGGGCTGCTAGGGAGATCGCCAGGTAGGTCATAAAACCAGAAAGCCGAGGCCGGCGGCGGTGGCCTCGGCTTTCTGCATTGTACCCACGACAGACAAAGGAGCAAGGCGGGAGCCAGCCCTATGGCCGGTGCACCTCAAGGGGCGGCAGCGGCGGCCCGATGGGGACGGCCTTGGACTGCTGGGTGGGTGGAACCAGCCTGAAGGGATGGGCCGCCCAGATGCGTCGGTCCGCCGTGTAGGCCACGATGAGCACCTCGTTGGGCGGCCGAAGGGCGATCGGCCGCGGCAGCCGCACCACGGCCCTGAGGTTGCCGGCTGCATCTACCCGTGCACGGCCGGCAGGCACGCCCAGGCTGCCCGGCGCTGCGTTGGCCGGCGCCACGGCGATGATCACCTGCGCTCGGGCCGGCCAGCCGGTGGCCGTCACCGTGATGGAGGTGTCAATCCAGCCGACGGTGGGGGTGATGGCGATGGTGTAGAGCAGCGGCGGCGTGCGCGTCGGCAGCGGCGGCACAGGCGTCAGCCGCGGGGGCAGCGGCCGCGTGGGCGTGGCCTCGGGGGGCAGGGTGGGTGTCTCGGTCGGCGACGGAGGCAGCGTGGGCGTAGCGGTCGGCTCGGCCGTGGGCGTGGCCGTGGGTTCCACCGTGGGCGTGTCGGTGGGCAGCGGCGTGGCCGTGGCGGTGGCCGTCGGCGTCGCCGTGGCGGTCGGCTCGGCCGTGGGCGTGGCAGTCGGCGTTGCGGTGGCAGTCGCCGTCGCCGTAGCAGTGGGCGTGGCGGTGGGCAGCGGCGTCGCCGTAGGCGTGGGTGTGGCCGTGGCGGTGGCTGTAGCGGTGGCGGTCGGCGTCGGAGCGGCCGCCGTAGGCGTCGCTGTGGGAGTAGGCGTGGCCGTGGCGGTGGGTGTTGCGGTGGCGGTCGGCGTGGCAGTCGGCGTCGGCGTTGGGGTCACGCCCGGCCCGGCGGTGGGCGTGGCGGTGGGCGACGGCGTAGCGGTGGGCGTCGGCGTGCCGGTCGCCGTAGCGGTCGGCGTGGGCGTAGGCGAGCGCGTAGGCGTCGGAGTGGCCGTCGGCGTGGCCGTGGGGGTCTCGGTAGGACGCCGGGTAGGCGTCGGCGTGGCCGCCGGCGCCAGCCACTGGAAGTCCATCAGCGCCTGGCCGGACCGCTCGGAGAAGGTCACCTCGAAGTCGTGGAGCCCGGCCAACAGCTCGGCCTCGGCTGTGAAGGTGGTGGGCGGACCCTCCCGCCAGGCATCCAGCACGGTGATGCCGTCCACCCGCACGCGAGCGCCATCGTCCACCCGCACCACGAAGCGGTAAACGCCGCTCACGGGCAGGTTGAAGCGCCGCGTCCAACGAACGCTGAAGCCGTCCGCAGGCAGGTTCGGCGCCGGCGAGCCCAGGCCCCAATCGAAGCGGACCTCGCGGTCGTTGCGCACCAGCACCGGCCGGCCGCTCAGGGAGGGGTTGTCGAAGTACTCCCCGCGCCAGTCCGGGAAGCTCTCCAGCCGCTGCCAGCTCAGGCTGACGCGCGCCTCGCCCGTCCGCTCGAAGTACTCGGCCCGCAGGTCGTGCCACCCCTCGGCCAAGTGGGCGTGGCCGACGACGGTGCGCACGCTCCCCTCGCTCCAGGCATCAATCACCAGGCGACCGTCCACCCACAGGCGCAGGCCGTCGTCCACGGTGGCGGTGAACTGATAGGAGCCTGCCGGCAGCCACTCGCGGCGGGTCCACCGCGCGCTGAAGTTGTCGGTCGGGACGCCCGGCCCTGGGCTGCCGAAGCCCCAGTTCCAGTCAACGGCCAGCTCATAGCGCACGAAGCTCGGCGCGCCGGCCAGGAAGGGGTTCGCAAAGTACTCCGCCAGCCACACGTTGAACGGCGGCGGCGTGGGCCACAGCGTGGGCGTCGGCGTCGGCCACGGCGTCGGCGTGGGCGGCGGAGGGGGAGGCGGCGGCAGCGTCGGCCACGGCGTGGGCGTGGGCGGCGGAGGCACCGTCGGCCGCAGCGTCGGCGTGGCCGTGGGCGGCGGCGTCACCACCGGCAGGGTCCACGGGTCGAAGTTGACGCTCACCAGGTCGGCCTGCCACAACACCCAGCCGGCCCGCCCGCGGCCGTCCAGGCCGGTCACGCAGCATACCAGCAGCCAGCGGCCGTCCTCGGTGCGGCCCAGCGGCTCAAAGACGTAGCCGCGCCAGACCACTGCCAGGGCAGGGAACTCGGTCCCCGGCCCGGTGCGCACGTTGAGCCCGTCGGCCACGACCACCACCTGGGGCGAAGGCGGCACGGTGGGCGTGGGCGTGGGCGGCGCAGGGGTGGGCGTGGCAGTCGGCGCGGGAAGGGTGGGGGTGACCGTGGGCGTCGCCGTAGGGGTGGGCGTGACCGTGGCGCGGCCGAAGGGGGTGGGCGTCGCAGTGGCCGCCGGCTGCGCAACCGGCCCCCATTGACAGCCGTTGAGCCCGATGGCCAGGCCGGCCAACACCACCGTCAAAACTGCTAGAACACCGATCAACGAAGCCCGTGTGCTCATCGCTGCGTTCACCTCTGTCATCGCTCCGATGCTGGCGCCTCGGGCGCTCTTACCGACCGCACGGCCGAGCTGCGTCCATCTGCGGCTCGAAGCGCCGTCCAAAGCTGGGCTCAGCGCCCCTCTCGCTCTGCCGTCGGTCTAGACGGGACGCAAGCCGGGACCCAGGGATGCTCGCCCTTGGCTCGCCGCCCTCCCTCGCCCCGGCCGGCGGCCAGTGAACATCACTCCGGACGGCCTAGGCACGGCAGGCCCGTCCCGTGGCGCCTCTTGGCTCCTCGACCGTTGACCGCTGCGCTCTGCAGGAACACGCGAGGCGCCGCGCGCCCGACGCGCCTGCCCATTTCACGCCGCGCGCCAGGCCAGGGTTCACGCGCCGAGCCTCGCAGGTTGGCCGCCTACTGCGGCGATGGTATACTGGCGACGAAAAACCAGAGCGCCAGGCGTGGCTCCTGGCGCTCGGCTTGTTGAGGCATCGGCGGGCAAGGTGTTCAGGCCGGCGTGGTCTGCAGCGCAGACAGCGCAGCCACGGCCGCCTGCAGCTTGGCGGTTGCCTGCTCGGCCACCTCTCGCAGCGCCTCGTGGCCGGTCATGTCCACGATGGCCATCGGGTTCATGGCCGACACCGTCGTGGTGCGGTCGTCGTTCTCGTACACGATCACGTTGCACGGCAGCAGCAGCCCGATGGCCAGGTCCGTGGAGAGAGCCCGGTAGGCCAGCGGCGGGTTGCAGGCGCCCAGGATGACATAGCGGCGGAAGTCTGCGTCCAGCTTCTTCTTCAGCGTCGCCTTGACGTCAATCTCGGTGAGCACGCCAAAGCCTTGCTCCTTCAGCGCTGCGACGACGTGCTCGATGGCCCGGTCGTAGTCCAGCGCCAGCACGGTAGAGATGCCGAGGGCGGTGTCCTTGGTCGTCACGGGTTAGCCTCCTGGTTCGAGTTGCAGTTGTTCGATGCGCGACGCCAGCGCCGGGTTTCGCACCGGCGGCCGCTGTGCAGGCGGTGGACAGCCTGCGCCGCCGTTCAACCGCTGTGTAACGCCACTCCCCAAACGAACATCGAACATGCCAGAAGCGATCAGCGATCTCGACATACTCCTGAGCAACGAAGAGGCCCTTGTGGCAGCGCTGCACCGGGGCGATCCTCTCGGGTGCACGGCGCTGGTCAAGCGCTTCGGCGGCCAGATGTACGCAGTGGCGCTGCGCATCGTGGACGACCCGGACGACGCCGAAGAGGTGCTGCAGGACGCGTTCGTCACCGCGTGCCGGAAGATGCACACCTTCGAGGGGCGCAGCAAGCTCAGCACCTGGCTCTACCGGGTGACCACCAACGCGGCGCTGATGCACCTGCGCAAGCGGCGGGACGACACCGTGTCGCTGGACGAACCCCAAGAGCTGGACGAGGGCGACGTGCTGCCCCGCCAGCTAGGGGACTGGACGGTGGACCCCAGCCAGGAGGCCCTGACCGGCGAGCTGCGCCAGGTGTTGGAGCAGGCGGTGCGGGAGCTGCCGGCCTCCCTGCGGGCGGCCTTCGTGCTGCGGGACATCCAGGGCCTCAGCACCGAAGAGGCGGCTGAGGCGCTGGGCATCACTCCGGGCGCAGTCAAGGTGCGGTTGCACCGGGCTCGCCTGGCTCTGCGGGAGCGCCTGGCCGGCTATCTGAGCGAACAGCCGCAGCCGATCCGGGCCTGAGCCTGTTCCCGAGGACGGCTGCCGGCTCACAGGAGAGGGACTGGACCCATGTCTGCCCAACACGATCACAGCAGGTGCCGCGAGCTGCTGGGGAGCCTCAGCGACTACGTGGACGGCGATCTGGAGGAGGCGCTCTGTCGGGAGATCGAAGCCCACATGGCGGAGTGCGAGAACTGTCGGATCGTGGTTGATACGCTGCGCAAGACGGTGCTGCTGTATCACGTCTTGCCCAGCGATCCGCCGCTGCCGGAAGCCGTGGAGCAGCGGCTGTTCAAGCGGCTCGAGCTGGAGCACATCATCCCATCCCGATCGGAAAGGTGAGAATTATCCCCCATGGCGCGCGTAGCAGTTACCTGGCAACACCAGGACCTCCTTCTGGAGGCCGAGAACGACACCGGCAACAAGATCATCCTGGACTCGTCGGAGTCCGTCGGCGGCAAGAACCGCGGCCCGCGGCCGCTGCAGCTCATGTTGATGAGCCTGGCCGGCTGCACGGCCATGGACGTCATCAGCATCCTGCAGAAGAAGCGCGAGCCCGTGCAGGACTTCCAGGTGATCGTCACCGCCGAGCAGGCCGACACCCACCCTAAGGTGTACACTAAGATCCACATCGAGTACGTGGTCGTGGGCGATGTGAAGGAGTCGTCGGTCCAGCGGGCCATCGAGCTGTCGGAGCAGGTCTACTGCCCGGCGCAGGCTATGCTGCGCCGCGCCGCGGCCATCACCAGCAGCTACCGCATCGTCAAGCCGGCGTGACCGGCGGCCGGTGACCGGTGAGCGGTGGGCGGCAGACGGCGCCGTGCATGGGCCTGCGCCCGCAGGCCGGGCGGACGCAGTCCTGGCTGCGGGGACGAGTCTCAGCGCGGCGGACGTTCACGGTAGGACGACGAAAAGAAGCGCCTGGCGATGGTTCGCCAGGCGCTGTCTTTCTAGCCAACGCCGGTAGCCGGAATGGAGCCTTCAGGCGGACTTACAGCGCTTGGGACCGGGAGCACCGCTCTAGGGGCCTCGGCCGCTAGCCCACCCGGCGGATGATGGCGATCACCTTGCCCTGGATCTCCACCTGGTCGGCCGGCACGATGATCGGCTCGTAGTTCGGGTTGGCGGGCTGCAGGCGCACCCGGTCGCCCTCCAGGAAGAAGTACTTAAGGGTGGTCTCCTCCCGATCGGTCAGCCACGCGGCCACCATGTCGCCGTTGTTGGCGGTCTTCTGGTAGTTGAGGATGACCAGGTCGCCGCTGTCCACCAGCGCATCAATCATCGAGTCGCCCTGTACCCGCAGCGCGTAGACCTCCTCGGCGCGGCCCACCACGTCGGTGGCCAGGTCCAACACATCGGCCGTGTCCACGCTCTCAGGGAAGACGGTGATGGGTTGGCCGGCAGCGATATGCCCCAGGATGGGGATGCCCCGCCTCCGGCCTGCCGCGGCTTCGAGCACCCGGGCGCCGTCGCGCAGCCGCAGCCCGCGCGAGACGTCCGAGGTGCGCTCCAGCAGGCCGGCCTCCACCAACTTGTCGAGGTTGTAGTTGACCACGGAGGTGGAGCTGATCTTTACCGCCTGGCCGATCTCCCGAATGGTGGGGGGGTAGTCGTGTTCCTCGATGTACTGGCGAATGAAGTCCAGGATCTTTTGCTGGCGCTCCGAGAGGTTCATGGGAGGGCTCCTTCGCTGGTTTCACAGCCTGCCGGGCACGCCGCTGACCAACGTCCGCCGGCTGCCATCGGCTTAGAATATCTGTTCGTATTGTACTCAGAACTAACGTTCTAGTCAAATCCCAACTTATCCCTAACGCGGCGGGCGTTTCCCAAGATCAGCGCGGAAACTGGCGACGCCTCGCTGGACGGACGCCTCCTGATAGGATCGTTGCGCCCTCAGCCCCTCAGCTTGACCGGTCGGGGCGCTTCCGGCGGCCGGGACAAGCATTCCCCGTCCCCCGCAGCGCAGAGCGCCTCCCTGGAGCCATCCCCCTACGACGCAGCGCGGCGCCGGCCGCGGCTCCAGGTGTACAGCCGATAGCCCACCGCCGACACGGCCAGGTCCCACGCGCCGGTGTAGCGCACGATCTGCCCCCCGAACCCCTGCTTGAAGCGATAGACCCCCCACAGCCCTCCCTGCTGCTCGGCGTAGTCCTCGCGATAGGCCTCCGGGTTCGCCCCCACCTCGTCGGGGATGCCCCACAGGTCGTAGGTGTGGCATCCCCGTTGGGCGGCCCACTGCATGCCATGCCACTGCAGCAGGTGGTTGGGCATGCGCTGCCGCTCTCGGTTGCTGCTGGCGCCCCACAGGTACCAGCTCTTGCAGCCCAAGGCAAACACGGCGATGGCCGCCAGGGGCTGCCCATCGTGCTCCGCCAGCAGCCAGCAAGCCATGCCCGTGGCCGCAAAGAGCTCAAAGGCGGCCGTGTAATAGGCCGGTTGGTGCACGGCGAAGCCATCCCGCCGGCTGGTCTCCTGGTTCATGCGGTGGAAGGCCGGCAGATCGGCCGCCGTCATCGGCCGTACCTGCACCCCCTTGCGCTCGGCCAGGCGCACGTTGTAGCGCCACTTCTGCTTCATGCCGGCCAGCACGGCCTCCAGCCCCTGGCTCAGGTCTATGTGGATGGTGCTGCGGGGCTGGACGGTGTGCCCGCGGCGCAGGCCGTAGGAGGCGAGCAGCAGGTCCAGGTACGGGCTGTCCGTCAGGTCCGGCTCCAGCTTCAGCAGGGCGGAGCGCTGGCGGCGACAGCGCTCCGTCAGCGCATCCAGCAGCAGGCGCGCCTGCTCGGCGTGACGCCAGTCCACCAGGGGACCTTTGGGGACGTACGCCAGGCTTTGGCCCCAGGGCAGCGCATGGAACAACACCTGGCCGCCGGCCACCAACGACCCGTCCCCTTGGGCCAGCGCGACCCGTTCGCTGCGCCACCCGAAGCGCTCCTTAAGCCGCGCCCAGGGCCGCGTCTGCAGCAGGTGGCCATCGGGGTGGCCGGCGACAAAAGCATCCCAGCGCTCGTCGGAGAGGGTGTGGTCGTGAGCGAAGAGGACCCGCAGGTTTCCCATAGGCCGCGATGATAACATAAGCCAAGCAGTGACACAATTTGGCCGGGGCGTGGTATAATCCCGGCGTGACCACTCTGCCCCCCTTGGAGCTCCTCTTCCTCGGCGTGTTGGCCGGGGCCTTCGTCGCCACCTTCTCGCTGTCGCCGCTGGCTGCGCAGCTGGGCCGGCGCTGGGGCCTGGTGGACCGGCCGGGGGGACGGCGACGCCACCGGGGCGAGATCCCCCGCACCGGCGGCATTGCGCTCTACGCTGGCTTCGTCCTCACGGTGCTGGCCACGTTGGCGCTGCCGCGAGAGGCGCTGGGCGCGCCAGACCCGAAGGAGACCACACGGCTGGCGGGGCTGCTGGCCGGCAGCACGGTGGCGTTTGCGGCCGGCCTGGTGGACGACCGCCGGGAGCTGAGCTGGCGCGGGCAGATCCTGGCCCAGCTCGCCTGCGCCGCCGTCGCCATCGCCTCGCTGATCTTCATCGAGCGGGTGAACAACCCCTTTACCGACGCCCAGATCGTCTTCCCCGACGCTGTGGTGTGGGCGCTGACCACCTTCTGGTTCCTGGGCGCCATGAACACCGTCAACTGGCTGGACGGGCTGGACGGGCTGGCGGCCGGGGTCACGGCCATCCTGTGCGCCGTACTGGTGGTGCACATGCTGTGGCGGGTCGAGCCGGCGCAGGTCTCCGTGGCGCTGCTACCCCTGGCCCTGCTGGGCGCCACCCTCGGCTTCCTGCCCTGGAACTTCTACCCCGCCCGGCTGTTCATGGGCAGCAGCGGCTCCTTCTTCCTGGGCTTTGCGGTGGCCGCGCTGGGGATCATCGGCGGCGCGCGGGTGGCCACGGTGTTGCTGGTGCTGGGCCTGCCCATCGTGGACGTGGCCTGGCTGATCTGGCGGCGGTGGCGCCGGGGGGTCTCGCCGGGCCAAGGGGGTCGCGATCACCTCCACTTTCGCCTGTTGGACCGCGGCTTCAGCCAGCGCCAGATCGTCCTGGGTTACTACGTGTTCTGCGCCGCCTTCGGCGCGCTGGCCCTGGGCATCGGCCCCCGCATCTACAAGGCGGTGGCGCTGGCCGTGCTGGTCCTCTTGGTGCTGGCCGTGCTGGCCTGGGCCGAGCGGGGGCAGCGGGACGACGCCCCCTAGGCGCCGTTGCCCTCGGCCGCGCGCAGGGTGAAGAGGGTCACCTCGGGACGGCAGTTGAAGCGCACCGGGGGGTAGATGACGCCGATGCCGCGGTTGGTGTACACCGTGAGCCGGCCTACGCGGTACAGGCCGGCGGGGTATTTCTGCCCCAAGTAGGGCAGCACGGGGGGACCCAGCAGCGGCACGCTGATCTGGCCGCCGTGGCTGTGGCCGGAGAGCTGCAGGTCCACCGGGAAGGCCGCCACCCGGTCGGCGAAGTCCGGCTCGTGCACCATCAGCAGCTTGCAATCCCCCTCCGGCACGTCGGCCAGCGCCCTGCGCAGGTCGTGCTTGCGCTCCCACACGTCGTCCAGCCCCACCACCCACAAGGGGGCGTCGGTCGCCAGGCGCACGGCCTCGTTGGTGAGCAGGGCGATCCCGGCCTGGGCCAGCAGCCTCGCCACGATCTCGGCGCCCTCCCAGTGGTCGTGGTTGCCCAGCACGGCGTAGACCCCTAGGGGCGCCCGCAGCGCGGACAGAGGCTCCACCAGCTGCGGCGCCAGCTCGGTGCTCTGCCGCCAGACGAAGTCGCCGGTCAGCAGGATCAGGTCCGGCTGCTGCTGCAGGGCCATTGCCACGCTGCGCGCCACATCCCCTTGGGTGGTGTACTGGCTGATGTGGAAGTCGCTGAGCTGGACCACCCGCAGGCCGTCCAGCGCGGCCGGCAGGCGAGGCAGGGCAATCTGGACGTGCTCCACCGTCGGCCAGTTGGGCTCGATCAGCCGCGCCCAGCCGGCGCCGAACGCCGCGGCGCCGACGCCGGCGCCCAGTAGCCGCAAAAACGCGCGTCGACTCATGGACATGGACGGCCTACTCGAACGGGGGGTGAGTGCACCGGTAGAGGCTGGTGCAGTGTGCGGCGCGCCGCTGCGGCATCTCACTCCGGTCTCGCCGGGTCCGACCCAACGATGGCTGCGAGAGGCGCGCCGCCGAGCAGCAAGGCGGTCCACCCCGCAGCCGCGAGTATACCCCCAGACCACGCTCCGCGCTAGTTTGCTCTTGAGGTGCGACGCGATCTCTAACGGTTCTCAAACACTTCACCGACGCTGTTCTAACACAAGAGGAGTAAAGTACCAACAGAACAAAGCGACAACCGCGCGGCACATGCCCCGCGCTAGACAAAGGAGTGATTGAACGATGAGCAAGATTGTGGGTATTGACCTGGGCACGACGAACTCTGTGATTGCTGTGATGGAAGGCGGCGACCCGGTGGTGATCCCCAACGCCGAGGGCGGCCGCACCACGCCGTCGGTGGTGGCTTTCACCAAGACCGGCGAGCGGCTGGTGGGCCAGGCGGCCCGCCGCCAGGCGGTGGTGAACCCCGAGAACACGGTGTTCAGCATCAAGCGCTTCATGGGCCGCCGCTACGACGAGGTGCGGAACGAGAAGGTGCCCTACAAGGTGGTAGAGGGCCCGGCGGGCGACGCCCGGGTGCACATCCCGGTTAAGAACAAGGTCTACACGCCCCAGGAGATCAGCGCCATGATCTTGGCCAAGCTCAAGGCCGACGCTGAGGCCTACCTGGGCGAGCCGGTGACGCAGGCCGTCATCACCGTGCCGGCCTACTTCAACGACAGCCAGCGCCAGGCCACCAAGGACGCCGGCAAGATCGCCGGCCTGGAGGTGCTGCGCATCATCAACGAGCCCACGGCCGCGGCCCTGGCCTACGGCCTGGACAAGAAGAAGAACGAGACCATCCTGGTGTTCGACCTGGGCGGCGGCACCTTCGACGTGTCGGTGCTGGAGGTGGGTGACGGCGTGATCGAGGTGAAGGCCACGGCCGGCGACACCCATCTGGGCGGCGACGACTACGACCAGGTGATCGTGGACTGGATCGCCGAGGAGTTCAAGCGCCAGGAGGGCATTGACCTGCGCCAGGACCGCCAGGCGCTGCAGCGGCTCAAGGAGGCCGCGGAGAAGGCCAAGATCGAGCTCTCCAGCGTGCTGGAGACGGAGATCAACCTCCCCTTCATCACGGCGGACGCCAGCGGCCCGAAGCACCTGCAGATGCGGCTGACCCGCAGCAAGTTCGAGCAGCTCAGCGAGCACCTGACGGCTCGGCTGCGCGGCCCCTTCGAGGCCGCCCTGCGCGATGCCCGGCTCACCCCGCGCGACATTGACGAGGTGGTGCTGGTGGGCGGCGCGACCCGCATGCCCATGGTGCAGGAGCTGGTGCGCAAGCTGAGCGGCAAGGAGCCCCACAAGGGCGTCAACCCCGACGAGGTGGTAGCCGTGGGCGCAGCGCTGCAGGCGGGCGTGCTGGGCGGCGACGTGAAGGACGTGCTCCTGCTGGACGTGACGCCGCTGACCCTGGGCGTGGAGACGCTGGGTGGGGTGATGACGCCCATCATCGAGCGCAACACCACCATCCCGGTGCGCAAGAGCCAGATCTTCAGCACGGCCGAGGACAACCAAACCGCAGTGACCATCCACGTGCTGCAGGGCGAGCGGCCGATGGCAGCGGACAACGTCAGCCTGGGCCAGTTCAACTTGGAGGGCATTCCGCCGGCCCCGCGCGGGGTGCCGCAGATCGAGGTGACCTTCGACATTGACGCCAACGGCATCCTGCACGTGAGCGCCCGCGACAAGGCCACGGGCAAGGAGCAGAGCGTGACCATCACCGCCTCCACCAACTTGAGCAAGGCGGAGGTGGAGCGCATGGTGCGCGAGGCGGAGATCAACCGCGCAGCCGACGAGCGGCGCAAGGCGCTGGTGGAAGCCCGCAACCAGGGCGACAACTTGGCCTACACGGTGGAGCGCACCCTGCGCGACCTGGGCGACAAGGTGAGCGGCAACGATCGCCGGGCCATCGAGCAGCTGATCGCCGACCTGCGCCAGGCCATCAAGGGCGAGGACGTCACCGCCATCCGCGAGGCCATGCGGCGGCTGGAGCAGGCCACCTACCGCATGAGCCAGCAGGCCTACGCCGGGTCCGGCGGCGGCAACGGCTACAGCGCCGGCAACGGCCATCGCAGCGGCGGCCGCTCCGCCGAGGGCGAGGACGTGATCGAGGGCGAGTTCCGCACGGTGTAAGCGCGTGTCAGACGAAGACTGGTCCAGCCTTGGAGGCTGGACCAGTCTTTTTTTCCTCTCCGCAAAAGACGAAGACTGGTCCAGCCTCGTAGGCTGGACCAGTCTTTTTTGGGATTTGGGAAGCCGCCGCCGGGGAAACGCAGCAGTCAGCGCGTCGAGGGTATGACCGCCGTCCACAGGCCGGCGTCCGTTGCCGCCACCAGCCGATCGGCCGCGTCGGCGGCGTCTGCCACCAGCGCGTACACGCTGCGGCCGGCCAGGCCGGCGAACTGCCAGCGCAGGCCGCCGTCGTCGCTCAGCCACAGGCCCATGCCCTCGCTGCCCGCCCACAGCAGCCGACGGCCGCCCACCTCCACCCGGCCCAGCCGCAGCACGGTGAGGGCCGGCGCGCCGGCCGCCGGCTCCCAGCTAGCGCCGTAGTCCCGGCTGAGCCACAGGCCATCGGCCGCGCCGGCCCAGATCACGCCGTCGTCGGTCTGCAGCAGGGCGTACACCGTCTGGTGCCCCAGGGGGCCGGGCAGCTTGAACCAGGAGCGGCCGCCGTCGTCGGTGCGGTAGAGGCCCTCGATGGTGGCGATGGTCGCCTGGCCGGGGGTGGCGTGCCAGAGCACGTCCAGAGCGCTGAGGGTCTCCAGGCCGTTGTGCAGGGGAGCCACGGTGGCGCCGCCGTCCACGCTCACCGCCACGTTGTTGCCCCACGTGCCGGCCCACACCGAGGCCGGGTCCAGCGGATGGGGGGCCACGCTGAAGAAGGTAACGCCCTCCAGGCCGGCGGCAGGCTGCCAAGCGACCTCGACGGCCGTCGAGTGGTCGGCCCACGCCAGGCCGTCGCTGCGCGCGACGAACAGGCGACCGGTCGGTCCCAGGGCCAGGTCCCAGGCGGTCCACGGCGGGCTGACCGGCCGCCAAGCCCGATCGCCGGAGCCGGCCAGGCGGCGGTAGACGCCGTTGGGGGTTGCAGCCAGCCAGACCGAGGGGTCCGCCGGTGCGCGCAGCAGGTCGCTGACCGTGGCCGGCAGGCCGGACACTGGCTTCCAGCGCACGCCGTCGGCGGAGCGGAAGAGGCCTACGCCGGTGGAGGCAAAGAGCTGGCCGCGAGCCCGCAGGAGGTCATGCACGTCCACCCCGGCCAGGCTGCCGTCGTCCAGCCGCTGCCACCCCTCGACGCCGAGGCGCCACACGCCCCGGCCGCTGGTGCCCACCAGCGCGCCGAGGTCGCAGCAGTCCACCACGCTGAAGAGGCGGCCGGGCAGGTCGGGCCCAAAGGGCTGCCAGCCGCCGCCCTCCCACCGCCACAGGCGATCGCGGCTGTGGGCCAGCCATCGGCCGTCTCGCCCCACGGTGATCCGGTAGACGGTGCCCGGTCGAGGGGTGGCGTCGTCGGGGAAGGAGGGGAGCCGCTCCCACGCAGCCGGCCGCCGCGGGTCCAGAGCGTAGACTCCGCGGTCCGTGGCCAGGAGCAGGCGGCCGTCGGCCGCCGCGATGTCGTGGACGGTGCGACGGTTCAGCGCGGCGGGCTGCCACGGGCCATCCGGCCGTTGGGCCTGCCACAGGCCGTGGCCTTCGAAGCCGGCGTAGAACGCGGCGCCGACCTGAGCCACCACGTAGGCGTAGGCGCTGGGCGCAGCCTCCGCCGGCCGCCACCGGCCCCCGCCCGCCGGCCGCCAGACCAGTCCGCGGTCGGTGGCCGCCAGCACGGCCTGCGGGGTCGCCAGCACGTCCACGAACACCAGGTCCGTCCGGTTGGCGGCCTCGGAGCGCAGGCCATCGCCGCCGTCCCGCCACACCTGGCCGCTGCGGTTGGCGGTGAACCACAGGTCGTCGTTGGGCCCGCGGCGCAGCCGGTGGCCCTCGGCCCAGCCGCCGGGGGAGGGCAGGGGCGTCCAGCCCTGGGCCAGCGGCGACGACAAGGCCAACGGCGCCACCAGCCGCACATGCCGGAGCTGCATGTTCTCCCAGCGCCAGTCCGCGTACTGGCGGGCCGGGTGGCGCAGGCCAGCCTCCACGCGCAGGGTGTTGACCCCCGGCCGCAGCGCGGACGCCGGCACCCGCAGCCGCTGCGTCGCCCAGGTGCTGGTGGCGTCGGGCCGGCCTCGGGTCTGCAGCCGCCCGATCTCCCGGCCGTTGACCAGGACGCGGTTGGTGGGCTGGTCCACCTGCATGGTCTCCAGGAGCAGGTCGTAGGAGCGCTGCGCCTGGGCGGCGCTGAGGAAGAACTCCCCCTGCCACTCGGTGCGGGCCCCGCGCGGGCCGCGCTGCAGGTGCACCCAGTGGGGGTGCAGGGTGCCGATGTCTCCCAGGCGGATGGCGACGTCAGGGGCCAGGATCTCGATGGCGGCTCGCTGGGCGGGCAGGGCAGAAGCCGGGTCAGGCCGGCGGCCGGCCCGCCGCACCAGGGCGTCGTAGGCGAGAGTGGCGCGGCCGGCTCCCTCCCACAAGGCATACCCGTAGTCGTCGGCCACGCCGTTGAGCTCCCACAGGCCGATGCCGGCCAGCCAAGGGTAGCGCTGCCGAGCCCAGGCGATCGCCTTCCATGTGTAGTCCGCCTGTTGCTGGGGCGTCACCACCTGCCACGCGTCGGCGGAGCTGGGCGCCCGGGTGCGCCATCCCATCTCGGTGATCCACACGGGCTTGGCGGCGTCGCCGTTGGCCTCCATCACCCCGCGCAGGAGCTCCAGGCGGCGAAAGTTCAGCCGATCGGCGGCCGGCAGCTGGTCTGGCGGCTGGCCGAAGCCGTAGGGGTGGGCCGCCAGCGCGTCGAAGTGCGCTCCGCCGCCCGCAGCGTAGACCCCTGCCAGGAAGGCCAGGTCGTCCATGGCCGCCTCGCCGTGGCCCAAGGTGCTGGCCAGGCCGGCCATGAGCACCGGCAGATCGGGCGCAACGGCCTTGACCGCTGGGTAGGCGGCCCTCAGCAGAGCCGCATAGGCCACCGGGTCGGGCGGCCGGCCGTCCCACTCCAGGCTCAGGTTGGGCTCGTTCCACAGGATCACGCCTGCCAGCCGGGCGCCGTAGCGCTGCGCGACCCGGCGGGCGAAGTCGGCGTAGGCGTCTAGGCGCCAGGGCGCCGGGCCGCCCTCGGTTCGAGCCCAGTCGGGGGGCTGGTCGAGCCGGGCCAGCAGCCGCAGGCCATAGAACTCGGCCCCGCGCACGGCTGCGTCGGGCGCCTCCCAGTAAACGCGGTCGGGGGTCGGCTGGATGTCGCGCCAGCTAAACACCACCACCGCGAACTCGGCGCCGGCGCGATAGGCGGCCTCCAGGTGGGCGGCGTCCCCGCGCGCCACGTGGAAGCCCAGGGGCGCCCAGGCCTGCGTGTGCGCAGACGCGGCGGGCAGGGCGGGGAGGCCCGGCGACGCCACCCCGGCGAGGACAGCCAACCAGAGCAGGCACTGTATCGCACCCGTCGGACCCCACCAACGGGTGCGGCGGCCCATCGGACAGGCCGGTCGAAGGGTTGGAGGCCGACTTCGGGCCGTCTGCGACAAGAGGAAGCGCGTCACGCCCCCCTTATACCACCGAGCCGTTGGCCGGTCAGGAAGCCATGTTCTGATGCGAGCCGGGCCAGCCCACGCAACCGAACTCGAGCCGACGGCACAAAAGGCGATGCAATCTGTGGGGGCACCGACAACCGGGCAAGAACGTTGAGCAAGCGCAGCCTTGCCGTCGCTCTAGTTGACACCCACCCTCAAGTGGCGCTCCAAATCCTCGAAGAACCAGCTCATCACCGTCTCGGGCACCCCTTTGCGGGCGCCGAACATGAGCTTGCGGTTGAGCGCGTCGAGGGGATAGACCAGCACGGCCACGCTCGTCTGGCCGGTCGGCGACGCGGCGCACTCGACCTCGATCTGGGTGCGGTCGCCCAGGATCTTGCCCCGCAGCTTCTTGTCGAAACGCGCGGACAGGCGGCCCTGGGCGGGGTCGCTCTGCAACACCTGGCCGCGCAGGGTCTCGACGGCGGCCAGCGCCGCCCGATAGACGGCATCGGGTTGGGCGGTGTAGGTACGGGTTTCACGGACTTCGAAAGGCATGGTGCTTCTTCTCCTTCTTGGGAACGTTGAAACGTTCGAACGTTCAAACGTGCCAACGTTCCACAGACGCTTCGCGGTACAACCGCTCCACCAGGCCGCGGTCGCCCATGGCCGTGCCCGGCAGCGAGGCCGCGGCCGCGCCGCAGGCCACACCCCAGCGCAGGGCCTCGCCCAAGTCCTCACCCCGGTTCAGCGCCCAGACCAGGCCGGCGACCATGGCATCGCCTGCGCCGACGGGGTTCATCTGGTGGATGGACGGGCTGCGGGCTAGCCAGGCGCCGGCGCCGCTCAGGGCCACGGCGCCGGCCTTGCCCAGCGAGACGACCACATGCGCCACGCCCTCGGCTTGCACGGCCTGCGCCGCCCGCACGACTTCATCGGCCGTGGCCACGGGCAGGCCGGTAAGCTGCTGCAGCTCCTCGGCGTTGGGCTTGACCAAATAGGGCCGCGCCCGGCAGCCGTGAGCTAGCGCCGGCCCGCTCGTATCGAGCACGGCCCGGCCGCCGGCCTCGTGGATCCGCTCGATCAGCCGGGCATAGGTCTCGGCGGGTAGGCCGGGCGGCAGGCTGCCGGCCAACACCCACCAATCGCCCGGCCGGGCCAGCTCGGTCACACGGCCCAGGACCATCTCGACCACGGCCGGGTCCAAGACCGGCCCCGGCTCGTTGACCTTGATGTGACGACCATCGGCCTGGCTGACGATGCTGACGTTGGTGCGTGTCTCGCCTTCGGTCCAGATGAACTCGGCGGCGATGCCCAGGCTTCGCAGGCCGTCGTACAACAGACGTCCGCTGTAGCCGCCGGCCAGGGCCAGGGCCACGGCCGGCGTGCCCAAGGCCTGCAACATGCGGGCCACGTTGAAGCCCTTGCCGCCGTAGTCCACCCGCCAGGCGGTGGCCCGTAGCACCGTGTCCAGGCGCAGCTCGGGCACGGTCAGCTCGCGGTCAACGGCAGGGTTGAGGGTGACGGTGTAGAGCATGGGGTAGCTGGATACTGGATACTGGTAACTGGGGGACGTCGTCCCCACATCGGGCCGATGGCCGGACCACGAGGTTCAGGACGGTGCCCCCTCGCTGGCCTCGCGCAGAACGGCTTCGAACAGGGCGGCTTCGGCCTCGTTGGTCCACACGCCGCCGGGCCCCAGGCGGGCGGCTACCTCGGGCCAACGGGCGGCCACCTCCTCCAGGCTCATGAGCGGCAGGTCGAACAGATGGGGGAAGATGACGATCTTGCCGGGATAGCGACCCTCGATCAGCGCGGCCAAGGCCTCGCGCGCCGCCTTCATGCCGCCCACAGCCGCCACCATCCGCTCCGGCGACAGCGTGTTGGCCAACGCCCGTCGCATCACCTCGGCCTGGTCCTCGATGGTCAGGCCCGATGTGCCGGTGTATTGGGCGTTGTGCAGATAGACCATGCTCACATCGAGGGGCGCCAGGGTACCGATGGGCACACCGGCAAAGAGGACCAACATGCCGTCGGGGTTCATCAGCGTGGCCGCCTCGGCCATCACACTCGCCACCGGCACACACACCACCACATCGTCGGCCCCGCGGCCGGCCGTGACCTGCATCACGAACTGATGGAGCGAGAGGTCGGCGGTCTTGGGGTTGAAGAGCAGCAAGGTACGGTCGTGGGCTGCGGCCAGCTCCTCGTAGCGATGAGCCAGAGTGGCCAGACGTTCGTCGCTGACCTCGGTGGCGATGATGACATCGGGGCCGTCGGTCAGCTCGATGGCCCGTTGCACGTGCATCTGGCCCATGGGGCCGCCGGCGCCGACGAACACGGCCACGCCATGGGGCCGCAGCTCGCAGCGGTTGCGGGCCTCGCCGTAGGAGGCGGCGATGTCAGGGCCACGATTGCCGACAAAGGCGATGTAGTCGTAGTGCAACCGGCCCAAGTCCACGGGCACCGACCCGTCCAACGGCTCCTGGCCCACCAGGTTGAGAGTGCCGCGGCGGGCGATATAGCGGGCGGCCGCTTCCACTTGCGCGGCCGTGCGCGGGTCCAGGATGATGATGTCATCGAAGCCCCGGCCGCCGGTCAGCTCGGCCGCCAGCGCGGCGTAGGCGTCCGGCGTCAGGCCATCTCGCACGATGACCTCGGCCTGCGTGTTGGCCACCAGCGCCTGCACGGCCGGCGGCGCATCGGTCAGGACGATGCGGGCCGGCGCCTCCAGGCCGTTGGAGAACCGATAGGGCGTCTCATCGCCGGGATGGCCGATGATCCACATGATGCCGCCGGGCAGCGGCTGTAGGCGGCGGCGCTGGGTGTAGGCGGCCATGACGCAACCCCACGGTTCCAGCAAGGCTGCCTCGGCGTAACCCATCGGCCCCTCCAGGGGCAACAGTCCCGGCCCGGCGTCGGTCACCAGGACCTCGGGGCCGATGACCTGGTACTGGGTCAGGCCGCCGGGGATGGTGTAGCCGTAGGCTGTGCTCCGTCCGGCCTGGTAGAGGTCGGGCTGAATGGCCACACGTTGACCAGGATAGTAGCGATCGCGCAGGGCCTCGCCTACGGCGACGACGGTGGCCGACACCTCATGACCCAGGCGGGTGGGTTCGACGGCCAGATCGCGACCGTACAGCTTGGGATGTTTGCCCCCCTGTTGGATGATCTTGACATCCGAAAAACACATGCCCACGGCGTCAATGCGGATGAGCAACTGATCGGGGCCGGGTTGGGGGAGGGGCAGGCGTTCGGGTTGGCCGTTGCGGCCGATGTTCTCCAGCCCGGCGCCGTACATGTTCCAGGCCCAGGTCTCGGTGGGCAAGGGCTCCTGGGCAGCCGCGTAGCGTTGGTAAGCGGACATAAAAGCATCTCCTTAGTAGGCCCTGACTTCCTCAGAGCTGGTCTGAAACGACCCTTTCAGGTGGGTTCAGACGTAAGGCAAAATGGGATTTGGCCTCACTTTTCAGCCAAGCTCTTAGGCGACGGGCACCAAAGCCCGGACTTCGGCTGCGGTGGCGCAACGCAGCGCCTGCCGGGCGCGTTGTTCGGCTTCGGCGCGGCTGAACGTGCGCACTTGGGCCTTCACGGTGGGAATGGCCGGCACGCCCACGCTCAGCTCATCGGCGCCCAGGCCGACCAGGATAGGAATGGCCTGGGGATCGGCGGCCAGCTCGCCGCAAATGCCCACCCATTTGCCCGCGGCATGGGCCGCTTCGATGGTGTGGGCAATGAGTCGCAACACCGAGGGGTGCAGGCCGTCGGACATCCCGGCCAGCGAGGGATGCTGGCGGTCAACGGCCAGGGTGTATTGGGTGAGATCGTTGGTGCCCACGGAGAAGAAATCCACCTCGCGGGCAAAGACATCGGCCAGCAACGCCGCCGCAGGAACCTCGACCATGATGCCCAGGGGCACCGGCGGCACACCCAACTCGCGGGCCGTCTCCAGAACCATCTGCCGCGCCCGCTGCCATTCGTTCCAATCGGCCACCATGGGGAACATGATGCGCAAGGGGCCGTAAGTCGAGGCCCGCAGGATGGCCCGCACCTGCTGGCGCAGCAAGTCGGGTCGAGCCAGACACAGGCGGATGCCCCGCTCGCCCAGGAAGGGGTTGGCCTCGGCAGGCACACGGATGTAGGGCAGGGGCTTGTCGCCACCGATATCGAGGGTGCGGACGATGACCGGTCGGCCCTGCATGGCTTGGACGATGTCGCGATAGACCCGGAACTGCTCCTCCTCGTCCGGCGGGTCGCTGCGGTCGAGGAAGAGGAACTCGGTGCGCAAGAGGCCCACACCCTCGGCCCCGGCCTGTACGGCCCGTTCGGCCTCGGCCACGCCGCCGATGTTGGCGACGACCTCGATGCGCACGCCGTCGGTAGTGATGGCCGGCTCGGTCGCGGTCTGTTCCGAGGCCAGCCGCGCGGCCAGCCAACGCTCACGGCGCTGTTGGGCCTGGGTCAGGGTCACGGCGTCGGGCGCAACGACCAGGACGCCGTTCTGGCCGTCGAGCACGGCCAGGGTGCCGTCGGCCAGGTCAAGCACCCCCGCGCCCATCGAGACGACGGCGGGCAGGCTCAGGGCGCGGGCAATGATGGCCGCGTGGGCCGTGGGACCGCCTGCGGCCGTGCAAAAACCCAACACCCGGTTCGGGTCCAGGTTGGCCGTCTCCGACGGCGTCAGGTCCTGGGCCACCAGGATGACGGGATGGTCGGGCAGCCGCAGGCCGCTTTCACCCACCCCGACCAGGAGCTGCAGCACCCGATAGCCCACGTCGTGCAGGTCCGCAGCGCGACCGGCCAGGAGCGGGTCATCCAGTGCGGCCACGGCTCGGGCCCGCTCGGTGATGACGCTTTGCCAGGCATGGGCAGCCGCTTCCCCCCGGCGGATACGGTCGCCGACGGCGCTCAACAGGTCCTCGTCTTCCAGGATTTCCAAATGGACATCGAAAATGGCGGCCTCGGCCACGGCCCCGCGCTGGACGAGCTGCCGGCGCAGGGCAACCAGCTGGTCTTTGGCCTGGGCAATGGCCGTCTGCAGCCGCTGCGCCTCTTCGGCGTCGGTGCCGACGACCGCGCTGAGCAAGCCCGTGGGAACCTCGGCCGTGTTCCGCAGCCGGAACAGGGGGCCGATGGCGATACCCGGCGCTGCAGGGACCCCGCGCATGACGTTGGCGGGCGCCGCCGCCGGCGCCATGCCAGGCGCAGCCGTCGGCGTTGTAACCGGCGCGGCGGCCGGCGCCGCAACGGCAGCCGGCATCGGTTCGGCCGCGCCTTCGCCCAACCCGGCGGCCACGATGGCCGCCAGCGCAGCGGCCGCTTCGTCTTCGTCTTCGCCCTCGATGAAAAGGCTGATCTGTTGGCCGCGCTCGACCCCCAGGGTGAGGACGGAGATCAGGCTCTTGCCGTTGGCTCGCTTATCACCGTGCTGCACCCGGATGTCGGCCTTGAACTGCTTGGCCGTGTTGACGAAGACCTTGGCCGGCCGGGCGTGGAGGCCGGTGGCGTTGTGGATGGTCAAATGGAGTTCTTTCATACGCGGTTCCCCTTGCCGGAGCGGGGCCGGTCGCAATGGCGGGTTTAGGCCTCGTCGGTGCGCTCGCGGCCGAGATAGGCCAGGATGAGCGACGGATCGTCCGTCGTGATCAGCTGTTGGGTGATGGCCTCGTCCTCGACGACTTCGGCCAGGTTGGCCAGCACGCCGACGTGTTCATCGGCCGTGGCGGCGATGCCGATGATGAGATAGGCACGCTCGCCGTCCTCCCACTCCACCCCTGCAGGCACCTGCAACACCGAGACCCCGGTGCGCAGGATGTAGGGACGATCGTCGTTCTGCCCGTGAGGGATGGCCACGCCGTTGCCCAGGTAGGTGGACATGATGGCCTCACGGGCCAACATGCCCTCGATGTAGGGCGGTTCGACGCAGCCCCCGTGCACCAACAGCTCGCCGGCCTGGCGGATGGCGTCGGTTTTGTCGGCGGCCGTAGCCTGGAGGCGGATGCGGTCCAGGGTGAGGATGTCCATGACCCTACTCCTTCACGCCGACGATCTCGCCGCCG
>JANWYQ010000203.1 GCA_025055015.1 Caldilineales bacterium
AGGCGGCGAATGCCGGTAGTCGCGCTGCCCTTTGTTGGCGACTCTGTGGTCTTCAGCCGTGTGAGCCTGCTGCTCGCCAAGGTTCGTGCACCACAGGGCTGTCGGAGGGGTCACGGCTTATGCACAGTCGGTCTCGCAGCAACCTGGGTTTTCTGGTTGGGATAATCGTCCTGTTGGCCTCCTCGGCCGGCATCGGCCTGCTCATCACCCTCATGGCGGCCGACGCGGGCCGCAACGCATCGGTGGCCCAGTGGACGTCCCCCACCCCTCCGACCACACCGTCGGCTGAGGCAACGCCCACGGAGGGATCGCAAGCAAGGGCAACCCAGGGGTCACCGTCCGATCCAGGCCGGTCAGCGCCTCACAGCGACGTTGGTTCATCAGGCGAGAGGGCGCCGCTGCGGCCTACGCCGCCGCCGCTGCGAACGCCAGTTCCCCTTTCCTCCTCAAACACCGTCACCTTGCCGCCGGCCTCTCCGGTTCTGCAGCCGACCGCAGCGCTGTCCAACAGCCCAACGTCCTCTCCGACCTCCGCTCAGCCGCCTGCCCCCTCGCCCTCGCCAAAGCCCACACCCATCGCAGCGGAGCCATCCCCGCCGGCCGGCCCGCTGCGCCAGCTTGTGTCGGCCATCGGCACGGCCGTGGCGCCTCGGTCGGCCCCCCCGCCGCGCTCCTTCAGCCCGCCGGAGCTCACCGGCCCGCCTGAAGGTTCGCCTCAAAGCGGCGTCGTCTCCTTCACCTGGGCGTCTACAGCGCCCCTCCCTGAGGACGTCGCCTACGAGGTGGTGTGGTGGGTGGAGGGCCAAGATCCGGCTTCGGCACGCGGGGTAGCGCCTCCGACCCGCGATACCCACCTGAGCATCAACCTGGACGTGATGTACCAGGCCAACCTGTTCGGCGCAGGCAACGTCTACTGGGCCGTGATCCTCGTGCGGCCCGATCCGTACACGCGGTTGACGTTGCCCACGGCCGGCCAGGGCCGGCGGCTCGTTTATCAGCCGCCGCCTCCTCCGCCGACGCCCACCCCAGAGCCGCCGCCTGAGCAGCCAAAGCCATGAGCCAAACTGGGCCAGTCTCGGAGACTGGCCCAGTTTTGGTCTAGCAGCTCACTCGCGCTCAACGATCAGGGGGAGGTAGAACAACTGGCCGTTGACCACCGAGCCGGTGCGGCGATGATACACCCGCCCGTCGAAGGTCCAATAGACGAACGCGCCGCGATTGATCACCAGGATCGAGCCGGAAGCCGTGCGCAGAGCAGGCTGCCATCCCATCGGCGCAACCCGAGAGGCCGGCGCGCCGGCAGCTCGCAACCCTGGAGTGGGTGTGTCGGTGGCCGTGGGCTCAGCCGTCGGCGTGGGCGTGTTGGTCGGCGTCGGCGTAGGGACGTCGGTGGGCGTGGCCGTGGGCACCCGCACCTGGTACGACACGGAACCGGCGGCCATGTCCGGCCCAAGGTCGCCCAGCCGCCAGGTGACGATGCGGCCGTCGAAGGAGCCGACCGCGGCCGGCTGGATGGAGCCGGCCACCAGCTCGGTGTTGAGGGGAATAGCGTTGGTGATCACCACGGTGGAGGCCACGCCGCCGCCGACCTTCCAGTGGTCAACCACGTAGGTGATGATGTCCCCGGGGTTCACCAGGCCGATCGGGTTGCTGCGCAACAGGGTGTTGACCCCTGGGGTGGGCGTCGCTGTGCTGGTGGGGGACGGGGTGAAGGTCGGCGTCGAGGTCGGCGTGGGCGTGGGCGTGGGCGGCACCTGATACATCCAGATGCCGTCGGCGGTGGCGGCCAATAGGCGTCCGCCGCCTGCGCCGTTGTAGCGCACCATGTAGACGCGGTCGGGGTCCAGGGAATGGCGTACCCACGTCCCAGCCTCGTAATGGTAGATGCCGGCGTTGCGCGTGCCGGCCCACAGGATGCCCTGGGCGTCCAGCGCCACCGAGTAGGCCTGCAGCCCCTCGGCCTCGGCCACCGACGTCCACGTCGCCCCGCCGTTGTTGGTGGACAGAACGCCTCGGGTGGTGGTGGCGGCCCACATCCGATTGGCGTCGCGCGGGTCGAAGGCGAAGTCGAAGACGGCATCGGCGGCCAGACCGACCGGACTCCACGAAGCGCCTTGGTCCGTCGAACGAAACACGCCGGCCCTGGTGCCCAGCATCATGGCGCCGGAGCCCCAGCGCAGGGTAACCGTGCGGCGGTTGGTCAGACCGCTGTTGGCCGCGCTCCAGGAGCTGCCGCCGTTAGCCGACTTGAACACCCCCTCGCGCTCGGTGCCGGCGTAGAGGTTGGCGGCGGAGTCGCAGGCCAGCGCCACCACGTAGCGCTGACCTAAGCCGTTGTTGACCGGCGTCCACCCGGAGCCGCCGAAGCGATACACGCCGCCCCCCCACGTGCCGGCAAACAGGACTCCCCCGCACACCGCCACGGTCTGGACGTTGAGGTTGTCCAGGCCGGCCAACGGCATGGGCGACCACGTCCGGCCGCCGTCGGCGCTCTGAAAGACCCCCGTGCCGTCGGCCGCAGCATAGACTACGTTGCGGTTGCCTACGGCCCACGCCAGCCAGCGCACCACCTCGCCGGCCAGGCCGACCCGCGTCCACGAGCCGGCGACCGTTGGTTGGCGTGCGCCGGGCTTGGCGGCCCGATCGGCAAGCACCCTAGATTGCGCCCCGGCGGCGACGCTGCTCAGCACCAACGCTGCCACCAACAGCCAGCGCAGCCAGACGTTTCCCCCCATCTTGTTCCATGCAGCTTGCATTCGCATTCTCCTCACCTCACGCTGTCAAGTGATAAGCAGTCTCAAGGCCGCGGGTTCTCCGGCGGCGGCTCTGTGGGAGTGGCTTGCCCTGCCGGTGGACCGGCCGACGGCTGGTAGACCAAAGAGCCCACCGGCCCCTGTCCCGGCTGGATCAGGCGGACGTAGGGGTTGGGCTGTACCACCAGAACCGTCCAAAACACTTGGTTGTTCACCAACTGGCCCGCTTGATTGAGCACATCCAGGTTGACGGACAGCGACGTCAGCGTCGTGGGCGGCGCCAGGCCGCGCGCAGCGGCCGGGCTCTCGTTGACATTCCACCACACCAACTTATAGGCTGCGTTCACAGGCAGCGTGCCGGTGGCGCGCCAGCGAAACAGCACGTTGCCGGTCACCGGCTCGCCCTGGGCCGGCGACGCCAGCTCCGGGGGACTGACGACGACGCGCGAGGTTGGCGTGGGCCGTGGGGTGGGCCGAGCCGGCTGAGCCACTGCCGCCGCAGGCGTGGGCGACGGGGTGGGGATGGCTTCAGGCGCTGTCAGACAGCTTCGTCTGTCTGACAGCCACGCCGCTGCGCGCGGTGGGCTGCGCTGTTGAGACGCTCCCCAGCGAGCAACAGTTTCGGGTGGTCCTGGCCTCGATTATTCCATCGTCTTGTCCCCCTCTCAAGCCCGGCGATCTCGACACGATGGGCCCAGGTTGTCGATAGGGCTTCGGGAATGGCCACAGCGCACCTGCTCACTTGTCCAATTAAATTTGACAAGCAGGGGGGTTATGTGATAGCATCCGTCGAAAAAGGTAGACAAAATCTATACAACTCGACTGCGGCATCGGCGCAGCCTGTCCGCTCATCGGGCACCGTGAGTGGGACGACAAGAGGACATCGTGAAGAAAAAGATCATCGTGATCGGCAGCGGCTTCGGTGGGTTGGGTGCGGCGATTCGCCTGGCGGCTAAGGGCCATGACGTGACGGTGTTCGAGAAGCGGGACAAGCCGGGCGGCCGCGGCTATCAGTACGACATCGGCGGCTTTAAGTTCGACGGCGGACCAACGGTGATCACGGCGCCCTACATGTTCGACGAGCTGTTCCAGCTGGCCGGACGCCGCCGCACAGACTACTTCGAGCTGATCCCCCTGGACCCCTTCTACCGCATCTTCGACGCTGAGGGACGCCACTTCGACTACTACCACCGCCTGGAGGACATCCTGGCGGAGATCGAGCGCTTTAGCCCGGCCGACGCCGCCGGCTATGAGAAGTTCATTCAGCACACGCGCCGGATCTTCGAGGCGTTCTACCACTGCACCGACCGGCCCTTCCTCACCCTGGGCAGCATGTTGCGCATCATGCCGGACATGATCCGGCTGCAAGCGTTCCTCAGCACCCACCTGCACGTGGCCCGTTACATCAAGCATCCCTTCCTGCGCCAGGCCCTCTCCTTCCATCCCCTGCTCATCGGCGGCAGCCCCTTCGACACGCCGGCCATCTACACCCTGATCGTGCAGTTCGAGAAGCAGTGGGGCGTGTACTACGCTAAGGGCGGCACGGGCGCCATCGTGCAGGGCCTCAGCCGGCTGTTCACCGAGCTGGGCGGCCGCTTCCACTTCAACTGCGAAGTCAAGGAGATCCTGGTGGACGGCCGCCGCGCCACGGGCGTCAAGCTGGCCGATGGCAGCGTGGAGCGGGCGGACGTGGTGGTGTGCAACGGCGATGTAGCCTACAGCTATCGCTACCTGATCCCGGCACAATACCGGAGAAAGTACAGCGACGGCCACATCGAGCGCATGCGCTTCAGCAACTCGCTGTTTGTGGTCTACTTCGGCACCCGGCGGCGGTACCAGGACGCGCCCTTGCGCCACCACAACATCATGCTCAACCGCCGCTACCGCGGCCTGCTGCGGGACATCTTTTCCAGCGCGCCGCTGCCGGACGACTTCGCCCTCTACCTGCACGTCCCCACCGTCACCGATCCGTCGGTGGCGCCGGCGGGGTGCGAGTCCTTCTACGTGCTGTCCCTGGTGCCTGACCTGGCCTCCGGCACCGACTGGACCCGCGCGGCGCGCCCCTATCGGGACAAGATCATGCGCCACCTGGAGGAGCGCTACCTGCCCGGCCTGCAGGCCCACATCGTGGCTGAGCACCACATTGACCCCCTGCACTTCCAGAACACGCTGAACAGCTACCGCGGGGCTGCGTTCGCCCTCAAGCCAACCCTGCTGCAGTCGGCCTGGCTGCGGCCTCACAGCCGGTCGGAGGACTTCGAGAACCTGTACTTCGTGGGCGCGGGGACCCACCCCGGCGCCGGCGTGCCCTCGGTGCTGGCCTCCGGCAAGATCGCCGCCGAGCTGATTGATCCCACGCCGGCCGGCTAACGACTCCCTCAAAAAAAGGACCTTTCCCATGAACGACGTGTTTGAGCTGGGCTTCGGCGAGACCAAAGCCGAGATCGCCCTGGACCGCCTGCCCGTGCAGGGCGCCATCCCGCCGTGGGTGCAGGGCACCCTAGTGCGCAACGGCCCCGGCACCTTCCGCGTGGGCGAGCAGCAATACCGCCACTGGTTCGACGGCCTGGCCATGCTGCACCGGTTCACCGTGGCCAACGGCCAGGTCTCCTACGCCAACAAGTTCCTGCGCTGCCGCGCCTACGACGCAGCACGCGCCAACGGCCGCATCACCTACTCCGAGTTCGCCACCGACCCCTGCCGCTCCCTCTTCCAGCGCATCCAGTCGGTCTTCGCGCCCCAGATCACCGACAGCGCCAAGGTGAGCATCGCCAAGATCGCCGAGCACTACCTGGCCCTGGCCGAGACCCCCATCCAGGTGGAGTTCGACCCGGAGACGTTGGAGGCCGTCGGCGTCTTCCAATACGAGCCCAAGGCGACAGGGCAGATGACCACGGTGCACCCGCAGTTCGACTTCGACGGCGACCAGGTGTTCAACCTAGTGACGCGCTTCCACCGGGTCAGCCACTACCGCTTCTACCGGCTGCAGGGCGAGCTGCGGCCGGCGCTGGTGGCCTCCCTGCCTGTAAGCCAGCCGGCCTACCTGCACAGCTTCGGCATGACCCGCAACTACTTCATCCTGGCCGAGTTCCCGCTGGTGGTGAACCCGTTGCACCTGCTGCTGTGGCTGCGACCGTACATCGAGAACTTCCGCTGGCGGCCGGAGCGGGGCGCGCCCTTCTGGGTGATCAACCGCCACACGGGCGAGCTGGTGGGCCGGTACGAGGCCGACCCCTTCTTCGCCTTCCACCACGTCAACGCGTTCGAGCGGGGGGACGAGCTGGTGGTGGACATCGCCGCCTACCCCGACGCCGGCATCGTGCAGTCCTACTACCTGAACCGGCTGCGCGATCCCAACCTGGAGGTGCCCTTCGGCAACCTGCGCCGCTACCGCCTGCCCCTCAAGGGCCGCCGCGCCACCTACGAGGTGATCTCCGACGAGTGCATGGAACTGCCCAACTTCGACTATCGCCGGTTCAACATGCAGGACGGCTATCGCTACGTGTACGCAGTCAGCATCAACAAGCAGCAGCGCAAGGGCTTCTACAACCAGCTGCTCAAGGTGGACGTGGAGACAGGCGCCGTGCAGACCTGGCATCGGCCGAACTGCTACCCCGGCGAGCCGATCTTCGTGGGCCGGCCAGGCCGCGTTGCGGCCGACGACGGCGTGATCCTCTCCGTGGTGCTGGACGCGGCCCGCGGCACCTCCTTCCTGCTGGTGCTGGACGCCCACTCCTTCGAGGAGCTGGCGCGGGCGGAGATCCCCCACCCCATCCTGTTCGGCTACCACGGCGCGTACTTCGAGGCCTAGACCATGCCCAACGCAACCCCCATCGTCCAGGTGCGAGACGTCCATAAGAGCTTCCCGCTGGGCGACCAGCAGATCCCGGTGCTGCGCGGGGTGACCTTCGACGTGGCGCCCGGCGAGTTCGTGGCCATCGTGGGCCCGTCGGGCAACGGCAAGTCCACCCTGCTGAACATGATCACCGGCATTGACCACCCCACGGCGGGCGAGGTGGTGGTCAACGGCCGCGCCGTGCACACCATGGGCGAGGACGAGCTGGCGGCCTGGCGCGGGCGGGAGGTGGGGGTGGTGTTCCAGTTCTTTCAGCTCCTGCCGGCCCTCACCCTGCTGCAGAACGTGGTGCTGCCCATGGAGCTGGTGAAGCGCTGGCCCAAGGCGGAGCGCAAGCCGCGGGCCATGGCGCTGCTGGAGCAGGTCGGCCTGGCGGACCAGGCCCACAAGCTGCCCAGCCAGGTGTCGGGCGGCCAGCAGCAGCGCGCGGCCATTGCCCGCGCCCTGGCCAACGACCCGCCGCTGATCGTGGCCGACGAGCCCACCGGCAACCTGGACGCCACCACCTCCGACGAGGTGTTCGAGCTCTTCAGCCGCCTGGTGGACCGGGGCAAGACGCTGATCATGGTGACCCACAGCCGCAGCCTGGCGGAGCGAGTGCCGCGGGTGCTGGAGATCCGCAACGGGCTGTTGGTGCGGGACTCGGCGCGAGCCCCCCACATCGCCCGGAACATCACCGTCCAGTAGCGCAACGCCTGCGGAGTTGCGCTACTGTCGCTGTTCGCTCGCTGTCCGGTTTTGCGCTCGCGCGGGGGCCGACGGCCAGGGAGGGAACAGCGTCAACGAAGGCCTGCGGCGCGGCGAAGAAACGAGAGAACGTGAATGCTGAAGCACAAGATCTGGTTTGACCTGTGGCACCACAAGGCGCGGACGGCGCTGGCGGTGCTGAGCATCGCTGCCGGGCTGTTGGCCTTGGGCGGCATCGTTGGGCTCCTGGACCAGCTCCTGGCGACCATGGACGCAGCCCACCGCGCCGTAGCCCCCTCCCACGCCAGCATCATCCTGCGCGACTTCGTCACCCAGGAGGTGGTGGACGAGCTCAAGGACACCCCCGGCGTGGTGGACATCGAGCCGGTAAACCAGATCTCGGTGCGCTACCGCCTCAGCCCCGACGAGGAGTGGACGCTGGGCACCCTGGTGCAGCGCTCCGACTACGAGCAGCAGACCTACGACATCATCGCCCTGCGGGAGGGGAGCTGGCCGGCCGACGACGCCGTCGGCGTGGAGCGCCTGTCCAGCCAGCACTTCGGCGTAGGCATCGGCGACACGGTGGAGTTCGACGTGGGCGGTGAGATACTCGCCTTCACTGTCAACGGCCTGATCCGCCACCCCTTCGTCCAGCCGCCCCCCTTCGGCGGCCAGGCCCACTTCTTCGCCGACGCAGCCGGCCTGGCCCGGTTCGGCGTGCCCGAGGGCCGCTTCGGCCAGCTCCTGGTGCGGGTGGAGCCCTACAGCCTGGAGCACGCCCAGGAGGTGGTCGGCGAGCTGCGTAGCCGCCTGGCCGACCGGGGCTACGGCGTGGTGGTCACCCTCTACCAGGACCCGGACAAGCACTGGGGGCGGCAGTTCGTGGAGGGGATCAACGTCATCCTGCTGATCATGGCCGTTGCGTCGCTGGCCCTCAGCGTGCTGCTGGTGCTCACCACCGTCACGGCCATGGTGGCCCAGCAGACGGACCAGATCGGCGTGGTCAAGGCCATCGGCGGCCGGCGGCGCCACGTGGCCGGCATGTACCTGGCCGTGGCGCTGATCTTCGGCGCGCTGGCGCTGGCCATCGCCCTGCCTGCGGGCGCGGTCTTCGCCTGGGGCATGAGCCGGTGGTACCTCAACCTGTTCAACATCGAGTACACCGCCTTCCATGTCTCGCCGCCGGCCATCGGCTTGCAGGTGCTCATGGCCGTGGTGGCGCCTGCGGCCGCAGCCCTGTGGCCCACCTGGCGCGCGGCGCGCATGAGCGTGCGGGAGGCCATCAGCACCTACGGCCTGGGCGCCGACTTCACTGTCACCGGGCTGGACCGGCTGATTGACCGCGCGGCCGAGCGCCTCTTCTCGGCGCCGGTGGCCATGGCCCTAGGCAACACCTTCCGCCACAAGGAGCGCCTGGGCCTCACCGTGCTGGTGCTGACGGTGGCCGGCGTGATGTTCATCGTGCTCATGAGCCTGATCTCCTCGGTGAACCTGACCCTGGACAACGAGCTGGCCCGCCGCGGCTACGACGCCAAGATCGGCTTCACCGCAGCCCACGACGCCGAGGAGGTCCTGGCCATTGCCCGCCAGACGGCGGGGGTGACCGACGCGCAGGTGTGGTACGCCCGCAACGCCACCATCCTGCGCGCCGGAGAACGGCTGCGGGACTCCGCCGGCCTGGGCGCGCAGCTCACCGGCATCCCCGTGGCTGCGGACACCTACACGCCCATCGTGGTGGCCGGCCGCTGGCTGCGGCCCGACGACGGCCGGGCGGTAGTCATCAGCGCAGAGACCGCAGAGAAGAACAAGATCGCGGTGGGCGACGTGGTGACCCTGGACCTGGGGGTGCTGGGCAGCGCCGAGTGGCAGGTGGTGGGGCTGTACCGCATGGTCTTCCGCGGGGGCTACATCGTCGAGGCCATCTACGCGCCGCTGGAGGCGGTCACCGAGGCAGCCGGCCAGGCTGGGCTGGCCACCCAGGTGCTGGTGCGCACGGCCGGCCCATCGCTGGAGCAGGTCAACGCCGTGGCCGATGCGCTGAAGACCGCCTATGAGGCGGAGGGGCTGAAGGTGGACTTCTACACCACCGCCATCAAGCAGGAGGAGCGGGAGTTCGCTACCAACCAGTTCAACACCGTGGTGGGGATGCTGCTGGGGCTGGCCTCGCTGGTGGCCTCGGTGGGCGGGATCGGCTTGACGGGCTCGCTGGCCATCAGCGTGGTGGAGCGCACGCGGGAGATCGGCGTGCTGCGGGCTATCGGCGCGCGCTCCCGCACCATCGTGGGGCTGTTCACCCTGGAGGGAGTGTTGCAGGGGCTGCTAAGCTGGGTGCTGGCCGTGCCCATCGCGTTCGTGGCCGGCCGTCCCCTGGCCCGCCTGCTGGGGCAGACCATGGCGGACGTGGACCTGGACTACGCGTTCTCATGGCCGGCGGTGGCGATCTGGCTGGCCGCGGTGGTGCTCATCGGCGTGGTCTTCTCCAGCGGCCCGGCCCGCAGCGCGGCGCGGATCAGCGTGCGCCAGAGCCTGGCGTATGCGTGAGGCGTAGCTCGTCGCGCAAAGGGAGTGAGGCTGCCCACGTTCGTGCGCAAGGTTGCGCGGGCGCGCCGAAGTTTGCCAGCCGCCGACGGCCCGGTAGAATAGTCGGCATGGAGCACGTGCCCACGCAGCTACTGCCGGCCACGCCGGAGCACATCGCCCTGGCGGCGGAGGTCCTCCGTCGCGGGGGATTGGTCGCCTTCCCCACCGAGACGGTCTACGGCCTGGGGGCCAACGCGCTGGACGCCGACGCCGTGGCGCGCATCTTCGCGGCCAAGGAGCGGCCGGCGGCCGACCCCCTGATCGTGCACCTGAGCGGGGCGGAGCAGCTCCCCCTGGTGGCGCGCCACGTCTCCCCCCTTGGCCAGGCCCTGGCGGAGGCCTTCTGGCCCGGCCCGCTGACCCTCGTGTTGCCCAAGCAGCCCCAGGTGCCGGCCGCGGTCACCGCCGGGCTGGACACGGTGGCGGTGCGGGTGCCCGATCACCCGGTGGCGCAGGCGCTGCTGCGCGCGGCCGGCGTGCCGGTGGCCGCGCCCTCGGCCAACCGCTTCGGCCGCACCAGCCCCACCACCGCCCAACACGTGTGGCACGACCTGCGCGGCCGCATCGAGATGATCCTGGACGGCGGACCCACGCCGGTGGGCGTCGAGTCCACGGTGGTGGACGCCTCGGCGTCGCCGGTGCGCATCCTGCGACCAGGGGGCGTTACGGCGGAGATGCTGGAGGCGGTGGTTGGGCCGGTGACGGTGGAGCAGCGCGCCGTGGAGGAGGGCGGCGCGCACGGGCTGCCCTCGCCCGGCCTGCTGAGGACGCACTACGCGCCGCGCGCCGAGCTGGTGCTCTACCGGGGGAGGCGGGCGTTGAACGCGCTGCGCACGGACCTGGCCGCAGCGTTGGCAGCAGGCCGGCGGCCAGGGGTGTTGGCCATGGACGCGGAGGCGGAGGCGCTGGCTGCGCCAGGCGCGCTGGTGTACCGATTAGGCGCCGACCTCGAGGCTGCGGCGCAACGTCTCTACGCCGGCATGCGCTGGCTGGACGGGCAAGGGGTAGACGTGATCCTCGCCTGCGACGTGGCCGGCGGCGGGCTGGGCCTGGCCCTGCGCGACCGCCTGAGCCGCGCAGCCAGCCGCGTCGTGATCGCAGATTGAAGAGGGTGGGACCCTCCAGGCCACTGTCGCTCCCCTTTCGCGTGGACGATGCGGTTCCTTTTTGCGTTGCGTGTGTGGGGCCGCTGCCCTCATGGCCAAGCGGCGGCGCGAAGTACGCGGGCGCGGACGGGTGTCCGTAGGGCGAGCCCGGTGGTCCCAAGCCGGACGGGGCCGGCCTCCCCGTCTCAAAGGCTCGCCGGCGAAGAGGATTGGCCCGGCCTCCATCTCACTGCAGGCAGCCGCGCCTCGATCAAGGCCCGCTGTGGCTCCAGCCAGGGCGGGAGCTTCAACTGCGCGCCCAGGGCCGCCGCCGGCTCGTCCACCGTCATGCCGGGCGGGTCGGTGGCGATCTCGAAGAGCACGCCGCCCGGCTCGCGGAAGTAGATGGAGCTGAAGTACTGGCGGTCCACGATGGGCGTGACGTCGTGGCCGGCCTCCAACAACAGACGGCGCCAAGCCTCCTGCTGCCGCCGCGACGGGGTGCGCCAGGCGATGTGGTGCACGGCGCCGATGCCCATCCGCCCGGGGCCGGCCTCTGACGGGCAGAGCAGGTCTATCATCGCTGCGTCCTCGCCCTCGCCGACCTGAAAGCGCAGGCGAGAGCCCTCGCTGCCGACCGGGCGGAGGCCCAGGCGTTCGCTCAACAGGCGGGCCGTGGGCCGACAGGCGGCCAGGCTGAGGGCAGCGCCGGCAAAGCCCTGGATGGCGTGCTCGGGCGGCACCGGCCCCTCCGCCCAAGGCGCCCTGAGCCTCCCTCCATCCCGAGCGACCAGCTCCAGCGCCAGCCCGTCGGGGTCTCGCAGCGAGATGACGACCTCGTCGAAACGAGCCTGCGGGCCCTGGAAATCCACCCCAGCGGCCGCCAGGCGGCTCGCCCAGAAATCCAGGGACCGGGGAGGGATCCAGAACGCGGTTGCTGCGACCTGTCCTGCGCCCGGCCGCGCCCGGGCGGAAACCCCTGGCGGCAGCTCCCAGGCGAAGAAGGTCATCAGGGTGCCCGGCGAGCCCAGCCCGTCGCCGTAGTAGAGGTGGTACGCGCTTGGGTCGTCGAAGTTCACCGTCTTCTTGACCAGCCGCAGCCCCAGCACGCCGACGTAGAAGTCCACGTTGCGCTGCGGGTCACCGCAGATGGCGGTAATGTGGTGAATGCCCGGAATGGGCCAAGCTGTGGCGGTAGATAGGTCCATGTTCAGATGCCAAGCCATGAGTCGAGTTTGTTATAGACTCTCCAACGCTGCCTTCAAGCGCCCAGGGTCCTTGCACACTACGAATTGCCAGCGGCCGAACTCCCCATGGTGATTAACGGCGCGCACCCAGCGCCGAGCCGCAGCTTCTTTCTGGCGGTCCTGTTCTGTCTCGAAACCCTTCACCTCCAGAACGACGTTGACCTCTCTGCCCTCCCCGCTGCGCCAGCGGATGAGGTAGTCGGGTCGGTACTCGTGCCGCGCGCCTTGCCATTCGTAGGGGATGGTAAAGTCCAGGTGGTCATTGCGAGCGTAGGCAATCACTTCGGGCATTTGCTCCAGCCGATAGGCGACGCTATGCTCCCATGTCGGTGCATCCAGCACCACATGGCTAATATGGCTTTTCGTCGCACCGACCGTAGGACGTACCGTGCGGAAAAGCACCTCGGAGGTCGAACCGACGGGACGAAACCGCTCGATCACCGGTAGGACGGGCAGCTCGCCGGCTTCTGTATCCGGCTCGATCGCCTCGGTCAACCGCTCGATGATGCGCTGCTTGTATTTGAGCAAGGCGATTTCCTCCAGCGGGGTGTCCTCGTCTGCTACTGTTACCCGCTCCTCTAGATACTGCCACACAATAGCCAGCACCTGAGGGAAGAGGATGTGCCGCGCGCTCCAATCCTCGCGCCTGTCCTTGAGCCGATGGGTGAGCTCGGCGGCAATTTCGTAGACACTGGCTTGCAGCCGCTTCTCGTGGTGGAAGGGGTTGCGGTCGTGCAGTACCTCGGCGCCGGGACCCAACCGATCCGGGCGCGCGATGCGATAGCCCGCCGCCGGCTTGACGACAACCTCCGTCGGCTCGTGCGCGGGATCAATGGTCAGGTAAGGCACCTCAGCCAGTTTCACCCGGATTCGCTGCCGCACGTCGAAGACGTAGCCTTCTACGCGCGGGAAGGTGATCTCCAGGTGCTTGCGTTCGGGCAAGGCTCGCACCAGCGTGGAGACCTTCTGCGCTTCGACGCGACCGACGGGCTTTTTCTTGACGGGAATGACCTCAAAGGGCACGCCGTACACGTCCACGTACTCAGGTTCGCCGAAGTCGTCGTAGTTCATGCGGCGCAGCCCACGCCCGACCACCTGCTCGCACAGGAGTTGGGACGTGAAAGCGCGCAGGCCAAGAATCTGGGTCACGTTCTGCGCATCCCATCCTTCGGTCAACATCCCCACCGACACCACACAGCGGATGTTCTTGCCCGGTGGGTCGCCTTCGCCGTCCCACTCGGTTTTGCCCACCGTGTCCACTGTCTTACGCAGCCTTTCGGCGGCCTGCTGCCTTGTCTCGCCCTCCACAGCGCTTTCCGCTTCTGCCAGCAGTTTGGTGTCAATGCGAAAGGCGACTTGCCCCTCCCCGTCCCTGCCCGTTGACGAGGAGGGGATGTTTTCCAGTTCAGGCAGCACCTTCCCGCGCGCAATATGGTCATGCACGAGTTTGGCGAGGTCGGTGTTATCGCAGACGACAATGAGCACGGGTGGCACGGGCGAACCGGCCCTCTGAAACTCCAAGAACGTTCGCCGCCACTCGGAGGCCAGCGTCGCCAATGCGCCCTCGGCCTCGCGCAGCACCGATTCGGGCTTGGCGCGGCGACGGGCTGTCTGTCGCTCGGAAGCGGGAAGTTGGTCGTTGATGTGTTCCCACAAGCGGAAATACTTGGGAATCAGCGCGCCTGTGTTGTCGTCCACCGGCACGCGCGGGATCTTCACGATACCCGACTCGATGGCGTCCACCAGGCCAAAGTCGGAGACAATCCACGGGAAGGGCGCGCCCTCCTCGTAGCCGCTGCCCTTGATGTAAAACGGCGTCGCCGAAAAGTCGGCGCAGAAGTTGATGCGCCGCACCGCCTGGATTTTGTCCAACCCGCCGACCCACACAGTGGCCTCTTCGCGCTCGGCAATCTCCTCCGCCGAAAGCCTCTCCCGCAATTTGTCGGGCAACGGCGCCGGCCGGTAGGCGTGGTGGGCCTCGTCGTTGATGACCAAAAGGTGTTGCTTGCTGCCCAGCTCCTTCAGCACTCGGCGACAAAACGCTGCGTCGCTTTCCACGCCGCGCTGCACCACGCTGCGCGAGCGACTGTCGTCCTTCGGTTGGAACAGATGCCAGTTGGTGATCTCGAACTTACCCTGTTGCAACTGTTCCATCAACCTGCGCGGCACGAGGTCAAACCGGTCGTAGTAGTTGCTGGCCTTCCACGGCAGCAGCACCTGGAGGCGCTCGCGAATGGTCAGGTTCGGGCAGACCAGCAGGACGGCATCGGAGAAGCGGCGGTCTTGTGGGTTCACTACTTTGTTCAGCACCTGCCAGGCGATGACCATGCCCATGACAACGGTCTTGCCGCTACCGGTGGCCATCTTGCAGGCGTAACGGGTGAGCCCCTCCCCGGCCCTCCCCGTCAACGGGGAGGGAGAGTCTTTGGGGATGGAGATGCCCTGCCTCTCAGCGGGCGACGCCTCTACCAGCCAGATGAGCGTCTCGGCGGCTTCGCGCTGACAGAAGAAGAGCTTGCGCTCCCGGTCCGGGTTGTTCCAGTGGTCGAGCAGCTGCCGGGTGAGAGGTGTTACGCCGGGATAGCCCCGCTCGCGCCACGTTTTCACGCGCTGTCGAACGGTATTGACCAGCTCCAGCGGGATGAACTCCTCCTCAAACATGGAGAGTTGCTGCCCGCGCGTGCGCGGTTTGAGATAGTAGCCCGCCGGCCGCCGCCCTTCCGCCAGCACCGGCTGGCCCTCTCGGTAGTCCCAGTAGCGGGTGGGTTCTTCGAAGGGCGAGTTGACGATGGGGTTGTCAACGAGCATACGCGGTTCCCTCCAAGTTCACCACCCGCACCACCTCGTTCCCCCGGAAATCAATCACCTTCATCGCAATGCGCTTGTGCTCGCCGGGCCGGAAGGGGAACGAGACGGTGCCGCGCATCTGCTCGAAGGCCTCGGGGCTGATTGACTGACAAAACCGGAAGTGGTTGTTTTGGCAGGATGTGAGCTATACTGCCGCCCATCATCATCCTAGGAGGCAACAACAATGACCACTTCTCAGTTGTTCGAGACTTTGGTTCACCAGCTCGGCCCACTGGCTC
>JANWYQ010000021.1 GCA_025055015.1 Caldilineales bacterium
GCGGCGGCCGTGGCGCTGGCGGTGGTGGTGGGCCAGCGCATGAGCACGGAGGCGATGGCGGTGGTGATCGGCGTGGTGGTGGGCGTGGTGGCCGGCGTGCCCACCGGCCTGATGGTGCTGGCCGTGGTGCGGGCGCGGCGAGAGGAGCGGCCGCCGGCGGTGCGGTCCGACTTTGCCGTGCCGCCGCCCCAGGTCTACATCGTGCAGCCGCCGAGTGGGGTGCAGCCGCCTGCGGCGAGCGGGCCGCCCTCGGCGTGGCTGCCGGGCGCAGCCGACGGCCGGCTCTCGGCTCCCTACCTCGACCCGCCGGCGCTGCGCCCCGCCCGCCGCTTCCGCGTGGTGGGCGACGACGACCGCTGGCTGGACGAGGAGTGAGGCGCACCGCGGTTTCCCCCTGAATGGACCAACAGCCGACTCAGCGCTAAGGCTCCATCGCCGCGGGCAGCCAGGGCCTCCGTCGGCGGCCGGGCAGTTGACAGCCGTTGGGGACTGGGGCATAATCCGGCCGGTTTTGTCACCCTTCCCCGGAGCCCAGGAGTTTCCGGGGTGGGTGGGCAGGTGTGACGTAGAAAGGAGCCGCTATGTCCAGCCAAGCCGCTGCCCTGCGCCTGAACACCCAGGTTGCCCGCCAGGTCCACGGCAACGTGGCCTTTGCCTTGGACCTCTATCGGCAGCTCTGCCGTCAGGAGGGCAACCTCTTCTTCTCTCCGTACAGCATCTCGTCGGCCCTGGCCATGACCTACGCCGGCGCGCGAGGGAACACCGCCGCTCAGCTGGCGCGAGCGCTGCACTTCGGCCTGGAGGGAGATACGCTTCACGCCACCTTCGCGGCCCTCAACGGCTTGTTGCGCGAGCTCAACGCCGAGGAGAAGGTGACCGTTCAGGTGGCCAACGCCCTGTGGCCCTGCCTCGGCTACGCCTTTCTGCCTGCCTTCCTGGACCGCCTCAAGACCCACTACGGCGTTTCTCTGACCCCCGTGGACTTCCGCGCCGACCCGGCGGGCGCTCGGCAGCAGATCAACGCCTGGGCCGAGCAGCACACCGGCGGCAAGATCAAGGATCTGATCCCCGACGGCGTCCTGACCCCTCTCACCCGGCTGGTGTTGACCAACGCCATCTATTTCAAGGGGCGCTGGGAGCGGCCCTTCGACCCCGCCCGCACCCAGCCTGCGCCCTTTTCGGTTCGACCGGGGCAGCAGGTCATGGCGCCCACCATGGCGCAGACCCTGCGCTGCGGCTACGGCGAGGAGGACGAGCTAGAGGTGCTGGAGCTCTCCTACGTCGGCCGCGGGCTCTCCATGATCGTCCTGTTGCCCCGGGAGGTAGACGGCCTGGCGCGGCTGGAGGAGCAGCTCACGGTGGAAGCCCTGGACCTCTGGGTGGCGCAGCTCTGGCACACCGAGGTGCAGGTCTTCCTGCCCCGCTTCACGGTGGAGACGAGCTTTCGGCTCGACTCGGCGCTCAAAGCCCTGGGCGCCGTGGACGCCTTCGACCGGCAGCGGGCCGACTTCTCCGGCATGGACGGCAGCCGCGAGCTCTACCTAGACGCCGTGCTGCACAAGGCCTTCGTGGAGGTGGCCGAGGAGGGCACTGAGGCTGCGGCGGCCACGGCTGCTGCGATCGCCGTGCGGGCCAGCATGGGGCGACCCCTCCTCTTCCGCGTCGACCATCCCTTCCTCTTCCTGATCCGGGAGAACAGCGTCGGCAGCATCTTGTTCATGGGGCGTGTGGTCAACCCAACCGCTTGAGCGGGTATGAAGACGCTGACCAACGGCGCCTAGCGGCTTTCGAGCCCCCGAGACGCCTCACACACCAGGGAAGCCAGGGCGGAGACCCACTCCGGCCGGTCGTTGAGGGCAGGAACCAGGGTGAAGGCGTCGCCGCCGGCCTCCAGGAAGGTCTCCCGGCCGCCGATGCCGATCTCCTCCAAGGTCTCCAGGCAGTCGGCCACAAAGGCGGGGGACATCACCAGCAGGCGACGGACGCCCGCCGCCGCCAAGCGCTGCAGCTCCTCTGTGGTCGCCGGCTGCAGCCAGCGATCGCGGCCCAGGCGGCTTTGGAACGCCACGGAGTAGCGCTCGGCGGGCACGCCCAGGGCCTCGGCCACCAGCGTCGCCGTGCGCAGCACCTGGTGGCGGTAGCACAGGGCGTGGGCCGGGCTGGGGAGGGCGCAGCAGTCCGCAGCGCGCAGGCAGTGGCGACCGGTGGGGTCGGTCTTGCGCAGGTGCCGCTCCGGCACGCCGTGGAAGCTGAAGAGCAGGTGGTCGTAGCCCTCGGCCAGGTAGGGACGAGCCGAGGCGGCCAGCGCAGCGATGTAGCGCGGGTCGGCGTAGAAGGGGGGCAGCACCTGCAGCGGCAGGCCGGGCCGCTGCTGCCGCAGCGTCGCTTTGGTCTCCTCCACCACCGACTCGGTGGTGGACATGGCGTAGTGGGGGAAGAGGGGCACCAGGAGCAAGCCGGAGATGCCCTGCTCCAGCAGCTCCCTCACCCCCGCGGCCACCGAGGGGTTGCCGTAGCGCATGGCCAAGGCCACGGGATACGGCAGCTGGCGGCGCAACGCCGCGGCCAGGCGCCGGCCCAGCACCACCTGGGGCGAGCCCTCCGGCCACCAGATGGAGGCGTAGGCATGGGCCGAGCGCTTGGGCCGGGTGGGCAGGATGAACGCGCTGACGATCAGTCGGCGCAGCGGCCAGGGCAGGTCCAGCACCCGGCCGTCCATCAGGAACTGGTTCAGGTAGCGGCGGACGTCCGCCACCTCCGGCGAGTCGGGCGAGCCGGTGTTGACGAGAAGCACTCCGGGCAACGACATGGGCGCAAGTTCTCTGCTTTGGTGGGGAATGGTCTGGAACGCGGGACGGATCGTCGCTGACCCGCCCCGCGGCAGGCCGGGCCGATTCGTCCTTGCTTCTTCGATCCGTGTTCAGCCGCGACCGCTAGCTCCGCTAGCTGCGACACACGATTTGCCTTCTATCACAATCTGCGCATACTTTCTGCTACGAATCGTCCCGTTTGTTTCCCTTTTCTCAAGGAGGACCGGCCATGGCTCAAAAGAGGTTGTCCGCTGTGATTGGGCTGCTGGCGCTGGCGCTCTCAGCCTGTGCTCCCCTGCCGTCTCCCGTCGTGGTCGGACCGGCCCCGGCCGCTGAGCAGCCGGCGGCGGCCCAGACCGGCCAGGCGCCCGGACTTTGGGGCGTCTACGAGGACTTCTTCGTCAACGCCAAGTACATTGACCTGACCCACGCCTTCGAGCCGGTGCAGCCGGTGTGGCCCGGGTTTGGCAACGCCGTCTTCAAGCCCGCCGTGGCCGGCCAGGCGATCGAGGGCTATGTGGAGGTGGGCCAGGAGTTCACCTACGCCCAGCACGGCTTCGTGGCCACGGCCTACGAGCTGCCCACCGACCAGTACGGCACGCAGCTCGACCCGCCGGCCCACTGGGACGAGTACGGCGCCACCATCAGCGACATCCCGGCCACCTACGCCATCCGCCCCCTGGTGGTGATCAACATCGCCGACAAGGTGGCCCAGGACGAGGGCTACCACATGCAGGTGCAGGACGTGTTGGACTGGGAGGCCAAGTACGGCCGGGTGCCCGCCGGCTCCGTGGTGATGGTGCGCTCCGACTGGTATAAGCGTTGGGGCGACGTAAAGCGCTTCAACCAGAAGCCCTTCCCCGGCGTCAGCCTGGACGCGCTCAAGTTCCTGCACCTGGAGCGCAACATCCTCTTCCACGGCCACGAGCCGCTGGACACCGACACCACGCCTACCCTGGAGGGCGAGTACTGGCTGATGCACAACCACTTCGCCCAGGCGGAGGGAGTGGCCAACCTGGACCAGGTGCCCGAGGCCGGCGCGCTGATCATCATCGGCTTCGCCAAGCCCAAGGGTGGCACCGGCGGCTACGCTCGCTACATCGCTGTGGCGCCGCCCGACTGGCCCTATGGCGCCTCCATCGCTGAGGTGCCGGGCGCGCCGCTGCCCAAGCAGCTCTATCCCCTGCGCCGAGACGCGAACGGCGTCCTGCGGCCGACGCCGTAGCCGAGGCAGCCCCGCCTCATGGTTGCCAGCCGCCTTCAGCTTGCGCGCGCCGCCGGGCTCGTCTCCCTGCTCTTTGCCGTTAGTCGCCTCCTCGGGCTTCTGCGGGAGATGGTGATCGGCGCCCGGTTCGGCACCGGCGCAGAGCTGGACGCGTATCTGGCGGCCTTTCGCCTGCCCGACCTGATCTTCTACCTGGCGGCCGGCGGCGCGCTGGGCTCGGCCTTTATCCCTGTGTTCGCCGCCAGCCTAGCCCGCAGCAGCGACGCCGACCGCGCCCACGCCTGGCGGCTGGCCAGCGCCGTGGTCAACCTGGTGCTCCTCGTGACCACGGCGCTGGCCGCGCTGGCGGCCCTGTTGGCCCGTCCGCTCGTGGTGGGAGTGATTGCGCCCGGCTTCGCGCCGGAGCAACAGGCCTTGACCGTCGCCCTGATGCGCATCATGCTGCTGGCGCCGGTGATCTTCGGCGTCAGCGGCATCGTGATGGGGATCCTCAACAGCTTTCAGCATTTCCTGGGGCCGGCCCTGGCGCCCGTGGTGTACAACTTGGCCATCATCGCAGCGGCGTGGTGGCTGGGGCCACGGCTGGGGGCGACAGGGCTGGCGCTGGGGGTGGTGACGGGCGCGCTCCTGCACCTGTTGGTCCAGGTGCCGCCGCTGGTCCGCCGCCGGCCGCAGTACGTGGCTACCCTTGGCCTGGACGAGGCCGAGGTGCGGGAGGTGGGTCGCCTCATGGCCCCTCGGGTGCTGGGCCTGGCTGCGGTGCAGATCAACTTCCTGGTGAACGCCAACCTGGCCTCGCGGCTGCCGGACGGCAGCCTTTCGGCCCTTAACTACGCCTGGCTGATGATGCTGCTGCCGCAGGGAATCGTGGCCCAGGGGCTGGCCACCGCGCTCTTCCCCACCTTCTCGGCCCAGGCTGCCCGCGGGGAGACCGACGCGCTGCGGCGCACCCTGAACGCCGGCCTGCGGGCTGTGCTCTGGCTGACGCTGCCCGCCGCGGCCGGGCTCCTGATCCTGCGCGAGCCGTTGGTTCAGGCCCTGTTCCAGCGGGGGGAGTTCACCGAGCGCTCCACGGCCATGACCGCCTACGCCCTGGCCTTCTTCGCCTTCGGCCTGGCTGCCCACAGCCTGTTGGAGGTGGTCACGCGCGCCTTCTACGCCCTACACGACACGTGGACGCCGGTGCGCGTCGGCCTGCTGGCCATGGCCCTCAACGTGCTGCTCAGCCTGGCGCTGCTGCGTCCCTTGGCCCACGGCGGCCTGGCCCTGGCCAACACGGTCGCCACCACGTTGGAGACCCTGGCGCTGCTGTGGCTGATCCGGCCCCGGCTAGGCGGCATCGGCGGCCGGCGGCTGGTCGGCAGCCTCCTCCGCTCCTTGGCGGCCACCTTGGGCATGGCCGCTGCCCTGTGGCCCTTCCGTGCCTGGGCGGCCGGCTGGTCCCCGTGGTGGGTCGCGGCCGGCGGCATCGTCCTGGGCGCGGTCGTGTACGGCGGCCTGGCGCTGGCCTTGGGCCGGGAGGAGCTGGCAAGCCTGCGGCGGCGCCCTAGGGACGAGAAGGCGTAGCCGGTCGAGAGGATATGCTCTCGCCGGCGGCCGGAGCGGCGAACCCCGACCCTGGCCGTCGGGGCCGCTGGAGAAACCTCAGCCTCCCCCCTCCCCACCTGAGCGTTACGTTTTACTCGTTACGTACTCCCACCACTCCTTGCTCACCACCAGCCGCCACGGCAGCGTGCGCGCCCGCTCGTCCCCGCCCACGTTGATGCGTGGGGTGCGCAGCACAGCCTCGTCGGGCACAGGGGATCCGGCCTCGACCCACAGCGCCTCGCCCACCGTTAGGTCGTGGCCGTCCAGCCGCCGGTCAATGGCCAACACCTGGCACACCTTGCCAGGGCCGTCGGCCAGCCGCAGGAGCGAGTGGCCCGGCCGCCGGCTCTGCATCACCTCCACCCCTTCGAGGGGCACGATGCTGCGGATCAACACGGCCGCGGGGAACCCCTCCTGCTCGGTCACCACGTTCAGGCAGTGGTGCATGCCGTAGATGAGGTAGACGTAGGCCAGGCCGCCGGGGCCGAACATGGCGCGGTTACGGGGGGTGCGGCCGCGCGCGGCGTGGCTGGCCAGGTCGCCCTGGCCGATGTAGGCCTCGGCCTCCACGATCACGCCGCTGAGGCGCTGGCCGCGCCAGTGGCGCACCAGGCGGCAGCCCAGCAGATTGCGCGCGACCTCCAAGGTGGGCTGTAGGTAGAAGGAGCGGGGCAGGACCGTCCCCGGCCGAGGCTGGCCCCCTACAGCCGGCACCATCAGGTATACCTGGTCGCCGTCCCGCAGGAGCCATTGGTCTTCCTGCCCGCGCGCAACAGCTCGGGCGTTGACGAAGAGGTGGTACGGGACCCCGCGGCCCCAGGCTCCGGCTCGGTACGCGGCCTCGAAGCCCGGATAGGTGGCTGCCAGTCGGCTCAACACGTCTGCCACGGTGACCGTGTCCTGGGCAAACTCCAGGGGCAGGCGACGCGCGCCCACCGTCCGCCACAGCGGCTCGCCGATTCGGACCATGACCTGCATGGGGCGTTCCTTTCCGCCCCATTCTAGCCCACAGGTGACAAAACTGTAAAGAACTTCACCCCAAGTCTTCACAGAAAATTCACCTGGTTGTGCTACTTTTTGGGCGAGCTGAACGTTTATCTTCATGGAGTAGAGGAAACCGGCAGCCCTGGCCAGCGAGGCCAGTGTAGGTGGAGAGACGGGCTGAGTGGAGGGAATGGGGTCGGGGCTGTCGGTTCTTCTAACTCCGAACAAAGCGACGACCGACGCAGGCGCCGCGTGAACAAAAGCGGCGTATCTGCGTGAAATAGGCGGACGCCACTCCCGGCGTGCCGACGACTGCGACGACCGGAAAGGAAAGGATACGACCATGGCGCTTCCCCTGTTCATCGTGCTGTTGGCCCTCTTGCTCTGGACCCTGCTGCCGGAACCGGACCTGGAGGCGGATCCCGTGGTCACCTATCAGAACGACTGAGGCCGCTCTGATCCTTGTCCGGTCGCCGGCGAGTCTCCTCCTCAAGGTGTGGCTGCGCCTGCTCCGACCCCGCAGCGGTCGAGGCAGGCGCAGCTGCATTTGGGGCCCGAAGGCCATCGGAACCTGGCGCACTTCCGAATTGGGGCGGTGTATGGTATCATAGGCCTGGTAAGCCGCCGCGCAGACAAAGGCTCATGACGCACCTGTTGCTCATCCGCCACGCCACCAACGACTGGGTCGGCCATCGGCTCGCCGGATGGACGCCCGGCGTGCACCTGAACGAGGAGGGCCGCCGACAGGCTGTGGCCCTGGCCGAGGCGCTGGCCCATTGGCCGGTGGAGGCGGTCTACAGTAGCCCGCTGGAGCGAGCTATCGAGACGGCGGAGCCCATCGCTGCCCGTCTGAACCTGGCGGTACAGATCGAGGAGGCGGTGGGCGAGACCCGCTACGGCGACTGGACCGGCAGCTCCCTCAAGGAGCTCAGCCAGCGGCCGGAGTGGCTGCGGGTCCTGATGAACCCGAGCGCTGCGCGCTTCCCGAACGGCGAAGGGCTGGCGGAGATGCAAGCCCGCATGGTGGCAGCCCTGGACCGCATTGCCGCTGCCCACCCCAAGGGCGTGGTAGCGGTGGTCTCCCACGCCGATCCCATCAAGTCGGCGGTGGCTCACTACGCGGGCATTCACCTGGACCTGTACCAACGGGTCGTCATCAGCCCGGCGTCGGTGACGTGGATCCACCTGACCGAGCGCGGTCCTCGGGTGATCTGCGTCAACTACACCGGACAGCTTCAGCCGCCCAAGCCTGAGGAAGCGGCGACTGCCGAACCGGCGCCGGCGGCTGCTAGCTCCGACGGCGCGGGCAGCCGCTAGTCCCTGACGTGCGGCGTTGCTTCGAGCAGCAAGCCTTGTGCCCGGGCCTGGAACCTGCGCCAGGCCGGTGAAAGAACAGCCACAGCATGGCCTCCCTTGCCTTTGATCTAAAGCCGTGTAGCCGCATCACCATCGGCACCGTCGGCCCGCCCGGCCAGCGCACCTTCTACCTGCAGGGGCTGCAAGGGCGCACCGTCGTGTCGTTGATCATCGAGAAGCAGCAGGCGCAGGCCTTGGCCATCGGCATTGACGAGATGCTGGCCGAGATCGAGGCCCGCTTTCCTCGGGAGCGGGAGGAGCCGCCGGCCAAGCGCGACATGTCGCTGTTGGACCCCATCAGCCCCCGCTTCCGCGTGGGGCGCATGGGCTTGGGCTACGACGCCGAGGAGGACCTGCTGGTCATCTTTGTGGAGGAGCTGCTGACCGAGGAGGAAGCGGCGCGGCGGCAGCCGGCGGTGGGCCGGTTCTGGACCAGCCGCGAGCAAGCGCAGCTCCTCAGCGAGCACGCGAAGAAGGTAGCCGCAGCCGGGCGTCCCATCTGCGCCCTGTGCGGCAATCCCATTGACCCGGACGGGCACTTCTGCCCGCCGAGCAACGGCCACAACCCGGCGACGATCTTGCAGTGACCGATCAGCCCGCCGAGCGATTGACAGCCGAACAGGTGCTGAAGCTGCTGCGCGAAGGCAGCATGTCCATTCGAGGGCTGTTGCCCGGCAGCTCCAACTACACCTTCCTCGCCGACGTGGTGCACGAGCCCTACCACGGGCTGGCGGTGTACAAGCCGGTGCAGGGCGAGAGCCCGCTGTGGGACTTCCCCTTCGGCACCCTGAGCCACCGAGAGCTGGCCGCCTACCTGGTCAGCGAGGCGCTGGGGTGGCATCTGGTGCCGCCCACAGTGGTTCGGATTGGCCCGTACGGCAAGGGCGCGGTGCAGTGGTTCATTGATGCGGACTTCCGGCAGCACTACTTCACCTTCCGCGACGATCCGGCGCACCACCTGACAGTGCGCAAGATCGCCGCGTTTGACCTGGTGGTGAACAACGCCGACCGCAAGAGCGGCCATTGCCTCCTGGACCGCGAGGGGCGCATCTGGGCCATTGACCACGGCATCTGTTTCCATGTCCAGCCCAAGCTGCGCACCGTGATCTGGGACTGCGCCGGCGAGCCGTTGCCGGAGGAGGTGGTGAACGGCCTGCTTCGGCTGCGTGAGGCACTGGAGCCAGGGTCTGACCTAGTCCAGAGCTTGGAGCCCCTGCTGAGCGCTGGCGAGCTGCGCGCGCTGGTGCGGCGCACCGAGGCCCTCCTGGACTGCGGCGTGTACCCGGCGCCCGACCCGCACCGGCGCTGTTACCCCTGGCCGCTGGTGTAGCGCCATGGACCCGACGGCTCCGCCCTTTTTCACGGCGGACCTGCCCGGCTGCGGCGGCCGCATCAAGGCCGACCCGGCCCACTTCGTGGTCGAGGAGGTGCCGCTGTACGAGCCGGACGGCAGCGGCCAACACTTGCACGTGCGGCTGACCCGTTCCGGCTGGACCACCCGCCAGGTGGTGGAGGCGCTGGCTCGGCTCTACAACGTCCCGGCGGGCGACATCGGCTACGCCGGCCTGAAGGACCGGCACGCCGTCTGCACGCAGACCTTTTCGCTGCCCGGCCTGAAGCCCGAGGACGCCCGGCGTATCGCCGACGAGCTGCCTTTCCAGGTGCACTGGGCCCGGCTACACCACGGCAAGCTGAAGCTGGGCCACCTGCTGGGCAACCGCTTCCGGATCACGGTCACCGAGCTGGCGGTGCCGGTGGAGGAGGCGCTGGCGCGGGCGCAGGCGGTGGCGGCGGTGCTGGTGGCCCGTGGCCTCCCCAACTACTTCGGCGCCCAGCGCTTCGGCGTCAACGGCGCCAACGTTGGGCGAGGCCGGGCGGCCCTGATGGGCGGCGGCCCGCGCGACAAGTGGCTGCGGCGGCTGATGCTTTCAGCCTACCAGTCGTACCTTTTCAACCTGTACCTGCAGCATCGCCTGGACCTGGGCCTGTTCGACCGCGTGCTGCCCGGCGACGTCGCCAAGAAGACCGACACCGGCGGCATGTTCGACGTGGTGGACGCCGAGGCTGAACAGCCGCGCTACGACCGCCAGGAGATCAACTACACCGGCCCCCTCTACGGCGCGAAGATGTGGCCGGCCAAGGCGCAGGCGGCCGAGCTGGAGCAGGCCGTGCTGGACCAGGTGGAGCTGACCCTGGAGCACTTTCGCCGGGCTCACGTGCAGGGCTCCCGGCGGCCGGCCCGTCTGCTGCTGAAGTCGCTGGAGGTAGCCGCCGACCAGGAAGGCTTGCACCTGGCGTTCTTCCTGCCCAAAGGGGCCTATGCGACGGTGGTGGTGCGCGAGTTCACCAAGACAGAGGCGGATAGCACCCAGTTTCTGGACAGCGGAGAGGAAGACCATGACTGAGCGAAGACAACGCAGTGGCAAGGACCCCATCGAGGGTACGGGCTTGCTTCCCTTGTTTCCGCTGCGCCTGGTGCTGTTTCCAGGCCAGGTGCTCCCCTTGCACATCTTCGAGCCCCGCTATCGGCTGATGATCAACCGCTGCATCGAGGAGCATCAGCCCTTCGGCGTGGTGTTGATGCGCGAGGACACCCCCGACTGGCGCGAGTACCGCGGCGAGGTGGCCCTCCCGCACGACGTTGGGACCACCGCGCACATCCGCCAGGTGGAGCGGCTGCCCGACGGCCGCATGAACGTGGTCACCTTGGGCCTGCATCGCTTCCGGGTGCGCAAGCTGCGCTTCGACCAGCCCTTCCTCCAGGCCGAGGTGGAGAGCTTCCCTCTGGTGGAGCCCTCCAAGGCCCAGGCGGCCGAGGCAGCCACCCATGTCCGCCGGCTGCTGCGCGGCTACATCGAGGCGCTGTCCAAGATCACCGACGCCGAGATAGACCTGGACGAGATCCCCGACGACCCGCGCGTGCTGGCCTACCTGACCGCCAGCGTGTTGCAGGTGTCGTGGGACGAGAAGCAGGCCCTGCTGGCTACGCCTGACCTGACGTCGCTCCTCCAGGCGGAGCGCCGCCTGCTGCATCACGAGCGGATGCTGTTCAAATTCATGGAGGCTACCAAGGACCGCCTGGAGGACCTTACCCTGGGCGCCACCGGCTACCTGTTCCTGAACTAGCGCCATGTCCAGCCCTCGCCGCAAGGAGGGTGCTGTGATCCGAGCCTTTGGCCTGCGCGACGTGCCTGCGGTTTACCGACTGCAGCAGGACGGCGCATGGCTGGACCTCTACCACTACCTGATCCACCGGCGCACCGCGCTCAGCACCGCGCTGATTGCGCCTGTGCCGTGGCGGGTGACCGGGCTGGCCTCCTACGTCTGGCAGACCGCGCAGGGCGTCCAGGGGTTTGTCCAGCTGTTGCGGCGGCCGAGCGGACAGGAAGCAGACGTGCTGTTCATCGCGCCTGCGCTGCAGCGGGCGCTCGACGCCGAGGCCGCCTGGGAGGCGCTGCTGAGCCACTGCGTGGCCAGCGCCACCCAGGCCGGCATGCGCCGCCTTTTCGTGAGCCTCCCGGAGGACAGCGAGGAGCAGGAGGTGCTGGTTAGCTTGGGGTTCGCCGTGTACATCGGCGAGACGATTTGGCGACTGGACGAGCCTCGGCCCGTGACGGCGCCGGCCAACGGCGCCCTGCGCCAGCGCCATCCCGACGACGCGTGGTGGCTGCGCCGTCTATACAGCCGCCACACGCCGCCCGCCGTGCAACACGCCGAGGGCATCGGCGAGACGGACGAGCTAAGCGCCTGGCCCCGGGCCTGGTGGGAGCTGAGCCACGTCGAGAGCTACGTCCTGGAGCGGGCCGGGGAGGTGGCCGGCGGCGTGCAGCTGGTCAGCGGGCGTCGCGGCCATTGGCTCATCCTACACGGCAACGCCTCGGACGAGGAGGCCATGCTCACCCTGCTCCAGCAGGGCCTGCACGCGCTGCGGGAGAGCCGATGGCCTGTTTACTGCGCAGTGCGCGACTATCAAGGCGGCCTCAACGTCCTGTTGGAGGAGGCCGGTTTCTACCCGTACACCCGTCGCCTGCGGGCGGTGAAGCACATGGCCAGCCGCGTCAAGGAGGCCCATTTGGCGCCGCTGCCCTCCCTGGCCATTCGCAATTTCTCGTAGACATGGCTCCTGCGGCGCGAAGCGCTGGCCGCAGGTCGGCCGAGCTAACTTCGTGAGGTATGACAAGCTTGCAACAACAAAGGATTACCGACGACCTGGACGCACTTTTGAACGTCCTTCCCCCCGACATCCGCCAGGCGCTGCGGGAGGCGAACAAGGCGGACCAACTGCTCGAGATCGTGATGGACCTGGGGCGGCTGCCGGAGGCGCGGTTTGTGGACCACGAGCTGACCCTGCGGGACGTGGAGGTGAGCGACGCCGATCTGGACTTCGTGGTGCGGCGCATCGGCGAGTTCACCGCGGACAACCGCGCCGGCATCGAGCGCACCCTGCACCGCATCTCCTGCATCCGCAACCGCCAGGGGCGGATCGTGGGGCTCACCTGCCGCGTGGGCCGCGCGGTCTACGGCGTCATTGACATCGTCCAAGACATCATCGAGTCGGGCAAGAGCACCCTGCTGCTGGGCCGGCCCGGCGTGGGCAAGACCACCCTGCTGCGGGAGGCGGCGCGCGTGTTGGCCGAGCGCAAGCGGGTGATCATCGTGGACACCTCCAACGAGATCGGCGGCGACGGCGACATCCCCCACCCGGCCATCGGCCGCGCCCGGCGCATGCAGGTGGCGACGCCCTCCCTGCAGCACGAGGTGATGATCGAGGCGGTGGAGAACCACATGCCCGAGGTGGTGGTGATTGATGAGATCGGCCGCGAGCTAGAGGCCGCGGCGGCGCGCACCATCGCCGAGCGCGGGGTGCAGCTCATCGCCACCGCCCACGGCAACACCCTGGAGAACCTGCTGCTCAACCCCACCCTCAGCGACCTGGTGGGCGGCATCGAGAGCGTGACCCTGAGCGACGAGGAGGCCCGGCGCCGCGGCACGCAGAAGTCGGTGCTGGAGCGCCGTGCGCCGCCCACCTTCGACGTGCTCATCGAGATCCAGGACCGCCAGCGCATGGCCGTCCATCACGACGTGGCCGCGGCGGTGGATGCGTTCCTGCGCGGCCGCGACCTGCGGCCCGAGATCCGCTACCGCGACGAGCACGGCGTGGTGCACGTGGAGCAGGCAGCCCCGCGGCCGACGGTGGCGGCTGCCGAGGGTCGCAACGGCAGCCGCGGCCCGGCTCTGGAGCAGCCGGAGCCGGCCCCGGCGCGGTCGCTGTCCACCCGGCGGCTCTACTCCTACGGCGTGGGGCTGGGCAAGCTGCGCGCGGCGGCCCAGAGCCTGCACGTTCCCCTGCAGCTGGTGGACGACCTGCGCCAGGCCGACGCCATGGTCACCCTGAAGAGCTACTACCGCAAACACCCGCAGCCGGTGGCCGAGGCCGAGGAGCGCCGCATCCCCGTCTACGTGCTGCGCTCCAACACCCTGGTGCAGATGGAGAGCTTCCTGGCGGAGCTGTTCGGCATCGAGCGCGAGGAGAACCCCCTGGACAGCGCCATGCGCGAGGCGCAAGAGGCCATCCGCCAGGTGCTGGCCGGCGCGCCGGCGGTGGACCTGCGGCCGCAGCCCTCGGCCGTGCGGCGGCAGCAGCACTTGGCTGCGCGCTCGGCCAACCTGGTTAGCCACAGCTACGGCCGCGAGCCCCAGCGCTTCGTGCGCATCTCCAGCCGCTGATGCTCTCCGTGGGCCGACCACGATGTTCATCACCTTCGAGGGCCCTGAGGGCAGCGGCAAGACCACCCAGATGAACCGGCTGGCCGCCTGGCTGCGCGAGCGAGGCTACGACGTGCTGACAACGCGCGAGCCGGGCGGCACTGCCATCGGCGACCGAGTTCGCGCTATCCTGCTGGACCCCGTGGCCACGGAGATGGAGGCGGAGACGGAGGCGCTGCTCTTCTCCGCCGCGCGCGCCCAACACGTGCGCCAGGTGATCCTGCCCCATCTTCGACGGCGGCCTCTGGGCGTCGTGTTGTGCGACCGCTTCGCCGACTCGACCCTGGCCTACCAGGGCTACGGCCACGGCTTGGACCTGGCCCAGCTGGCCGTGATCACCGCCTTTGCCACCGGGGGCCTCAAGCCCGACCTGACGATCTACCTGGACCTGGACGTGGAGGTGGGGCTGCGCCGCAAGGCCCTGGCCGCAGGCCAGGACGCCGCGCAGTGGAACCGCATGGAGCAGCGCGCCCTCGACTACCACCGCCGGGTGCGCGACGGCTACCGGGCTATGGCAGCCGCCGAGCCTCAGCGCTGGCTGGTGGTGGACGCAGCCCAGCCGCTGGAGGAGGTCCAGGCGCAGATCCGCCAGGGCCTCGCCCCGCGGCTGCCGGCGCTGGATCGGTCGCCGGTGGCTGGTGGCCGGTGAACAGTGGCCGGTGAACGGTGAACGCCGACCAGCGCGCGGAGTTCGCACCCCCAGGTGCGAACGAGCCCAGGAAGCGGAGTTCGCACCCCCAGGTGCGAACTTGCTAGCCGAGCCTGCTCCCCGACCAGCGGAGTTCGCACCCCCAGGTGCGAACTTGCTAGCTGAGCCTGCTCCCCGACCAGCGGAGTTCGCACCCCCAGGTGCGAACGAACCGTCGGGGCCCGCGCCCTTGGCAAGCGGAGTTCGCCCCCCCAGGTGCGAACTCCACCGACGCGCCGCCAGCGCCTAGTCCAGGTCGCTCGACCCGTCGCCGCCGGCCGTGTCGTCGTCGAGCCCACCCAGCTCCGGCATGGACTTTTCGATCTCCTCCGGGCTCTCGCCCGCCTC
>JANWYQ010000099.1 GCA_025055015.1 Caldilineales bacterium
CCCCCCCAGGTGCGAACTCCACCGACGCGCCGCCAGCGCCTAGTCCAGGTCGCTCGACCCGTCGCCGCCGGCCGTGTCGTCGTCGAGCCCACCCAGCTCCGGCATGGACTTTTCGATCTCCTCCGGGCTCTCGCCCGCCTCCAGCCGTTCCACCACCTCAGTGAACTCGTCCCCCAGGTCCTCGCCCAACTCGTCGCTCATGCGCCGCATCCAACGCCCGATAGAGCGGGGATCGTTTTCGTCCAGGTCGGCCAGCGCGCTGGGGTCGGACAGGTCGTCCAGCCGGCTGTCCTCGGAGCGCAGCACGGCCACGCGGGACACCAAGCGGGTCAGGTGGACGCTGCCGCAGCGAGGGCACACGGCCGTCCCCCGCTCGGCGTCGCCAAAGCTCCGCCACCAGATGCTCACCCGGCGGCGGCAGTCGCTGCAGCGATACTCGTAGATCGGCACGAGATCCTCCTTGACACCGTGAACGAAGTTAGCTCGGCCGCATTATAGCGAAGCCGAAGGCGAGCCGCAAACCCCCAGCCCACCCCTGCACGCCTATGGACCCTTCAACCTCCCACGACATCTACCGAACCCTGAGCCAGCCCCGGCCGCTGCTGGTGATCCTCTCGGGCCCCTCCGGCGTCGGCAAGGACGCTGTGATGGCGCGCATGCGGGAGCTGGGCGTGCCCTTCTACCAGGTGATCACCGCAGCCACCCGCCCGCGGCGCCCCAACGAGCAGGACGGCGTGGACTACCACTTCGTCAGCCTGGAGCGCTTTGCCCAGATGATCGAGCAGGGGGAGCTCTTGGAGCACGCGGTGGTCTACGGCAACTACAAGGGCATCCCCAAGGCGGAGGTGCGCAAGGGGCTGGCCAGCGGGCTGGACGTGGTGCTGCGGGTGGACGTGCAAGGCGCAGCCACCATTCGGCGCCTGGTGCCCCAGGCCGTGGCCATCTTCCTGATGCCCTCATCGGAGGAGGAGCTGGTGAACCGACTGCGCCAGCGCCGCACCGAGGACCCCGGCGCGCTGGCCATGCGCATCGCCACCGCGCGGGAGGAACTGCGCCGCCTGCCGGAGTTCGACTACGTGGTGGTGAACCGGCAAAACCGCCTGGACGAGGCCGTGCAGCAGGTCCTGGCCATCATGACTGCCGAGCGCTGTCGGGTGGACTGGAAGCCGGTGGAGCTGTAACCCATGGACCCTTGGCATTCTTCCCCGTCCTCGGCCGAGTTCGCACCGCCGCCCATGGCCTTCCGCGTGCCCCTTAGCCGGCCGCGGGCGACGTACGTGTTGCTGGGCGTCAACGTGGCCGTGTTCCTGGCCATGACGGTCTTCGGGGCCGTCGTCGGTCTGGGGCTGAGCGGCAGCCAAGACACCCGGGTGCTGCTCTTCTTCGGCGCCCTGCAGAGCCGGCTCGTGGCCCAGGGGGAGTACTTCCGTCTGGTCACCAGCATGTTCCTGCACATCGGCCTGCTGCACCTAGCCTTCAACAGCTACGCGCTCTACCTGCTCGGACAGGACGTCGAGAGCTTGTACGGCACGCGGCGCTTCCTGGTGATCTACCTGCTCAGCGGCGTGGGGGGCAGCCTGGTCTCCTACGTCCTGGGCAGCGCGCGGGTGTCGGCCGGGGCCAGCGGCGCCATCTTCGGCTTGATCGGCGCCGCCATTGCCTACTTCTACGTGCATCGCCGCACCTACGGCCAGTTCGGCCGCATGCGGCTCCAGAGCCTGCTGACCCTAGCCGGCATCAACCTGGTGCTGGGCTTCACGGTTCCCGGCATCAACAACCTGGCCCACCTGGGAGGCCTGCTCTTCGGCCTGGCGCTGGGCTACATCCTGGCCCCTCAGTATCGCGTGCCGACGGCCTTCAACGTGGCGGCCGACGGCTCCATCCTCCTGGAAGACCGGATCACCGTAGCCGCTCGCCTGCCGCAGCTCCTGGGCGTGCTGGCTGTGATGGGGGTGCTGGTCGCGGCGGGCACCGCGCGGTGGGGCTGACGAGATGCCATGTTCGCCGAAGTAGTGGTCCACACGCCGATGGCGCGGCTCCTGCGGAGCGGGGAGGGGATGGCCGAGGAGCCGGAGGCGCTGGGGATGACGTTTCACTACGCCGTGCCGGCTCACCTGCAGGGAAGGGTGCGGCCGGGCCACCTGGTCTGGGTTCCTTTCGGCCAACAACAGCTCCACGGGGTGGTGCTGGACCTGGCGGAGGAGCCCCCCGAGGGCGTGGCCGTGCGGCCCCTGGACGATCTGGCCCTGGACGACCCGGTGCTCACGCCGGCCCAGCTGGCCCTGGCCCGTTGGCTGAGCCAGACCTACCTGGCCTCGATCCTGGACTGCGTGCTCTTGATGCTGCCTCCCGGCCTGGCGCAGAAGGCAGAGCCTGTGTTGGCTCTCACCCCTCGTTGCCGGGAGCTGCTGGCGCAGGAGCCGCCCCCTACCCCCGCTGGGGCCGTTCAGCTTGCGCTGGAGAGCGCAGACCAGGCCGCCGCGCCGTCGGCGGTCTACTTCGCCCAGTTCCCCGACCTGCCGCACCCTGACCAGCACCGGCTGATGGACCTGTTGCGGCGCCGCGCGTTCGTGTCCGTGCGCACCCTGGAGCGCCAGGCGCCGGCGCTGCTGCGGCGGTCCGTGGTGGACCCCCTGGTGGAGCGCGGGCTAGTCAGCCGGGGGCGACGCATCGTGGAGCCGCCGCTGCGGCCCAAGGCGGCCAAGCAGGTCGCCCTGCTGGCCGACCCGGCGACGGCGGCGCAGGTGTTGCCCACCCTGGGCCGCAGCTCGCGGCAGGCTGACGTGCTGGCCTGGCTGGCGGACCACCCGATGTCCACGCCCACCGTGGCCGAGCTGTGCCAAGCCGTGGGCTGTTCGCCCGCGCCGGTGCGCAGCCTGGTCCAGCGCGGGTGGATTGCGGTGGACGCCGCCGGCCGGGTGAGCCTGGCCCTGTCGCCGCAGGAGGTGGCCGACCGGCTCGTGGAGCTGCGAGGCACGGAGACGCATCGCCGGGTGGTGGACCTGCTGGCAGCGGAGGCGGGGCCGGTGTGGGTGGGGCGGGTGTACGCCGAGACCGACGCCGACCTGAACACCTTGCGCGAGCTGGCGGCCGCCGGCCTGGTGCGCTTGGAGGAGGCCGAGGTTTGGCGGGACCCCCTGGCCGGCAAGGCCTTCGTGCCCGATCGTGCGCCTGTCCTCACCGACGACCAAGCGCAGGTGTGGCGGGAGGTGGAGGCGGGGCTGGCCGGCCTGGCCGGTGGCCAGGAGCCGGCGCCGACCTTCCTGCTCCACGGCGTCACGGGCAGCGGCAAGACGGAGATCTACCTGCGCGCCATCCAGGCCACGCTGGAGCGGGGCCGCCAGGCCATCGTCCTGGTGCCGGAGATCGCCCTCACGCCGCAGACGGTGCGCCGCTTCGCTGCCCGCTTCGGCAGCCAGGTGACGGTGTATCACAGCGATCTGTCCATCGGCGAGCGCTACGACGTGTGGCGCCGAGCGCGCGCCGGAGAGGTGGGGGTGGTGGTGGGCACTCGCTCGGCCCTCTTCCTGCCCCTCCCGCGGCTGGGCCTGATCGTGGTGGACGAGGAGCACGATCCGTCGTACAAGGAGGCGCTGCGCTCGCCGCGGTACCACGCCCGCTCGGCTGCGCTGCGCCTGGCGCAGCTGACGGGCGCCGCCGTGATCCTGGGCTCCGCCACGCCCTCTTTGGAGACCTACTACGCCGCACAGCTGGGCCACCTGCGCCTTCTGGAGATGCCGCGACGCATCATGGGCCACGCCCGGGCCATCGCCCAGCAACAGGCGCAGCTTCACCTGGCCGAGACGGTGTACCGGCCGCTGCGCGAGGAGAGCGGCCAGGCAGCCGCCGAGGCGCGCTTCGCCGAGCTGCCCAAGGTGCAGGTGGTGGACCTGCGTCAGGAGCTGCGGGCCGGCAACCGCTCCATCCTCAGCCGCGCGCTGCAGGAGGCCTTGGACCAGGTGCTGGCGGCCGGCCAGCAGGCCATCCTCTTCCTCAACCGCCGCGGCAGCGCCACCTTTGTCATCTGTCGCGACTGCGGCCACGTCCTCACCTGCCCCCACTGCGACGTGCCGCTGACCTACCACATGCCCGCGCGCGAGGGCGCGCCTGGCGCGCTGGTCTGCCACCACTGCGGCCGCCGGGCCGTGGAGCCGGAGCGCTGTCCGGAGTGCCAGAGCCGCCGCATCCGCTACCTCGGCGCGGGCACCGAGAAGGTCGCCGAGTTGGTGCAGACCCTGTGGCCCGCGGCGCGGGTGGTGCGCTGGGACCGGGACGTCACCGGCCGCAAGGGCAGCCACGACGCGCTGCTGGAGCAGTTCGTCAACCGCGAGGCGCAGGTCATGGTGGGCACGCAGATGATCGCCAAGGGGCTGGACCTGCCCCTGGTGACCCTGGTGGGGGTGATCAGCGCGGACGTGGGGCTGTATTTGCCGGACTTTCGCGCGGCCGAGCGCAGCTTTCAGCTGCTGACGCAGGTGGCGGGCCGCGCCGGGCGCAGCCTGTTGGGCGGCCAGGTGATCATCCAGAGCTATCGGCCGGAGCACTACGTGATCCAGGCGGCGCGGCGGCACGACTACCTGGACTTCTTCCGGCAGGAGCTGAGCTATCGGCGGCGGCTGGGCTATCCTCCTTTTCGTCGGCTGGCTCGGCTGCTCTACCTCCACGGCGATCGGGAGCGGGCCAAGGCGGAGGCGCAGGCCATGGCCGAGGCGTTGCGCCAGGCGGTGCAGGCCCAGGGCCTGACGGGCGTGGACCTGATTGGCCCGGCCCCTTGCTTCTTCAGCCGCGAGGGCGGGCAGTATCGCTGGCAGGTGTTGGTGTGCGCAGCGGACCCGGTCGCGTTGCTGCGCACGCTGGAGATCCCCCGCGGCTGGCGGGTGGACATTGACCCGGTCAGCGTGCTGTGACGGCGGAACGCTTGCGCGTTGCCAGGCCGTGCATCGGACCCACAGCGCAAGAACGGGGCGAGACCGTGGTCTCGCCCCGCTCTGTTCAGAGCCCTGTCAAGCCAGCGCCAAGGGACACCTGCGGCAACGCACCGGCGCTTACCGTCGTTGGATCAACGGCGCGTATGTTCGGTAGCCCACGAACACGGAAACGCTGGTCTGCGCCGTCAGGCCCGCGGAGTCGGCGGCGGTGAGGGTAAGGGTATGCAAGCCGGGCGGCAAGACCACCTGCAGGGTGCGGCCCAAGCCTAGGGCGGTGGAGCCCTCGGTCCACACCATGCGCCCCTCCGGCAGCGCGCCGTCCTCCGGGTCCACTGCCTCGCCGGTCAGGGTGATGGGCTGGTTGGGCGGTGCGATGGGTGGTGCCACGGCGGTCACCAACGGCGCGTGGTTGCCAACTGCGAAAATGCCGTCGCTGTCGTCTTGGGCCGTGTTGACCCCGTCGGTGACGATCACCCGCAGCTTGGCCGAACGGCCGCCAGGGATCAAGTTCAGGTCCAGCTCGTAGCTGTTGCCCTCCACGTTCCAGGCCACAGGGTACCAGCTCTGGCCGTTGTCCGGGCTGTACAGGATGGTGAAGCGCAGCGGGTCGCCGTCCGGATCCGAGGCAGCCCAGGCGATGCGCAGAGTTTCTGTGGGCCGGTAGCTCTCCAGCGCAGGCATGGGCCTTGCAACCTCGAACACCTGGTCGGCTTTGGGCGACGTGACGCGCACGGTGGGAGGGTTAGGGGAGAAGGGGATGTCGGCTATCTCCTGACCGTTGTGGAGCAGGACGATCTTGGTCGCCCCTCGGACGTAGGGCAGCTGGAAGTTAAAGTGCACCGTCTCCACAGGCTCCTCGGGATCGTCCAGGAATTCCACCGGGAAGAGGAAGCGTAGAAGGGTCCCTTGTGCGCCTACAATCCGCAGCTCGCCCGATCCCGCCTCGAAGCGTGGGGAGGGGATGCCCGGTTGGATCAGCACCGGGTAGAGGACGCCGCGGCCACTGCGGTGAATCTCGCCGGAGATGTAGAATACAGTCTGGAACTGCGCTTTGTCCTCCGACAGCTCTGTCCCCGTAGGCGGCGCAAAGACGTCGAAGAGGTTGGTCCAGCGGTAAGGCGAAATCCACTTGGTGGGCAGGTATCCGCTTTGGCAGTAGGACATTATGTCGGGCGCGTTGGCAAGCACTACGGTGCGCTGAGTTGGCGTGGCCATCCACGGCCGCCGCGTGTCGAAGCCCACCTCCTGGATGTCGTCGTTGGCATAAGGCCAGGCGGAGTCTGGGCCCCCAGCGCTGCACCCGCCGGGTACGTGGCGGCCCCAGGTGCCGGTGCTGGAGCGGTCTAAGTTGTGGTTGATCTCGTGGGCCATCGTTCCTTCAGCTGAGGTGCCGCGGAAGCCGCGCGCCACCCGGGCTGCGCCGCCCTCCCACACAGGATCCGACAAGCCGCCGCCGGTGGGCGTAAAGCCGTAGATTTGTTCCGGTAGGGGGAAAGGTGGGTTGCCGGTCAAGAAGACGCTGGTGATCCAAGCTAGGAATACGCTGTTGTAGTAATTGTTCAGCGCAGCGATGCTGTTGGCGACGGTGGTGACTCCGACAGCCGTCCATGGCTTGAGCACCCAGGAAACGCTCGGCACGGGATAGATTGCCTCCAGGTAACTGCGCTGCCTGTCCATCTCGGTTGTATTGATCAACCAGGGGGACGACGCGCTGCCGATGTTGAGGGGCAAATACCAGTAAGTAGGCCGACGGCGCACGTTGAAGGTGATAGCGGTTTCCGCTGTGGCGATCTCGCTGGCGGAGGACAGCATGCGCGCCCGGCCGCGGAAGGTCACCGTGCCTTGATCCCACGCGGAGGGCAGCAGGAAGTTAGCCGTAGCGTCGAGGCTTCCGCGAGTGACGATGCTAGGTGCCGTGTAGAGGGTGGCGAGGGGCGACCCGGGCAGGTCTACACCGCCAACGGTGCCGTAGAGGTAAGCCACCACTGGCTGGCTGTTGGCGCCTTGCACGTCCACATACAGCCGGGCTACCGTGTCCTTGTCCTGTACCAGCGGCAAGGTGTTGGTGCGGGTCTGGATGGCCTGGGTGAACTCCATAGGATCCGTTTCCCAGCGAATGGATGCGCCCCTAGAGGATGACGGCAGCGTCACCGTGCTGAGGTTCACTGTGATCAGACTGGCGAAGCTGGTGGTGAAGTTGGTCGGCACGTTGACCGTGAACGTAGGGTTGCCGGATGTCACGCGGAACCCCATGCGCACCGCTTGACCCGGCGCAGCCCCAATCTCCGCCAGGTCGAAGGCCAACTCCCACACCCGATGGTTCTGGCAGTCGAGCCAGAAGGGGGAAGTGCTGACCGTTAGCGTGCCGTCGGCGAAGAAGCAGCCAAAGCCCTTGGCGCGGCTGGAGCGGGTGTTGGGCTGTAGGCCGGTCCACTGCCCCGGGCCCAGGTAGTACTGGTAGCGCATGTTGCCGGTACTCGGCACCAGGCCGTAGTTCAGGTCCAGGTTGGGGTCAATCGCCCCATCGCGGTCCACGTCGAAGGTAACCCAGAAGAAGTCGCCGATGCCGGCGTCGTCGCCGGTGTCGCCGGTCAGGTTCAACAGGATGTAAAGGCGGATGCCGTCGTTGGCGGCTACCATGAATCCGCGATCGAAGGTCACTCGGTTGCCCAAGTGCCACTCTCCGGATCCAATAGAGCCATCTATCACAGGCGGCACGATGGCCAGCGCTGAGTTGATGGTAGTGGACGGGTCTGCGGTCGGCTCCTGAGCCGACACGTTGGCCCGAGCAGGGGGCATCCCTGCTGTCAGCAGGAAGAGCAGCACCAGCAAAGACCATTTTCGTAGCGTATGCATCGAAACACTCCTTTCCGCCCGGAAAAGGCTGCAACTCGACTCGCCGTCGCACTGAACGAAAGAAACCGATGGCAAGAGCACGACAACCAATGCACTGTCTCAGCCATGTGCTGAGGACAGAAAGGTGGAAAACACACACCTCTTTCTGCTTGGAGTCAACGCAGAAGCGACCGATTTTTGGTCTTCTTTGCCAGCTTCGAGGCAAAAAACTCTGGCATCGGCAGCTCCGGCCTCGTTGTAGGTTGATACCGGGGTCCCCGCCTTGGCCCGCTTGACGGCGCATGGGCCGGATGGTAGAATGGCGCCACAGCGACGCGGCCACGCGCGCCTTGCTGCCCACCTCCCTTGTGCGCAGCCTCCCGTCCCCTACCGTTCAGCGTTTTCCGTTCACCGTCTACCGTTCACCGTTTACCGTTCACCGTTGACCGTTCACCGTTGACCCCCTCCTCCGACCAACCCCTGACCTGGACCGTGGCCGACGGCGGCCAGCGGGTGGACCGCTTCATCGCCGACCGGCTGCCCGACGCCTCGCGCGCCGAGGTGCAGCGCTGGATCCGGGAGGAGCGGGTCACCGTGGCCGGCCGGCCGGTCAAGCCCAGCCATCGGCTGGCTGTCGGCGACGAGGTGACGCTGCTGCGGCCACCCCCGGTGGTCGCGGTCGTCGAGCCTGAGGCCATCCCCCTGGCGGTGGTGTACGAGGACGACTACCTGCTGGCGGTGGACAAGCCGGCCGGGATGGTAGTGCATCCGGCGCCCGGCCATCGCCGCAGTACTCTGGTCAACGCGCTGCTGGCGTACCGGCCGGCGCTGGCCGCCGTGGGCGGTCCTGAGCGCGCCGGCGTCGTCCACCGGCTGGACCGGGACACCTCTGGCTTGATGTTGGTAGCCAAAACCCCCGAAGCGCTGGAGACGTTGCAGCGCCTGTTCAAAACCCGCCGAGTGGAGAAAACGTACCTAGCGTTGGTGGAGGGCCTGTTCGAGGTACAGGCGGGCCGCATCGAGGCGCCCATCGGCCGCGATCCGGCCCAGCGCCAGCGCATGGCCGTGGTACCGGAGACCCGCGGGGGCCGTCGCGCGGTGACCGCGTTTCGCGTGCTGGGCGGCTACCTGTCGGCGGCCAGCCAGCAGCGCCACGAGTTCAGCCTGTTGGAGCTGGACCTACTCACCGGCCGCACCCACCAGATCCGCGTCCACCTGGCCTTCCTGAAGCACCCGGTGGTGGGGGATCGGGTGTACGGCCGGCGGCGGCAGCGCATCCCCTGCCCGCGGCAGTTCCTCCACGCCTACCGGCTACGCTTCGCCCACCCCTTTACGAGCGCGACGATCTCGCTGGAAGCGCCCCTTCCCCCTGACCTGCAGGCCGTGCTGGACAGCTTGATGCCCCTGGCGTGAGGCCGGCTCAGCGCAGCACCACGTGGCAGTGGCGACAGCGCGCCTCGTATTTCTCCGCCGCGCCGATCACGATCACCGGGTCGTCGTAGCGGGCGGGCTGGCCGTCAATCAGGCGCTGGGTGCGGCTGGCCGGCGCGCCGCACACCACGCAGATGGCGTGGAGCTTGTCCACCCGCTCGGCCTGGCAGATCAGCCGCGGCATGGGGCCGAAGGGCTCCCCGCGAAAGTCCAGGTCCAGGCCGGCTACGATCACCCGCAGCCCCCGGTTGGCCAGCGCGTCGCACACCTCGCTGATGCCGTCGTCGAAAAACTGCGCCTCGTCAATGGCCACCACGTCGGTGTCGGGCTTCAGATCGCGCAGGATCTCGGCCGAGCTGTTGACGGCCTCGCTCTCCCAGGCCAGGCCGTTGTGGGAGGCCACTCGGCCCACGCCGTAGCGGGTGTCAATGGCCGGCTTGAACACCTGGACCCGCTGTCGCGCGATGGCCGCGCGGCGCACCCGGCGCAGCAGCTCCTCGGTCTTGCCGCAGAACATGCTCCCGCAGATTACCTCGATCCACCCGTTGCGGGGCTGAAAGTCGGGCATGGGGTACCTCCCTCTGGGGACGGCCGCCTGGCGGTCGCAAGCCAAGCAAAAAGGGGCAGAGCGCTCTGCCCCTTTTGCTTCTCCGTCGCCGCTGGCCTACTTCTTCTGGCCCTGGCGGGCGCTGGCCAGCACCTCCTCGGCGGCCTTGGCGGCCAGCTCCTCGGCCTTCGCTGCGCTCTCCCCGCGGGCGCGAGCCTGCGCGGCGGCCTTGCGTGCGGCCTCCTCGGCCTGGCGCTGAAGCTGCACCTGCGCCAGCACGCCCTCGCGCTGCTGCAGGCGGCGCATGAAGCGATCCACCTGCCCGGCGGTGTCCACGATGCGCTGCTCGCCGGTGAAGAACGGGTGGCACACCGAGCACACGTCAACGCGAATCACTTTCCTGGTGGAGCCGGTGGTCCAGGTGTTGCCGCACGCGCAGATTACCTTGGCGTTGGGGTAGTACTGGGGATGGATGTTCTTCTTCATGCTACAACCCTCGGCCTGGGCTCAAGCGCGGAGCTCTGGGTACACGCTCACCCGCTTCTTGTCGCGGCTGACGTGCTCGAACTTGACGTAACCGTCAATGGTGGCGAAGATGGTGTAGTCGCTGCCCAAGCCCGTGTTGGCGCCGGGCAGGATCTTGGTGCCGCGCTGGCGCACCAGGATAGAGCCCGCCGTGACCAGCTGGCCGTCGTAGCGCTTCACTCCCAGGCGCTTGGACTCGCTGTCGCGACCGTTGCGGCTGCTGCCGCCGCCTTTCTTGTGAGCCATAGCACTCTCTCCTCTGTCTCTGTCTGTCTTACTGCTGCAGCTCGATGGCGTCCACGTGCAGGCGGGTGAGCCACTGGCGATGCCCGGCCTTGCGGCGGTAGCGCTTCTTGGGCCGGTACTTGAAGATGATCACCTTGCGTCCCTTGTGCTGCGCCTGAACGGTGGCCTTGACCACAGCCCCCTCCACTAGGGGCCGGCCGATGTGGGCCTTCTCGCCGTCGTGGAGCAGGAGCACCTGATCTAACACGATCTGCTGGCCGACCTCTGCGGGCAGCTTCTCCACGTCCAACCAATCGCCGGGGGCCACGCGATACTGCTTGCCGCCGGTTTGAACCACTGCGTACATCGTCACTCTCCTTCCGGCCTCGCGTCCGCCGAAGCGGCGCTTAGGGAGCGAGGCCGGCCAGGCCTGATTTTTGGGCACATAAAACCAGGCCGGCGCTGTCCGGCCTGGCAACCAGCTTGGATTATACCCCGATCCCCTGAAGAGTCAAGCCGGCGCAGCGGCTGCAGCAGGGCTTGAGGGCGCTACCTCCTCGGCGAACAGGCACTGCAGCCGTTCGGCGCGAGCGGTTGCTCCCTGCAACCCCAGCACGGCCAGCACCTGCTCGGGCCGCGCGGTGGCCGCCTCGTGGCTGGCCAGAGTCATGAGCAGGCGATGCCAGCCCGGCTGCGGCTGGCCGGCGTAGGCCAGCTCCAACACCAGCGGCCGCAGGTCCACCGCCACGGCCTGGCCCTTGCGCTGGCGGCTGGCGGGCACGGACGTCGCTGCCAGGAAATCGGCCACCCGCCCGGCCAGCGCATTGGCGTCCAGGTCGCTCTCCACGTCCACCTGCCAGCAGCCGGCCCGCAGGAGGCTCTGCAGCCCCTTGGCCTTCAGCGGCACCTCCGCCGCCGCCACGATCTCCAGGCCGGCCGGCAGGTGCGGCTGCACCAGGGCGACGAACTGCGTCGGCTCCATCGGCTGGGTCAGCCAGACGTCCATCAGCTCGGCTCGTCCGGTGGCGCCGAGGGGCAGGGCCGCAGCGAACTGCAGCCGCGGCTGGGGGTTGAAGCTCTCGCTGTAGGCCAGAGGGACGCGCGCGCGGCGCAGGCTGCGCTCCCAGGCGCGCACGAAGTCCAGGTGGCCCACATATTTCAGGGCCTCCCCCTTGCGGTAGGTGATGCGCAGGCGCTGGAGGGTGGGCTGGTGCTCGCTCATGCGGGGAAGGAGGCGCTGCGGTTGAAGCCGGTCCAGGCCAGGCGATGGTGCCACGGCGCCGAGGAGCGCACCGGCTCACGGCGCACCCGCTCGAGCCAGCGCTGGGCGGCTGCGTCGGTCTGGGCGAAGCTCTGAGCGGTGAAGGCGGCCCGCTCGGCCGCCGGCCGGCCGGCGACGACCTCGGCCTCGGCGATGAGTTGGCGCTCCCGCGCGTCCCGCTCCTCGGCGACCAGCGGCAACCGGGCGGCGTAGTCGCGCAGGACCTCCCGGTGCAGCGCCTCGTGCCGCCACCAAAGGGTGGCCGCGTCGTAGACGCCGGTGGGCGCGGGGCCCAGGTCGGGCAGGCCCGCGTCCAGCCACACCGGCTTGAAGATGCCGGTACAGGGCGCCGAGGTGCCGGTGACCCAGTGGGTCTGCCGCTCGGCTCGCAGGTGCGACACCAGGGAGCCCACCGACTGGCTGATGCGCACCGGCCCCCAGCCGGCGTGCATGCAGACGGTCGCGCCCGTCACCCCCCGCGCCGGGGTCCAGCCCGGCCCGGCGGCCGACCCGTGGTCCCGCAACACGGCCATGGCGTCGGCCACAGTGATGCGGCCGCTGCGGGCTGTAAGGGCCTGGGTGGTGCAGCTCTGGCGGAAGTGGGCCGCGCTGAAGCGGGTGTAGAGGAAGTCGGAGTAGCAGCGGCCGAAGTGGAAGTCCTCCCGCCCCCGGCACCAGCCGCGGCGCACTGCGTAGTCCACCAGCCCCGGCGAGGCCAGGTCCCAGGCGTCGCCGATGGTGATGGCGTTGGAGATGCTGCGCACGCCGGAGGTCACCCGCTGGGCGGCCCACTCGCGGCCGGCGGTCTCCAGCACCCAGGCCTCGCGCGGGTCGGCGATGATGAAGCTGTTGTGGTAGTAGAGCTTGTGGCCAAAGCCGCAGTTGCCTCCTTGGCCGTGCTCTGCCAGCAGCGCGGTGATCAGCTCCAGCGCGGCGCGGGCCGTGGCCGTGCGCTCCAGGGCCAGGCGGATGAAGTCCATGCCGATCAGCCCTGGACCCTTGTCGTAGGGCACCTTGGTGAACACCGCTTCGTTGCCGATGACCACGCCGTGCTCGTTGGCGCCCATCTCCGCGCCCCAAATCCAGAAGGGCTTGGCCAGCAGCACAGCGTAGGTCTCCTCGACCTGGGGGAGCTCCAGGTAGGTGAGCTTCACCGTGCTGCCGGCCGGGTGCCGAGCGCGCGGGATCAACAGGAGGTGGTGGGCCTCGTTGGGATGGCGATCGCTGTTCTTGCCAAAGATCACCGACCCGTCGGCGGTGGCGTCGGGCAGGGCCACAAAGGTGTCACACATGGCTCAGGGCACGTGCTCGTCCAGCCAGCGGACCATGAAGGCGATGACCTGGTCCTTCTCGGGGTCGTTGTGGGTCTCGTGGTAGAGGCCCTCCCACAGCTGGAGGGTGCAGCGGGGCGCTCGGCTGGCGAACTCGACGCTGGCCTGGGGCGAGGTGAGGCGGTCGCCCGTGCCGTGCATCAGCAGCAGGGGCACGGGGAACTCGGCTGCGTGGGCGATGGCCCACTCGCCGGCCTCCAGCAGGCCGATGCCCAGCCGCGCCGAGAGCCGATCGTGGTTGAGGGGGTCGGCCTGGTAGGCGGCGATCACGGCGGGGTCCCGGCAGAGGGCGTCCATCTCCAGGCCGTTGGGCATGGTGAAGGCGGGCCACAGCCGGTTCATCAGCCGGCCGGCAGCGAGCTGCAGCGCGGGCGGCTTGAAGCCGGGACGCAGGCCGGGGCTGGTGGACACCACGCCGACCACGTCCGGCCGGCGGCGCAGGGCGTAGTTCAGCACCTCGTTGCCGCCCAGGCTGTGGCCGTAGAGGAAGCGGGGCTTGCCGGGGAAGCGCTGGGCAGCCTGCTCCAGCAGCAGGCCGATGTCGTCCATCAGCGCGTCGTAGGAGGGGACGTAGCCGCGCTTGCCCTCGGATCGGCCGTGGCCGCGCTTGTCGCAGGCCAGCACGGCGTAGCCGGCGTTGTTCAGCGCCGCGGCTACGTGGGCGTAGCGACCGCAGTGCTCGCCCAGGCCGTGCACCAGACAGACCACGGCCTTGGGCTGGTCGTCCGGCTCCCAGCAGCGGCCGACCAGCAGCAGGCCGTCGGCGCTGCGCCACTGTACGTCGTAGGTAGTGGACATGGCTGTAGGTCGTTGTCTTGGCCACGAATTGCGCGAGTTTCACGAAAGACCTAAGAAAAAACCTTCGCGTCGCTCGCGCGCTGCGTGGCAGGGGATCAGGCCTCCGCGCGCTGGCCGAGCTGCTGGTCGAGCATCAGCAAGGCTGCCGGCGAGTCGCCGACCCGGCGCAGCTGGGCCACCACCAGGCCGGCGCTCTTCTCCTCCTCCACCTGCTCGTCCACGAACCACTGCAACATCACCTGGGTGGGGTAGTCTCCCTCCTTCACCGCCAAGGCGTACAGGTCGTGGATGGACTGGGTGACCTTCTGCTCGTGGGCGTAGGCGGTCTCGAAGACGGCCAGGGGAGAGGCAAAGTCGGTTGGCGGCGCCTCTATGGCCTGCAACGTCACCCGGCCGCCGCGGTCCAGCACGAAGTCGTAGATCTTCATGGCGTGCTCCCGCTCCTCGTCGGCCTGCAGGCGCATCCAGTGGGCCATGCCGGGGAGGTTCTCCGCCTCGAAATACGCGGCCATAGAGAGGTAGATGTACGACGAGTGAAACTCCTTGCGAATCTGGTCGTTCAGCGCTTGCTGAAGGGTATTGCTCAACACGGTGCTTTCCCTCCTTGCTCGTACGGATTGCTGCCGGCGGCCGCGCCGTAAGCCAAGACAGAGGCCCATCGCCCAGGACGTGTGGCAGCGCAGCCCTCCACGTGTGGCCCCCATTATAGCACAGCCAGGAAGGTCTGCTGCAAGCTAGATGACCACCAAGGGAGGGGAGAAAGCTCGACCACGAGGTCAGCCATGGCAGCTCCGTGCCTTCCGGTTGACCGTTCTCATGGTCGGTGCTACAATCGCAATGAGTTCGCGTCCGAGGTTCCACAGCTTGCTTCGGACGCAAAAGCTGGTGCCCTCTCCGTTTGCCGATGCACACCTCCTCTCCCCGCGCCCTGGTGGTCGAGGACGATCGCTCGTGGCAGCAAATCCTGGTTGAGATCCTGACCGACGTGGGCATGGATGTGGACGTGGCCGACGGCTTGCCCGCTGCCCTAGCCTGCCTGCGCGCTGCGCCCCATCGCCTGGCGGTGGTGGACCTCTCCTTGGGCGGCAGCGATCATCGCAACCAGGAGGGGTTGGCGGTGCTCGACGCAGTGCGTCGCCACGACCCCGGCTGCGTGGCCCTCCTGCTCACCGGCTACGCCACGGTGGAGCTGGCGGTGCAGGCGCTCACCCAGCACGGCGCGTTCACCTGCCTGCGCAAGGAGACCTTCCGCCGCGCCGAGTTCCGTGACGTGGTCCGCCGGGCCCTAGCCGAGGCGCCGCCTGCTGCCGCCGAGCCTCCCCCGGCGCCCGGGTCGCCGTCCCTCTCTCCAGCCGCAAGTCAGCCAGAAGGTGTGCCGCCGCGCCGCGGCACAGCCCTGGTGGTGGAGGACGATGCAGGCTGGCGCGCCCTGCTGACTGAGCTGTTGGGCGAGCTGGGCTATGCCGTGCAGGTGTGCCGGAGCTACGGCGAAGCCCTGGGCCTGCTGCGCCGGACGACCTTCGCCCTGGCGGTGGTGGACCTGTCGCTGGCCAGCTCCCTCTTCCCGGACGACAATGCGGACGGCTTTCGGCTGCTGGCCCAGACCCGCCGGTCAGGGATCCCCTCGCTGGTGGTCAGCGGCTCGGCCAAGCCCGAGGACGTCGAGCGGGCCTTCGAGGAGTACGGGGTTGTGGCTTACCTGGAAAAGCAGGCTTTCGACCGCCAGGCGTTGCGCCAGGCCATCGCCCAGGTGGAGGCGGTGCGCCAGGCTGCGGCCGGCCCGCTGAGCGAGCTCACCGAGCGAGAGAAGGAGGTGCTGCAGCTCCTGGCGCAGGGGCTGACCAACAAGGAGATCGCCGAAGCCCTGGTCATCACCGACAACACTGTCAAACGCCATCTGAAGAGCATCTTCGCTAAGCTGGGGGTAAGCACCCGATCGGCAGCCGTGGCCCGGGCGCTCGCCGCCGGCGTTCCCTCTGTTCCAACCTCCCCACCGCCACCGAGCGCCGGGGAGGACAGTCCATCACCCAAGGAGGTCTAGTCATGTTCGAGGAGTTCAGAAAGTTCATCATGCGCGGCAACGTGCTGGACCTGGCCGTGGCCGTGGTCATCGGCGGCGCGTTCGGCGCCATTATCAACTCGTTGGTCAACGACATCATCATGCCCCTGGTGGGGGTGTTGCTGGGCGGCGTTGACTTCAGCGGCCTGGCGTTCCAAGTGGGGGAGGCCACAGTGGCCTACGGCAAGTTCATCCAGGCCATCGTGAACTTCGTGATCATCGCGTTCGCTATCTTCCTGGTGATCAAGGCGGCCAACGAGGCGATGGCTCGGCTGCAGAAGCAGAAGGAGGCCGCTCCCCCTGCGCCGCCAGAGCCCTCGGCTGAGGAGAAGCTGCTGACGGAGATCCGTGACCTGTTGAAGCAGAGCACGCGCGGTTAGAAGGGGCGTAGTTTTCGGGACCGCGCAATTTTCCGGAAGCTGTTGCTCCCCCTGGTCAGGCCGGGCAGTCGGCAGCGTGCCCCCAGAGTTCGCTGTCGCTGCCCGGTCTGTTTTGTCTGAGCACCTGGGGATGCTCACTCCGCTGACCGACTACGCAATGCTCTGACCGTTACAGGTTACGCATCACTCAAACAGCCGAGCCAGCCCCTCCCGATCGTAGCCTGCGCCCAGGCCAACCATCAAGAGAACCCGCGACTTCTGGGGGTTCAAGTCGTTGGCGAAGATGGCGCCAGCCCGCTGCAGGGCCACGCCGCCGCCGGCATAGGCGTAGATCGGCCGCACCCGGCCGAAGGGCACCCGGCTGGAGATGACCACCGGTACTCCGGCGGCCAATGCCTTCAGGATGCCCTGGTACAGGGCTTCGTTGACGTTGCCGGCGCCCACGCTGGCGATCACCAGGCCGGCCGCGCCCCGCTCCAGGGCGGCAGCCAGGGCGAAGTCGTCCACGCCCGCGTACATGGGGATGATGTCCACCCGCGGCAGGCGCTCCGGCAGCGGCACGTGCACGTGGGGGGTCCACGCCTGGCTGAACTGCACCCACCCGCTGCGCACCCGCCCCAGGTCCGGCGGCTGGACCGACTCGAACGCGTCCAGGTCGGAGGTGTCCACCTTGGTGCCCCGCCGCGCCGAGTGGATCTGGCCGTTCATGACGATCAGCACTCCCCGGCCGCGGCTCTCCGGGTGCAGGGCCACAGTGGCCGCGTCCAGGAGGTTGGCCGGGCCGTCGGGGTTGGGGTCGGTGGCGGCCCGCATGGCGCCGGTCAGGACGATGGGCGTCTCGCCGGGCAGCACGATGTCCAGGAAGAAAGCGGTCTCCTCCATGGTGTCGGTGCCGTGGAGGATCACCACGCCGTCGGCCCAGCCTTGGGCCAGCAGCGCCTGCAGGCGGCGGGCCAGTCGCAGCCAGAACTCGGGGGTCATGTGCTCGCTGGGGATGTTGGCGAACTCCTCCACCTGCACCTCGGCCACGGTGGCCAGGGGTGGCACGGCGGCCACCAGCTCGGCGCCGGTGAGAGCCGGCACCGGGCCGCCGCTGGCCGGGTCCAGCCGCATGGCGATGGTGCCGCCGGTGGCAACGACCAAGAGATGAGGTTTGGTGGGCATGGGCGGGCTCCTGAACGGCGGAGGCCGTTTTTCCGAGGAGAGGGGACAGCCACTACCTTCGTCGTGACGACTTCAGTCGTCCTGGTCACGGCTGAAACCATCGCGCCACGGGGAGAGAACTCCCACGCTCATACCAACATGCGCAGGATCAGGCGTGCGGCGGCCTTGTCCAGCGGCTGGTTGTTGTTGCCGCACTTGGGGCTCTGGATGCAGCTCGGGCAGCCGTCGTCGCAGGGGCAGCTCACAATGGCGTCGTAGGTAGCCTGCCAGAGGGCCGGCAGCTCCTCGAACCCGCGCTCGGCGATGCCCACGCCGCCGGGGTGGCCGTCGTAGATGAAGATCTGCGCAGCGTCGGTGTCGGGGTGTCGCGGGGTGCTCAGCCCGCCGATGTCCCAGCGGTCGCACATGGCGAAGAGGGGCAGCAGGCCGATGCACGCGTGCTCCACGGCGTGGATGCCGCCCAAGAAGTCCAGCCCCCGGCGGGCACACTCCGCTGCGATCTCCGGCGCCAGGTCCCACCACAGCGCCACCGTTTGAAACGACGTGGCCGGCATGTCCAAGGGCTCGTCGGCCACCACCTCGTCGGTGTAGTGGCGCAGCCGGCGGTATCCCACCACTTGCGCCGTGGTGCGCACCACGCCCAGGTAGGCATAGCCGCCGGGGATGGGCCGATGGCGTAGGGAGCGCACGATGCGCACGTCGCTCAGCTCGCGCGGCTGGGTGTAGTAGTCCACCTCCACCGGCCGCACCACGGCGTAGCCCAGGGCTGCGTCGAACCGGGTCACCAGGTAGCTCTCCCCCTGGTGCAGGTAGACCGCGCCGGGGTGCACCCGCTGGGCCGCCGTGCTGGCCTCGATCTCCTCCAGCAGGCGATAGTCGCGCGACTCGTCCAGCACGGCAAAGCGGCCGCCGCCGATGGAGCGCAGGCTGACCTTCTCCGCCGGGTAGTCGCTGCCGGCGTAGGTCCAGCGGTCCCCCTGGAACACCAGCCGGCCGGCGTCCTCCAGGCTGGCCATGGCCTGGACGAAGCCGGGGCCGAACAGCGCCTCGTCGTCCAGCCGGGTGGCCGAGGCCTGGTTGGTGATGGGCGCCTCGTGCGCTGCGCAGGGCAGGTGCTGCGCCAACACGTAGACGTTGTCCGGGTCAATCAGGGCGTGCTCGTGGGGCCGCCCCAGCAGCTCTGGAGGATGGCGCATGTAGTACTGATCCAGGGGGTTGTCCAGCGCGATCAGCACCGCCAAGGAGGGCTCGTCCCCGCGGCCGGCGCGGCCTGCCTGCTGCCAGAGGCTGGCCACCGTGCCCGGGAAGCCCACCAGCAGCGCTGCGTCCAACCCGCCCACGTCAATGCCCAGCTCCAGCGCGCTGGTGGCCGTCACCCCTAGCAGCTTGCCGCTGAACAGGTCCCGCTCGATCTGGCGCCGCTGCTCTGCCGTGTACCCGGCGCGGTAGGCGGCGATGCGAGCGGAAAGGGTGGCTGGGAGACCTGGGGGAACCGGGGGAACTGCATCGGCTTCCTTTCCCAATTCCCCTCTTTTCGCTGCTTTCCTCGCCTTTTCCTTCTCTTGGGCTTCCCTGTGTCCCTCCTGCTCCAGCTCGTTGCGCGCGTAGCGCAGGATGAGCTCCGCCACCTTGCGCGCGCGGGTGAAGGCGATGGTGCGCACGCCCCGGCGGACCAGCAGCACGAAGAGCGCCGTAGCCTCGGCGTTGGCGCTGCGACGCCAGCCCGACGGCGGGGTTCCCGGCGGAGAGCCATTCGCGCCAGGCCGGCGCCAGGGCCTATCGCCCACCAAGGGCGGGTTCCACAGCACGAAGGTGCGAGGGCCGGCTGGGCTGCCGTCCTCTGTGATCACCACGCCCTCCACGCCGGTGAGCGCCTCAAAGTGCTGGGCGGCGTTGGCAATGGTGGCGCTGGCGGCGATGAACTGTGGCTCTGCGCCGTACAACTTAGCGATCCGCCGCAGGCGACGCAGCACGCATGCGACATGGGAGCCGAACACCCCGCGGTAAACGTGCGCCTCGTCCACCACCACGTAACACAGGTGCCGAAACACGCTGCCCCAGAGGGTGTGGTTGGGCAAGATGCCCACGTGGAGCATGTCGGGGTTGGTGAGGAGCACCTGCGCGCGCTGGCGCAGGTAGGCGCGGCGTCCCTGGGGCGTGTCCCCGTCGTACACGCCTACGGTTACGGGAAGGGAGTGCGAGCCTGCTGAGCCCTGGCCTGCGGCCCGACAGCCCAGCGCCCGCAGGCTACGGAGCTGGTCCTGCGCCAGGGCCTTGGTGGGAAAGAGGTAGAGCGCCCGCGCCACGGGCTGCTCCAGCACCGCCTGCAGCACGGGCAGGTTGTAGCATAGGGTCTTGCCGCTGGCCGTGGCGGTGACCACCATCACGTGGCGGCCAGACAAGGCAGCGTCCACCGCTTGGGCCTGGTGGGTGTAAAGCCGCTCGATGCCCGCACGGCGGAGCTGTGCGGCCAGGTCGGGGTGCAAGGCGCTGCGGGGTGCGGCGTAGCGCGGGGCGCGCGGGGGGATGCGCTCTACGTGGACCATCTGGCCGGCGTAGAAGGGCTCGCGGCGCACCTGGTCGAGGAAGGCCTGCACGTCCATGGCAAGATGGTATGGACCAAGAGGCGGCGCTTACTCCAGGAAGTAGCGCAGCACGATGGCGTGGACGATCTGCTCGATGGGCGCCCGGTCGTCGGTGAGCACCGGGCCTTCAACGGCGATGGGCCGAGCCGTGGCCAGGGCGCGGCGGGCAACCTCGGCCAGCAGCGGCTGTGCGGCCGGGTCCAGGGCCGCTGCATTGGCCCGGAAGTCCGCCAGACTGGTGGGCTGTACGGTGGCCACCAGCAGGGTGTTGCCCAGGCTGGACCCGTCGTCGGGCGGGTCCACGGCGTAGACCGAGGGGAAGACCTGGGCCATGGTGGCGGCCAGGGCGTTCACCAGGCGGTAGTCGTCCCGGCTGCGCGCCGCGTTCACCGCCACCACGCCGTTTTCGGTGAGGTGATCGCGCGCCAGGCGGAAGAACTCCACCGTGGCCAGGTGGAAGGGGATGTAGGGGGGGCGATAGGCGTCCACAGCGATCACGGAGTAGCGACGGTCGGCCGGCTGGGCCAGCAGGTAGCGCCGGCCGTCGGCCGCTGCGGCGTGGACGTTGGGAAGCGCGTCCAGGCGAAAGTGGGTACGGGCCACCTCGACAATGGCGGGGTCCAGCTCGGCGCCGTCAATGGGGATGGGGCCATAGGCGCGGGTGTAGAGCTGCGCCACCGTGCCGCCGGCCAGGCCTACCAGATAGAGGCTCTGTACGTTCGCCACCGGCTCCTCGTCTGCGGCGGCGAACAAGGGCGCGACCAGAAAATAGTCCCAGATGCCCTCGCTCAGCGCCGACTGCGGGTGGTAGACCGAGTGCAGCCCAATACCCTCGTTGAGCTTGAGCCAGGTCTCCGGCCCCCGCTGGACCACCTGGTAGTAGTTATACAGCGACTCCCCCTCCAGCAGCAGACCTGGGTCGGGCTTGACCGGCCCCTGGCCGGCCAGCCAACCCAGCAGCGCCAGGAGAGGCAGGACCAGGAGAGCTGGGCCCGCCCTGCGCCCTCGTTCCAAGGCGAGCCCAATCAGCGCAGTGACGGCCAGCAGCCCTGCCAGCAGCACGAAGGTCAGCCGAGTGCCTACGGCCGGGATCAGCACCAGCACCGGCAGGAAGGTGCCCAGGAGGCTGCCCAGGGTGCTGAGCGCGTAGAGCCGCCCGGCCACTCGGCCACCGCTCTCTACTCCGGCCAGGGAGAGGCGCACGGCAAAGGGGGAGATCATGCCCAACAGCACCGTCGGCAAGGCGAAGAGCAAGGCAATGGCCCCGGCCGCCAGGGCCACGGTGCCCAGAGGCGTCGCTTCCAGGTCCAAGCTGCTCAGGGCAGCCGCTCGCAAGACGGGCCGTGAGGCCACTGGCACCATAGCCACCAGCAGGGCGGCCAGGAGGGCCAAGCCGTACAAGAGGGCCGCCGACGGCCGCCGGTCGGCCAGCCGTCCTCCCCACCAATAGCCCAGGCTTAGACAGGCCAACACCAGGCCGATGAGGGCCGCCCACACCAGGATGGAGTTGCCGAACCAGGGGTCCAAAAGTCGCGCCGCGCTGAGCTCCACGCCCAGGGTCACCAGCCCGGCCACGAAGACCAACACGTCGAGAAAGCGAGGCCAGCTGACAGGGGGTGCCAGCGCAGCGGCGTTCTTCGAGCGAACGACGGCCGATTCGCCAGGAAGGTCGCGCTCCATGACGGCCCGTCGGGTGGCCATGCCGACGCTAGGCGGCCATCAAGTCGCCGTTGCCGGCGCCAGCCGTCAGGCTGTCTACCGCCGCCAGCACCTCCTCCAGAGAGGTAGCGCTGAGAGCCGCGTCCAAAAGCACAACCAGTTGACCAACGGGCAAGCTGCGAACCTGCGCGGCTAAATCCGGTGGGACCTCCCCAAACCGTCGCTGTATCACCCGCAGCAGCATTTCCGCCTGGCCCTGCTGCAGACCCTGCTGCAGACCCTGCTGCAGACCCTGCTGCAGACCCTGCTCCAAGCCCTGTTCCAAACCCTTCTGAAGACCTCTCTCCATCATGAGGCGCTCCGCAGTGCTGATGTAGGGCATACGCTCCACCTCCTCAATGGCATGTAGTTCGTCTAGAAACGCCTTCTCCAGATCCGACGGCAACTGCATGACCCAGTCTATGAAGCGGAAGAGGTTGATCACCTCCTGCCGGCTGTAACCTCGGCGGTACAGCTGCCGCATCAACCACAGCTTGGCCGCATACCGGGCTCGATCATCCTGCCGCGTCTCCAGCGACTTGAGATGCGCCATCACCACGATGGCGAACGGGTTAGGGTCCTGCTCCAGGCGTTGCCATTGTTGCCGATAGTCCAGAAGCTTGACCACCGGAAACCGAATGCCGACCTCGCAGCCCCACAGTTCATACCCATAGGCCTGAGGACGCCAGCCCACTACCTCGTCGGTCAACACCGCTAGGCTGGCCACCTGCCGATGGTAGCGATCGAACAGCCGATAGTTGTACACGTACATCCGCTCAGCGAAGTTGCTCTCCACTTGGCCCTGGACTTCCACGTGCACCAACACCCACGCCTCCTGCCCACCACGACGAAAGACCTTGGTCAATTGGTCCACTCGCCGATCGCCCACCTCCGACTCTCGCACGGCTTGTCGCAGCTCCTTGTCCAGGAACTCCGGCGGG
>JANWYQ010000144.1 GCA_025055015.1 Caldilineales bacterium
TCAGCCCGCTCTGGTTGATCACCACGTTGGCGAAGCCGGGGTCCGTGGCCACCTGCAGCTGGTAGGTCGCTGCCTGCGCCGCCGCGCTCCACGACAGGGTCGGCGCCATCGCCACCCCCACGCTGCCGTCCGCCGGGGAGAGCAAGGAGACCGAGCCGGGAGCTGCGCTATACGCGCGCAGCGTCACGTCCGTCTGGCGGGTCAAGGAGCCGGCAGTCCCCACCACGGCGAAGGTGAAGGCGCCCGGCCCAAAGCCGCTCACCGTCAGGGTGCTGTTGGCGCTACCGTTGGGCGGCGGCGTGACAGGGTTAGGGCTGAAGCTGGCCGTGCCGGGGTTGCCGCTGGCGCTGAGGGTCACCGGGTCAGCGAAGCCGGTGCGGGAGGTCACCGTCACTGTGTACTGCGCGTTGGCGGGCACGCACACATCCTGCGCCGTGGGCGACGCGGTTAGGGTGAAGTCAGGGCTCTGATCGCGGCCGTCCAGGACCAGCACGCCGGAGTTGAGAGGGTCCAGCCAGTCCTTGAGCCGCGTGGAGGGCGTGCCGCCGCCATTCCACGACACCGAGAAGCGGCCATACCAGTCGGAGTCGTCGTTGCCACAGGCCGCATAGCCGCCGTGGAGCTGGCCGATGACGCGACGGTCCTGGTTGAAGAGGGGCGAGCCGGAGGAGCCGGGCTCGGTGGTGCCCAGGTCCCAGTCAATCACCCGCACGTGGGTGCCGTCGCCGGGGACCGAGGTGCCCAAGTAAGAGGTAGTGGTGGTAGGCTGGTTCTCGAAGCTGATGCGTTTCTCTTCGCCGTTGGGGTGGTGGATGCCCACGGCCGAGGTGGCGTCGGCGGGCGTGGCGTCCCAGCCGGCCCAGTGCACGTTGTAGGCCGGGTTGATGGGGTCGTCCAGCTCCACCAGGGTGAAGTCGGAGGGGGAGTAGCCGGCGCGCCAGTAAGAGCCGGTGTTGAACTGGCTCAGGGAGCCGTTGCCAGGCGCGCCGCTGGCCGGGCTGCCGGGCGGCCGACAGAAGCTGTTCTGGTAGTTCCAGTAGGTGACCAAGGAGGGCGCGTTGCTGGAGGAGACGCCGCAGTGCCGGGCGGTCATGAAGTAGGGCTTGAGGTCCTGGGCGGTGTTGTTGACCAGGAAGCCGGTGCAGAAGATGCTGCCGCCGGTGCTGATGGCCGCCACGGCGCGAATCTGATCCCGCCAGGCGTCCACCTGGGGATAGCCGTCGGCCGCGCCGCACACCACGTCCACGTTGCAGGCGCCGGACGTGGGCAGCTGGCCGAAGGGGAGGAAGCCGTGGTTGACCGACGCCAGGTGCAGCTCTAGCTTCGGCGCGGCCTCGGCCGGCACCCGCACCTCCACCACGATCTCTTCGCCCTCCAGCAGAGGGGTCCAGAGCTGGCCGTGGGCCTCGTTGTCCGCGGCGGTAAAGGGCCCGCGCACGGCGCTGCCGTCGGGGGTGTAGAGGAGGAGCTGGCCGCCGTCGGGCATCACGTAGCGGTCGAAGCCCAGGTTGAGCGAGAGCGCGCCGGCCGACCGCAGGCGCAGCCGCCACAGCCGAGTGCCGTCGGCCAAGGTCTCCCAGCGCCCGCTGTTGGCCGGGCTCAGGTCCACGGGGATAGGCAGGGCGAAGCGGGGAGCCACGCCGGGGCCGGCGCGCTGGACCTCCTCGCGCACCAGCGCAGCGTTGTCCACCGGCGGCATGGCGATCACCGGCACGCGGTCGAGGGGGGCCGGGCCAGAAGGCTGAGGACGGGCCGCCGAGGTTGCGGCCAGGAGGGCGGAGGGAGCCGACAGAGAGGACAGAAGAGCTAGGACGAGGAAGGCAACGAGACGGCGACGCATAGGGGCTTCTCCCGGTTGTTGGACTTGGGGGTGGCCAGCTGTCGGCCGGCCACCCCGCGGTTTTGTGCCGGATTATAGCCCCAAAGAAGCACGGCTGCCAACTCTGAGAAAGTTTGCGCAAGCGGGCCTCACAGACTGGTCCAACCTGTGAGGTCGGACCAGTCTGCGCACCTACTGCGTCACCAGCGGCAGGAAGAGCCGCCGCACCCGCTCCGGCCCACCGGCCGTCGCACTCACCACCCCCACCACCTCCTCC
>JANWYQ010000154.1 GCA_025055015.1 Caldilineales bacterium
TTCACCTGGTGGGTACCGCTCGCTGCAAATCCTGAAACAAGCGAGCACAACAGATAGAAGCTGCCCAGGTAACGCCAGAGCCTGTGTCTCTGAGGCCTGCAGGGCCGACGAGTCCCTGTTGAGCAGTGCTGAGACCCTACGTGGCGTGGCAGTTTGCAGGAGAAAGCTTTGTCGTGTCCCAGAGACCGACGGAGCCTATCGGTGTAGGGTGCTGCCAACCGTCGTTGCGGCGGCCGGTCTTTGCTATGGAATATGAGGAAAACGCGTGTCTTATTGAATAGCCCCTGAAATGGACGACATGTCTATGCGTGGCCTTATTGTCGTTGAGGCATCGTTCCCGCTGTCGGCACGCATGGTCAGCCGTGACCGTGCTCACCTAGGGGAGGAGAGCCATGACCACTCAGATCACCGAGCTGAGCGATCGTCCCCACGGCTTTGACCGCTACGGAGCGAAACGGGTACGCCGCAGCCGTATCCCGCTGCCCAGCGTCCGGCTGTACCGCTCCGAGCGCAAGGTGTTGTTAGCCCTGGTTGACGTCGTTCTCTTAAACGCTGCCCTTTTCGTGGTGTGGGGCCTGCGCTCCGCCCAGAGCCTCTCTCCGGCGCTGTTGACGGAGCCGATCAAGTGGTACATCGTCCTGACGGCTGTCTGGGCCATCTGGGCGCTGGTGTTCGACGTCTACGACCTGGCGCGGTCGGCTAGCCTCTCGGCCATCCTGCCCAACATCACCCTGGCGGTGCTGGGCACGGGGTTGGTCTACGCCTTCATTCCCAACCTCACGCCGCCGTTGGAGTCGCGCGCCACGGTGCTGTTGTTCTGGCTGGCAGCGTGGCTGTCCCTGGTGGCCTGGCGGGTGACCTACGCCAAGCTCTTCGTGCAGCCGTGGTTTCAGCAGCAGGCGCTGGTGGTGGGAGCAGGGTGGGCCGGCCGCACCCTGGCGGAGGTGCTGCGCACAGCGCCCAACGACGCCAACCCCTTCCGCGGCACCGGCTATGTCCTGCGCGGCTTCATTGACGACTCGCCGGAGCTGCAGGGCCAGGCGATCTGCGATGTGCCGGTGTTGGGGAATCGAGCGGTGTTGGTGCAGATGGCCGAGGCCATGCAGATAGACGAGATCATCGTGGCTATCACCCATCGCCACGCCATTCAGCCAGAGCTGTTCGACGCGCTGCTGCGCTGCCGGGAGATGGGCATCCGCATCACGCCCATGTCCTTGGTGTACGAGCGGCTGCTGGGCCGGGTGCCGGTGCTACACCTAGGCCGGGACCTGCAGGCGGCGCTGCCGGTGGAGGACAGCGCCACCTATCGGCTCTACCGCGGGGTCAAGCGGGTGGCAGACGTCGTGATCGCTGCGGCTGCCCTGCTGCCGCTGGCCCTGATCTGCCCGGTGGTGGCGGCGGCCAACGCCCTCTGGTCGCCGGGACCCCTGTTCTACCGACAGACGCGCGTCGGCCAGGGAGGCCGCCACTTCCAGTGCATCAAGTTCCGCTCCATGGTGCCGGACGCGGAGAAGCGCACCGGCGCAGTGTGGGCCGCCAAGGACGACGACCGCGTCACGCCGGTGGGCCGCGTGCTGCGCAAGACCCGGCTGGACGAGCTGCCGCAGGTGATCAACGTGCTGCGGGGGGAGATGAGCGTCATCGGTCCCCGGCCGGAGCGGCCTGAGTTCGTGGAGGAGCTGGCGCAGACCATCCCCTTCTACCGCGCCCGACACGCCATCCGCCCCGGCATCACCGGCTGGGCGCAGGTGCAGTACCGCTACGGCAACTGCCACGACGACGCGCGCATCAAGCTGGAGTACGACCTCTACTACGTCCGCCATGCCGGCGTCTTCTTGGACCTGAAGATCCTGGTCAAGACGGCGGCGGTCATGGTGCAGTTCAAGGGCCAGTGAGGCAGGCCCTTCCCTCAGGCGCTCCGCCATGACGTCCTACCGACCTGCCGGCTATACCATCCTCGGCTACGGCCGTATGGTCGCCGACCGGGTCCGCACCGACGCCTACGCCGAGGCCCTGCGACGGGCGGTGCGGCCCGGCTGCACGGTGCTGGACATCGGCACGGGGCCGGGGATCTTCGCCTTGCTGGCCTGCCAGGCCGGCGCCGGCCACGTGTACGCCGTGGACCCCAACCCCTCCATCCGCCTGGCGCAGGAGCTGGCCTTGGCCAACGGCTTTGCCGACCGCATCACCTTCCTCCAGGACCTCTCCACCAACGTCACTCTGCCGCAGCGGGCCGACGTGATCGTGCAGGACCTCCACGGCCTGCTGCCCCTTTTCCAGCGCTACATCCCCACGTTGATGGACGCGCGAGAGCGGCATCTGGCGCCGGGCGGCGTCCTCATCCCGCGGCGGGAGACCCTCTGGCTGGCTCCCGTGGAGGCGCCTCAGGTCTATCGGCAGTACGCCGGGCCGTGGGACGAGAGCCCGTACGGCCTGGACTGGGGGCCGGCGCGGGAGGTGGGCCTGAACGCCATCGGCAAGGCGCAGGTGCAGCCGGAGCAATTGGTAGCGCCGCCGCAGCCCTGGGCGACTTTGGACTACCTTACTATCGCGAGCCCCGACGTGGTGGGCGACGTGCAGTTTGCCGTGCAGCGGCCAGCGGTGGTCCACGGGCTGGCGGCCTGGTTCGACGCCGAGCTGGTGGACGGCGTGGGCTTCTCCGCTGCGCCGGGCAGGCCGGAGACCATCTACGGCCACACCTTTTTCCCCTGGCGACAGCCGACGGCCGTTGAGCCGGGAGATTTGATCGTGGCTACGGTGCAGGCCACCCTGGGGGGCCACGATTATCTGTGGACGTGGAGCGTGCGCGTTCTGGACCAGCGCCGCCGAGTCAAAACATGTTATGAACATTCCACTTTCTTCGCAGATCATGGAAACTATGAATTGACAGGGGGTAGCAGCTAAGGTACAATGTAAGCGCTGCTTGTTTTGCGGAGACGTTAGCAGCCTCTCCAGCCTAACGCCTGTTTGAAGTGTTTCAGTTTGTGGCGGCCCGGCTTGTCTCTTGTTCGGCATCGTGGTCGAACACGGCCGGTGCTCCATCCATCTGATCAGCGAGCAGGGCAGCTCGAGCACCCAGGACACCTGGGGTTTCACAGCCTGTCCGCGGGGGAGGGGAAGGGTAGCGATTTGGCGCCACGGCACTTGTGATCTCCTCTAGCGTGTCCCTGGGGTGCAGAGTCTTGCCGTGTGGAGTCCCTGCCGACTGTTCGGTGCTCCGATGGATTGGCTTTTTCTGGCCGTAGACGCTGACGAGGTGGACACTCCCCCATGGACGCTCCCCATGCTTCGCCTGAGCGGCGCCCCATTCGCCACCCCCGCACGGCCTCCCGTGTCTTCGGTCGCGACGCCGTGGTGATCACCCCTGCTGAGAACACAGTGCGCATGTTGAACCCCACAGGCACGCGCGTCTGGCAGCTGGCGGACGGCACGCGCACGGTGGAGGAGATCGCCCTGGCGTTGACCCAGGAGTTCGACGTGGACTACCCTGAGGCCCTGGCCAGCACCCAACAGTTCATCGCGCTCCTGGAGGAAAAAGGCCTGCTCACCTGGTCAATGGCCAATGGCTAGTCAATGGTCAATGGTCAATGGTCAATGGCCAATGGTCAATAGCGGATTAATGGTCAATGGTCAATGGTCAATGGCCAATGGTCAACGGAGTCTTGACCGTTCACCGTTCACCGTTCACCGATCACTGTTCACCGTGTTCACCGTTCACCGATCACCGTGATCCCCACCGCTCTCCCTGACCGCAGCTTCGACGGGTGTGCGCTGCCGACGGCAACCGCAGACCCCTACGACGCGCTGTTGGCCCGGCTGGCGCAGGAGCACGTGCCCTTCAGCGTGTTGTGGGAGCTGACCCACGCCTGCAACTTGGACTGCGTGATGTGCTACAACGCGCCGCGCAGCCAGCCGGAGCTGAGCACCGCCGAGTGCCTAGACGTGCTGGAGCAGCTGGCCGAGGCAGGGACCCTGCGCCTCACCCTCACCGGCGGCGAAATCCTCACCCGTCGCGACTTCTTCACCGTTGCGGAGCAGGCTCGCCGCCTGGGCTTCGACCTGGCGCTGAAGACCAACGGCACCCTGATCACGCCGGAGCGGGCGGACCGCATTGCGGCGCTGACGCCGTCGCAGGTGGACATCAGCCTGCTGGGCGCCACCGACGCCACTTTCGACCGCATCGCCCGTAGCCGACACACGCTGCAACGGGTGCTGCGCGGGGTCAGGCTGCTGCGGGAGCGGGGGGTGCGGGTGAAGCTGAACACCCTGCTCATGGACCTGAACATCGCCGAGCGGGAGGAGATGGTGCGGCTGGCCCTTTCCCTGGGCGTGAACTACGAGCAGGTGTTCAAGATCTCGCCCGACGACGACGGCGTGGACAAGGCCGGCCACCACCAGCTCAGCCGGCAGCAGATCACCGACGCGATGATCGCGGACCGCACGCCCTTTGCCCCGCGGGTGCGCACGCCGGAGTCCCGCACCTGCTCGGTGGGCCTCTCGTCCTGCCTGATCAGCCCCTACGGCGAGGTGTTCCCCTGTCAGGAGCTGCGCATCCCGGCCGGCAACCTGCGGGAGCAGCCCTTCGCCCAGATCTGGCGCAACGCGGCCATCCTGTGGGAGCTGCGGCAGCGGCACACGGTGCGCTTCCTGCCCGACTGCCAGGCCTGTCCGCTGAACACCTACTGCGAAGGCCGCTGCGCCGGCCTGGCGTGGAAGGAAAGCGGCGATCCCTACGCCGGCCACACCTTGGCCTGCCAACAGGCGCAGGCCCGCTTCGCCCAACAGCACCCCGGCGCACCGATCCCGGAGACGGCGCTGCAGCGGCGGCTGCGCGCCGACCCCGGCAGCCTGCGACGGCCCGCGCTGCGCCAGCCGATCCCTCTCGTAGTTGGCGAGCCGATCCCCTTGGCCACGAATTACACGAATTCTGGGAATTGGCAG
>JANWYQ010000194.1 GCA_025055015.1 Caldilineales bacterium
GCTGATCCAGCGAGCCAAGTCAGACCCTGAGGCGTTTGGCATCCTGTACGAGCGCTACGTTGACCGCATCTACAGCTACATCTACTACCGCACCGGGAACCAGCAGGATGCCGAAGACCTGACGGCCCGCACGTTCTACAAGGCCTTGAAGCACATCGGCAGCTACGTGCACCGCGGCGCGCCCTTCTCGGCCTGGCTGTACCGTATCGCCCACAACATGGTGGCCAACTGGCACCGCGATCGGCAGCGCCACCAGGAGCTCAGGCTGGAGGAACACGCCCTGCATGGCCATCTGGCCGCCGCCAGCCCGGAGCACAGCGCCGAGGCCAACGAGGAACGGGCCGCCCTGCTGCGAGCCATCCGCCGTTTGCCCGCCGACCGGCAGCAGCTCCTGCTGCTGAAGTTCATCGAGTCCATGTCCAACGCGCAGATCGGCAAGGTGATGGGCCGCAGCGAAGGCGCCATCAAGTCGCTCTACCATCGCACCCTGATCGCCCTGCGCGAGGACCTGCGCAACCGAGGCTTTTGAGAGCACTTGTGACCATGATCCGCATTGTCACCGACTCGACCTGCGACCTGCCCGAAGGCCAGCTCCAGGCGCTGGGCGTGACCGTGGTGCCCGTCAACATCCACTTCGGCACCGAGGAGTACCACGAGGGCGAGGACCTCAGCTATGACGACTTCTTCCGCCTGGTGGAGGAGCGCCACGAGGTCCCCAAGACCTCCCAGCCCTCGCCGGGGCGCTTCGAGCAGACCTATCGTCAGTTGGCTGCGGAGGGCGCCACTACCATCCTCTCCCTGCACGTCACCGGCAAGCTGAGCGGCACGGTGCAGTCGGCCACCATCGCCGCGGAGAAGGTAAAAGACGCGGTGGACGTGCGGGTGTTCGACACCCTGGCCGGCTCCGCGGGCAGCGGCTTCATGGTGCTGGAGGCCGTGGACCTGCTGCAGCAGGGAGCCGACGCCGACGCCGTGCTGGCTCGATGGGCAGAGATCCGCGACCATCTGCGCATCTTCTTCATGCTGGACACCCTCAAGTACGCGCGCATGAGCGGTCGCGTGGGCGCCATTCAGAGCTCCCTGGCGGCGCTGTTGCAGGTCAAGCCGATCGTGGTGCTGAACCAAGGGGTGCTGGAGCTCGGCGAGCGGGTGCGCACCCGTCGCGCGGCCATCGAGCGCATGTTGGAGCTGACCAGGGCCGCCTTTGGGGACAAGCCCCTGAACGTGGCCGTCGTCCACGCCCTGGCGCCTGACGCGGCCGAGAGCTTTCTCGCGGAGGTACAGGCGCAGTTTTCGTGCCGGCGCACCTTCGTGGCCCGTCTGGCGGCTTCGCTGGTGGCCCACCTGGGGCCCGGCACGCTGGGGATCGTCGCCTACCCGGCCTGAAAGAGAGGAAGCGCCATGACTTCGATCCGCCCCAACGCCCCCCTTGGCTCGCACAAGCGGCCTTCGGCAGACCAGCCTCTGGAGCTAACCTGGTTGGTGGACCTGTTGCGAGAGGTGTTGGTGCCGGTGAGGCCGGATCCTGCCTTTCGGGCCAGGCTGCACCAAGAGCTCGTCGCTGCTGCCCACCAGCAGCAGGCGGTGGAAGAGGGGCGAGCACGACGCCGGCTGACCAGCCCGTGGGCGCTGCTGGCGGCCGGCATCGCCTCGGCGGTGTCCGTGGCGGTCGGCATCATCACCTACATCCTCTGGCATCGCGCCCGCACGGCAGCCGGCTAGCCGGAGCCGAGCCCATCTGGCCTCTCGCCTTGCCGTCTGGGTCCCCGGCTCGAAGGGCCAGGCGCGACGGCTATTGCTGAACAGCAGAACTGTGAAGATCGGCCTGGAGCGCCGGGTTGGGCGTGCCAGGCTTTTCTTTGGAGGCGTTTTCTATGGCCAATCGCTATGCACGCATCACGGGGCTGGGCAAGTACGTGCCTGCCCAGCGCCTGACCAACTACGACCTAGAACAGATGATGGACACCAGCGACGAGTGGATCACCAGCCACACCGGCATTCGCGAGCGCCGCATGGCCGCGCCGGGGGAGACCGCGGTGTCCATGGCGTTGGAGGCCAGCCGGGCGGCCCTGGCCAACGCCGGCATGCAGCCGGAGGACCTCGACCTCATCATCTTCGCCACCAACACGCCCGACTACTTCTGCCCAGCCTCGGCCAGCATCCTGCAGCACCGGCTGGGCGCAGTGAACGCTGCGGCCTTCGACCTAACCTCCGGCTGCACCGGATGGCTCTACGGCATGGTGGTGGCCACCCAGTTCATCCAGAACGGCACCCTGGACCGGGTGTTGGTGGTAGCGGCGGAGCTGCTGACCCGCGCGGTGGATTACACCGACCGCAACACCGCCATCCTCTTCGGCGACGCAGCGGCCGCTGCGGTGCTGGAGCCCAGCCTCTCGCCCACCGGCATCCTGGCCTTCGAGCTGGGCTCGGACGGGTCCGGCTGGGACGCGCTCTACTTCCCGGGCGGCGGGGGCGCCAAGCCCTTCAGCCAGGAGGTGCTGGACAACCGCGAGAACTACCTGCGCATGGACGGCAAGCGGGTGCTCAAGTTTGCCACGAAGACCTTGAGCGCCACCATTCAGCGGGTGGTGCAGCGCAGCGGGCTGCCCTTCGACGAGATTGACTTCATCGTCCCCCACCAGACCAACATCAAGCTGATCGAGCTGATGATCAAGCGGCTCAAGGTGGACCCGGAGAAGGTGATGGTGAACCTGGACCGCTACGGCAACACCTCGGCGGCGGCCATTCCGCTGGCCTTGGCCGAGGCGGTGGAGCAGGGCAGGATCAAGGAGGGCTACCACGTGGTGCTGGCCTCCTTTGGCGCCGGCCTGACCTGGGCGTCGGCGGTGCTCCACTGGCAGCCCACCAAGCCGGAGATGGAGCAGGCGATCCTGGTGAGCAACTGGCCGGTGCGGGAACGGCTGCAGCAGCAGGCCAACAAGGTGCGGGCTGCCGTGTGGTCGGCGCAGGTGACGGCGCGCACCAAGGCCCAGGAGGCCACCATGAGCGTGATGCTCCCCTTCTACTCCTGGCAGCGCAAGCGCCGCAAGGAGCGGGAACAGCGCGAGCGCAGCCGGCAAGGGCAGCACAGCTGAGCAGCGCCGCGGACTGAGAAAAGAAGAGGGTGCAGGTCCTGCTCCTGCAGGTCTGCACCCTCCTTGTGTTTGAAAGGGCGGACGTGGGGTGGTCAACCGCCGGCCGGGCTAGAGAACACGGGGAGGTTGCCCAGCGCCACCACGTGGGACCAGTCGCCTTCTCCCTCGGTGAAGACCGCGGCCACCTGCACCACGTGGCCGCCTCCCTTGGTGACTACCTGGCGCATGCCCTCCAGGGTGCTGCCGGTGCTGATCACGTCGTCCACGATGATGACCCGCTTGCCGGCCAGGAACGAGCGGTCCTTCTCGTCCAGGTAGAGGGTCTGTGGCTTACCGGTGGTGATGGAGACGGTCTCGGCGCTCAGCGCATCGCCCATGTACGGCTTGTAGGTCTTGCGGAGCACGATGTAGGGCAGGCCCATCAGCGCGCTCATCTCGTAGATCAGCGGAATGCTCTTGGCCTCAGCGGTCACCAGCACGTCGGCCCGGATGTGCTTCAGCCGCTCGGCCAGCGCAGCCGCCGCAGCCTTGACCACGTAGGTGTCGCCCAGCATGTTGAAGATGGCAATGCGAACGCCTGGAGCCACCTCAAAAAGGGGAAAATGGCGGGTGAGGCCCGCAACCTCGACGGTGTAGGTCTCTCGGTGGTACATGGGGTCAAACCTCGAAGGAGAAGTTCGGGGGCGCCGACCTGGGGAGCTGACCAGGCCGCGGCCCAGTATACACAAAACCGGCCAGGCGTCAACGGAGGCCCGGCCCGGCGGCCTTCCACAGGGAGGGGTCTTGGGCTCGGCCCCGTCGGTCAAGCCTGGCGAAATCCTGCGTAGAGGGCTGCCGCGCTGGCTGCCAGGAGCGCGCCGAACGCTATCTGTCCGCTGCACAGCAGGAGGCCCAGCCCCGCCTTGCCCATGAAGTCCACCACGGCCACCGGATCGAGGCCGCGGGCCACCAGCTGGGCGGACAGCTCGGGCGACAACAGCCACGTCAGCGCCTCGGGGCCGCCCGCCAGCGCCACGCGGATGGGCGCCAGGAACATGGCCACCAGCCCGGCGATGGCTCCGGCTACCAGCCCGGCCACAGCGCCGCCCACGGTGGCCTGTCCCACGGTCGGCGGCTCGTCGGCCACCCGCACCAGCGCCAGGCCGGTCAGGAAGAAGGCGATGGGCAGCAGCGGCAGGGCGATGCAGAAGCCGATGTAGGGAAGCAGGGCGACGAAGTTCAACAGCGTTGCCAGCGCAGCGCCGAACAGCCCCGACTGCAGTGTGGCTCGACGCATGATGTGTCCTTGACGCCTGGGGAAGGGTGCGCGCCGGCGCGCGGCCACCGGCGCGCCCTGGTTATACCACGTTTGCCCGACGGCGTCAACGATGGCTTGGCAGTCGCTGCGGCGCCGGTTATAATCGGGCTATGACCGAACAGGACCTGTCTCTTTCGCCCGTGGAGACGCCCACAGTGGCCCGCGAGGGCGACATCGTGATGCTGGTGGGCGAGGACGGCAAGCGGGTGCTGGTGCAGCTGCAGCGCGGGGGGCAATGGCACACCCATCGCGGCCTGGTGCGCCACGACGACATCCTGGACCGACCCCTGGGCCGCATGGTGGCCACCCAGCTCGGCCAGGTCTACCTCGTCCTGGAGCCGTCCACCCACGACCTGATCCGCTACATCAAGCGCTCCACGCAGATCATCTTCCCCAAGGACGCGGCCTACATCGTGCAGCGGCTAAACCTCTATCCCGGCCGACGGGTGGTGGAGGCCGGCACGGGCAGCGGCGGCTTGACCCTGGCCATGGCGCGAGCGGTGATGCCCACCGGCCGGGTGTACAGCTACGAGGAGCGGGCCGCCATGAGCAACCTAGCCCGGCGCAACCTGGAGCGCCTGGGCCTGTTGGACTACGTGGAGCTGCGGGTGCAGGACGTGGCCGAGGGCTTCGCGGAGCGGGAGGTGGACGCCTGCTTCTTGGACCTGCGGGAGCCGTGGCTCCACCTGGCCGCGGCGCGCGCGGCGCTCAAGGACGGCGGCTTCTTCGGCAGCCTGGTGCCCACGACCAACCAGGTCAGCGAGCTGCTGAAGGCCATGGAGGCCCACGGCTTCCTGGACCTGGAGGTGCAGGAGCTGTTGCTGCGCGCCTACAAGCCCATCGCCGACCGCCTGCGCCCCGCCGACCGCATGGTGGCCCACACCGGCTACCTGGTCTTCGGCCGCAAGGTGAGCCTGGAGCAGGGGCAGTACTGGCGCATTGTGGACGCCAAGCGCTTCAAGCCGCGGCCGGCCGACGAGGCCGACGCCGACGCAGACGCAGAGGCGGCGGAGGAGTGACGCCGCAGGCAAGGGGAAGGGCGGCCGCTGAACCGAGGGCGCCGGCGTGTTACCCTACAGCCGACGGGTGGAGCGGCTGGCCGGCGCTCTCTTCCGGCCGCCGGCTTCCCGCGTCACCGTCTGATCCGAGACCCACACCAGAGCGTGAAGCCACGGAGAGCCTATGTCCCCACAAAAGATCGTGAAGAGCAACGAGGAATGGCGACAGCTTTTGACTCCTGAACAGTACCGCATCCTGCGGGAGAAGGGCACCGAGCGCCCCTTCACCGGCCAATACTACAAGCACAAGGAGGCCGGCGTCTACCTGTGCGCGGGCTGTGGCCAGGAGCTGTTCAGCTCCGAAGCCAAGTACGAGTCCGGCTCCGGCTGGCCCAGCTACTGGCAGCCCATCGCGCCCGACGCTGTGGAAACGCGGCTGGACCTGAGCCACTTCATGGTGCGCACCGAGGTGGTGTGCAGCCGCTGCGGCGGCCACCTGGGCCACGTGTTCGAGGACGGCCCCCGGCCCACCGGCCTGCGCTACTGCATCAACTCGGCCGCGCTGAGCTTCCGGCCGGCGAACCAGGGATGAGACGGTCCGCGCAGCGTGGCCCCTCTACGGAGGTGGCAAAGCGGACCCGCACCCTGTGTTGGCTCGGCGTCTTTTTGCTGCTGCTCCCTCCGGCGCCGGCCGCGGCTGGTGAGCAGCCTCCGACGCCCGATCCCCGCTTCGGCATCGTCGAGACCTTCGTCAACCCGGAGGCGGCCACCGCGGCCGGCGCCGGCTACACCCGCGTCATCCTGCGCTGGGACGTGATCCAGCCCACCGGCCCGGCCGACTGGCAGCCCGCCAACGTGCCCGATCCCTTGATTGCGGGCGAGCTGGCCGCCGGCCGGCAGGTGATGGGCCTGCTCATCGGCACCCCTGCCTGGGCGGTATCGCCCCACGTCCCTGCAGTCCCCGGCGAGCCGGCGTCCATTGCCGTCCCCGACATGGCCCACTGGGAGGCGTTCGTGCGCCGCGTGGCCCAGCACTACCGGGGCCGCATCGGCCACTGGGTGATCTGGAACGAGCCGGACGTGTGGATGGCCGGCCACCCCGGCCGCACCTGGGCGGGGAGCGAGGCGGACTACTCGGCCCTGCTGAAGACCGCTTACCTGGCCATCAAGGGGGTGGACCCCGACATGGTCGTGGCCATGGCCGGCCTCACCTACTACTGGGACTGGTCCCACGGCCGGCGCCGCTACCTGGACCGCCTGCTCGACATAATCGTCAGCGATCCTGACGCAGCCCGCCACGGCTACTACTTCGACGCCGTGGTCTACCACCTCTACTTCACCCCCATGCAGATCGTGTCGGTGTTGGAGGAGACGTGGGCGACGCTGGCCCGCCGCGGCATCGCCGGCAAGCAGGTGTGGATCAACGAGACCAACGCGCCCCCGTCCGACGACCCCCTGGAGCCGCCCTGGTCCACCCCCGCCTTCCGCGTGTCGCTGGCGGAGCAGGCGGCCTTCATCCTCCAGGCCCATGCCCTGGCCTTCGCCGCCGGCGCCGGCCGGGTGGAGGTGTACAAGCTGCGCAACACCGCAGACCACCCGGAGTCCATCGAGCCCTTTGGCCTGCTGCGCGGCGACAACTCCCCGCGGCCGGCGTTCTGGGCCTATCAAACGGCAACGCGCTACCTGGGCGGCTTTCGCCATGCCTATCGCCAGCAGCTGGGCCCTGTGCAGGCCGTGACCTTCGACCGCAGGGACGCCACGACAACGGTGCTGTGGACCACGGGCAGGGCGCCGGCCACGGCGCGCGTGGCGGCTATCAGCCCGCAGGCCCTGCTGGTGGACGAGCTGGGCCGCAGCCAGCCGATAGCGGCCACGGCGGGGGCCTACACGATCCCCTTGCCCGGCGCAACGTGCACGCAGGAAAACCCCTGTCGGATCGGCGGCGCGCCGCGGCTGTTGGTCGAACAGGGCGCGGCCAACGGCCGGGTAGCCCTGCTGCCGCCACCCTCGGCTGTAGCTGGGCCGCCGGCAGCCCTGCCGCGGCCCGCGACGCCCGCGGCGGACGCGTGCAGCTTGAGCGGCTTTCGACCCGGGCGGCCGGACCGACGGCCGGCCCCTTGCTGATGGGATGCTCGGCCCGGTGCGAGGGGACACGGACGACAAGGACGGGACGGATGCTCCCGGACGCAGCCTAGCCGTGGCCATCCGCCGCATCCGCCGCCGTCCGTGTGTCAACGCGCCGTCTAGCCCACCAGACGGGCCTCCAGAGTGATCTCCGGCACGGCGGCCAGGGCCTTGGAGACGGGGCAGTTGGCCTTGGCCTGGGCGGTGAGCTCGGCAAACTTGTCCGCGTCCAGCCCGGGCACCTCGGCCTCGCAGTTGAGCTCGATCTTGCTGATGGTGGGGCCGGCGGTCAGGTGGACCGTGGCGGTGGTGTGGATGCGGGCGGGGGTGAAGCCGTTGTTGGTCAACAGGGCGGACAGGAACATGGAGAAGCAGCCGGCGTGGGCGGCGCCGATGAGCTCCTCCGGGTTGGTGCCCTTGGGGTCGGCCTCGAAGCGGGTGGCGAAGGTGAAGGGTCCCTCGAAGTAGCCGCTGGCCACCTTCATGGTGCCGCTGCCTTCCTTCAGGGTGCCGGTCCAGGTTGCTTCTGCTCGACTGACGGCCATGGTGTGTCCTCCTGTGGGGTGAGTGGATGGGGGGGGTCAGCGCAGCGCCGGCGGCCGACGCTGCGCATTTCAGTATAGGGGCAGCAGCAGGCCCGGTCGGTGTTTGCTCATCCAAACAGGACAAGTAGGGCCGCTTTGGCAGCGCGGAGTTTGCCGCCAAGACATCAGGGCACGAAGGTTGGCAGGAAGGAGAGGGGTCATGGGGGTGACACAGCGCTTTCTGCTTCTGTGGTGAGATCAGGCGTTGGGTTCTGCCGTGACGCCACACAGCTGCGCGCTGATCTCCCACAGCCGCCGGGCCGCCTCGGGGTCCTGGGAGGCGCGGGAGGAGTATCGCGGCCGGCAGTCCACGAAGTATCGGCCGGTTACCCCCTCCACCTCTGGGGACGTGGCCAGGTAGACCACCGTCTCCGCGCCCTGCTCCGGGCTGCGCATGGCCAGCCGGGTGAGGGGGTGCACCAGGAAGCCCAGGGGCCCAAAGGGTCGCGACCAGATGCCCGTGGCCACCGCGCCGGGGTGCAGGGCGTTGGCGGTGACGCCGGTGCCCGCCAGCCGTCGCGCCAGCTCGTAGGTGAACAGCAGGTTGCAGCGCTTGGCGTTGGCGTAGGCCTGAAAGCCGTTGTAGCGACGCGCCATCTGCAGGTCATCCCAGTCCAGCTTGGCGTTGCGCTCGGTGGCCGAGGCCACCACCACTACCCGCGCCGGCGCGCTGGCCTGGAGCCGCTCCAGCAGCAGGTTGGTCAGCAGAAAGGGGCTGAGGTGGTCCAGCGCGAAGGTCATCTCCAGCCCCTCGGCGGTGACGTAGCGACGGGCGAAGAACGCGCCGGCGTTGTTGATCAGCACGTGGAGCTGCGGGCAACGCTCCAGCACCTGGGCAGCCAGGCGGCGCACCTCGGCCAGGCTGGACAGGTCGGCGACGAGGAAGTCAACGGCCGGGTTGCCGGTGGCCTGGCGCAGCTCGGCGGCTGTGGCCTCGGCCTTGGCGGCGCTGCGGCCGACCAGGATCACCCGGTGGCCCTGGGCGGCGATGGCGCGCGCAGCCGCTCGGCCGATGCCGCCGGTGGCGCCGGTGATGAGGACCGTGCGGGGCTCAGGGGAGGGCATGGGTTTTGAGGCGTGGTGCTGGCGTGGTGCGCGATGGAGGGTAGGGAGAGAGGTGTGGAGGTCATGACGTGGCTTCCACGCCGTTGCGCGCCTTGGCCTCGGCAATAAGGGCCTGCTTCAGGTCCCAGAGGCGAGAGCTGAGGGAGACGTGATAGATGTGAGGCGTCACCAGGCGGCGCACGCCGGGGTCCAGCCGCTCCACGTCGGCCTGGCGTCGGCGGCGCAGCTCCTCCAGCGGCGGCAGGTCGGCCACCAATCGGCCCTCCCGCAGCACCTCCACCAGCAGCGGCTCGATCTCGGAGATCTCGCTCCGGCGCAGGGTGCGGTACTTGGTGTGGTCGGCCGGGTGGCGCAGCAGCAGCTCCCGCTGATCGGTGGGGTCCTCGTCCGCCAGGGTGAGGACGTCAGCGGTGGCCAGGCCGCGGCGGTCGTACAGGCGCCAGGCGCGCTTGTTGCCGGGGTTGATGGTCTTGGCGATGGTCTCGGAGATCTTGATGGCGGGCCGCATCTCGCCGTCTGCCTCCACGGCCACCAGCTTGTAGACGCCGTCCAGCGCGGACTGGCCGGCGGAGGTGATCAGCCGGGTGCCCACGCCGTACACCAGGCGCCGGATCAGCCGGTCGGGGTCCACGCCGTACCGGGGGGCCTCCTCGGCGATCTGGCTGGTGATCTGCCAGATGTTCAGCTCGTCCAGCTCGTTGCTCAGCACGATCACGGTGTCGGGGAAGCCGGCCGCGTCCAACATGCGCGCGGCCTGGATGGAGAGGTAGGCCAGGTCGCCGGAGTCCAGGCGGATGCCCACGGGGCGATGGCCGGCCCGGCGCAGCTCCTCGAACACGGTGATGGCGTTGGGCACCCCGCTGCCCAGGGTGTCCACGGTGTCTACCAGCAGCAGGCAGTTGTCGGGGTAGACCTCGGCGTAGGCGCGGAAGGCGGCCAGCTCTCCTTCGCCCAGGGCCATGAACACCTGCACCATGCTGTGGGCGTGGGTGCCTTTGGGAGGCAAGCTGAGCAGGTGCGACAGGGCGACGTTGGAGGTGAAGTCTGCGCCGCCGATCAGGGCTGCCCGGCCGCCGGCGTTGGCGCCCCGCTCCGGCCCGCGGCGCAGGCCGAACTCCAGCACCGTGCTCTTGCGCGCCACCTCGCGGATGCGGGCTGCTTTGGTGGCGATCAGAGTCTGGTAGTTCAGCAGGTTGAGCAGGGGCGTCTCCAGGATCTGGGCGATGGCCAGCGGCCCCTCCACCACGGTGAGGGGGACGTCGGGGTGCACCACGCGGCCCTCGGGAATAGCGCGCAGGCTGATGGCGTCGAAGCCGCCCACGCGCTTCAGCCAACGCAGGAAGTCGTCGCCGAAGGTGCGCACGCCCCCCGGCCCCCGCTGGTTAGCCAGAAACTCGATGTCCTGGTCGGTGATGTGGGCGCTGCGCATCCACTGCAGCAGCCACTCCAGGCCGGCGTTGACGCAGTAGCCTGCCTGGTGCGAGCCGTAGTTGGGGTAGCGGCGGAAGAAGTGGTCGAACTGGGCGCGGCGCTCGTGCAGGCCCATGCGGAAGTAGAGCTGGGCCATGGTGAGCTGGTATTGGTCGGTGTAGAGGAAGCCTTCGGCGAGGCGTTGCTGTTCTGGGTCCATGCGAGATCTCGTCTCCCGGGGTCCGTGGTTCGTCGGCGCGGAGGGCCTAGCCGGTTCGCAGCCCTGCTGCGGCCAAGGCTATTATAGCACCCCCAGGGAAGAGGGTTGGATTTTGGACAACGGGCTGCGCGCAGAGTCTGACATCACAACCTCCCTCTGCCAGGGTATCGGCTGGCGGTCGTCCTGTTGCGGCTAAGCGCGTCAGCGCAACCCAGCCGCCTCTAACGCTTCCACGAACTGCTGCCCAACGGCTGAGCCCTCACTGATCCCAAGGGCGTTCTGGCCGTCCGGCCGCCCAGTCCCCGTCCGGCCACACGTCCACCACCTGCCGCGCCGGGCGCGCGCCGTCCTCGGCGAACTGCATCAGGTACAGCTTGGCGTAGAGGCCGTCCCGCGCCAGCAGCTCGGCGTGGGTGCCCACCTCCACGATACGGCCGTGGTCCATCACCACCACCCGGTGGGCCGCCTGGATGGTGCTCAGCCGGTGGGCGATGATCACGGTGGTGCGGCCGGCCATCAGCCGCTCCAGGGCCGCCTGCACGTAGCGCTCCGACTCGTTGTCCAGCGAGCTGGTGGCCTCGTCCAGTAACAGGATGGCGGGGTCCTTGAGCAGGGCGCGGGCGATGGCGATGCGTTGGCGCTGGCCGCCGCTGAGCTTCATGCCCCGCTCTCCCACCACCGTGTCGTAGCCCTGGGGCAGGGCTAGGATGAAGTCGTGGGCGTAGGCCGCTCGGGCTGCCGCTACGATCTCCTCGTCGCTGGCGTCCAGCCGGCCGTAGCGGATGTTCTCGCGCACGGTGCCGCCGAAGAGCAGCGTCTCCTGGGGCACCAGGCCCACCTGGCGGCGCAGGCTCTCCAGGGTTACCCGGCGCAGGTCGTAGCCGTCCACGCACACGCGGCCCTGGTCGGGGTCGTAGAAGCGGGGGATCAGGCTGCACAGGGTGCTCTTGCCCGCGCCGCTCGGGCCCACCAACGCCACCACCTCGCCCGGCCGGATCTCCAGGGAGATGTGGCGCAGGACAGGGCCGGCGGCCGGGTCGTAGCCGAAGGAGACATCCTCAAAGGCAATGTGGCCCCGCACCGGCGGCAACGGCACGGCGTCCGGCGCCTCCGCCACCGTGGGCCGGGTGTCCAGGATCTCGAAGACCCGCCGCACCGCGCCCAGCGCCGACCTCAATTCGCCGTACAGCCCGGCCAGGCCGCCCAGCCCCGACGCGATAAGGATGCCGTAGATGATGAAGCTGGTGATCATGGCCACGGTCATGCGGCCGGCGATCACCTGGCGGCCGCCGTACCAGAGGATGGCGGCGATGGCGCCGAAGCCTAGGAAGAGCATCAGGCTGCCGAAGCCGGCTCGAGCCGCGGTGAGGCGCACGGCCGAGCTCAGCGCGCGGCCCAGGGAGCGGCGATAGCGCTCCGCCTCGTAACCCTCGCGGCCGAAGCTCTTCACGATGCGCACGCCCGAAAGCCCCTCCTCGGCGGTGACGGTGGCGTCGGCCAGCTCGTCCTGCACCCGCGCCGAGAGGCGCTCCAGCGGCCGGCCGAAGAGCACTGCCACGGCGATCAGCGCAGGCATCAGCAGCAGGATGAACAGCGTCAGCGATGGGTTGAGGGTGAACACGATGGCCACCGAGCCCACCAGCGAGATGGCCGAGCTGAGGGTCGAGGTGAGGCTGGTGGTGAGCAGGTTGCGCACCAGCGTGACGTCGTTGGACAGCCGCGAAAGCAGCTCCCCCACCCGGTGACGGTCGTAGAAGTCCAGGGAGAGGGTGACCAGGCGCTCGTAGAGGGAGGTGCGCAGGTCGTAGACGATGCGCTCGCCGGCCACGCCTAGGGCGTAGCCCTGCACGAAGGCCCCCAGCGCCATGGCCAGGAACAGCCCCACCATCAACAGGGCGAAGCGGTTTAGCGTGGCGTAGCTGCCCTGCTCCAGCACGTCGGCGATAGTTTGGCCGACGAAGAGGGGAAAGACCAAGGTGGCCGCGCTGCTGACCGCCAGGCCGAGGACAGCCACGATCATTCGCCAGCGATGGGGTCGGAGGTAGCCCAGGAGGCGGCGCCAGGGCACCTGGCGGCTCTGCCGCACCGGCTCGACCAGGGTCTGCAAGCTGAGCTGTTCAGGCATGGTGGAGGCATTGTACCAGGGAGAGGGGGAAAAGCCAACTGGCGCGCGAACTGGCGCACATATTGGTAGCTACCTTCCGAGACGGATAGACATAGCACTTGACGAGTGTCTGGCCGCGGCATATAATGCGCCCAACTTCACATGTTCGCCTGGCCGGCGGGCGAGCGTCGCCCTTGGGGATAGGACCGATGGTTCTGGCTCGTCTGAGCAGCTTTCTGTAGGTTGAGACGGTGCGCCGGCTGTTTAGGACCGCCGGTCCTGCCTGCATCAGTTCACTCCTCTTATTGACCGGTTGTTTGCGAAAGGAGTCTCGTTGGTATGGCAAGCATCGTCGCTTCCATCTGGGAAGGCATCACCTACCGCGGCAGGGAAGGACACTGGGCCTGGCTGCTGCACCGGGTGAGTGGCCTGGGTATCCTCCTCTTCCTCGCGCTCCACATTGTCGACATCTACCTGATCGGCGTCGGCAAGGAGATCTTCGAGGCGTTCCTCTTCTTCTACCACTCGGCTCCCTTCAAAGTGCTGGTGATGGGCCTGCTGTTCGGGGTGTACTACCATGCGTTCAACGGCGTGCGCATCATCCTGGTGGACTTCTGGCCGGAGCGCTTCTCCAACTGGAAGACCCAGCGCCTGATGTTCCGCGTCGTGATCGTGCTCACCCTGCTGGCCTTCATCCCCTCGGCCATTGCCACGGTAGCCCCCCTCTTCAACTTGCACATGCCCTGGTGGAACCACTAAGGAGCGCACCCTTATGGCGTTGAAGACTCGCACTCGATCCTACGGCAGCCCCAACCGTTTCGAGGTCGCCTCGTGGTACTTCATGCGCGTGAGCGGGGCCGCTCTGTTGGTGCTGGCCGTTTTTCACCTCTTCTACATGCACGTGATCGCCGGCGTGGACGCCATCACCTTTGAGTGGATCGTCAACGAGCGGTGGAACGGCCCTCTGGGCATGTTCTGGCGCACCTACGACCTGGCGCTGCTGCTGTTTGCCCTGCTGCACGGCGCCAACGGCGCGCGCTGGGTGATTGACGACTACATCCACGGCCGCGGGGCCAACCTGGCGGTGAAGTCGGCGCTCTACGTGCTGACCGCTATCCTGATCCTGATGGGCATGCAGGTGATCTTCACCGTGCCCCTACACTCGCAGCAGACAGCGCTGTCTGCCCTGGTCACAGCGCTGGGCAGGTAGGAGGCCTGACCGGCAATGATCTACCACAAGCACGATGCGGTGATTGTCGGCGCCGGTGGCGCCGGGCTGATGGCTGCCCTCTACGCCTCCAAGGAGGTGAACGTTGGCGTCATCAGCAAGTTGTATCCCACCCGTTCGCACACGGGCACGGCCCAGGGCGGCATCGGCGCCGCGCTGGGCAACCTGGAGGAGGACCACTGGGAGTGGCACGCCTTCGACACCATCAAGGGCGGCGACTACCTGGTGGACCAGGACGCAGCGGAGATCATGTGCCGCGATGCGGTGGGCATCGTCCTGGAGCTGGAGCACATGGGCCTGCCTTTTGACCGCACCCCGGACGGCAAGATCTCGCAGCGCCCCTTCGGCGGACACACCAACAACGTCACCAAGCAGCCGGTGCGCCGCGCCTGCCACGCCGCCGACCGCACCGGCCACATGATCTTGCAGACCCTCTACCAGCAGTGCATCAAGAACAACGTCCAATTCTACGACGAGTTCCAGTTCATGGACCTGCTGGTGAACGAGGGTCGCGTGGTAGGCTGCGTGGCCTACGAGATCAAGACGGGCGAGCTGCACGTCTTCCACGCCAAGGCCGTGTTCTTCGCCACCGGCGGCTGGGGTCGGCTGTGGAACGTGACCTCCAACGCCCACTCCCTCACCGGCGACGCGCCGGCGGTGATGCTGCGCAAGGGATACCCGCTGGAGGACATGGAGTTCTTCCAGTTCCACCCCACCGGCATCTACAAGATGGGCATCCTGATCACCGAGGGCGTGCGCGGCGAGGGCGGCGTGCTGATCAACGGCCTGGGCGAGCGCTTCATGGCTCGCTACGCGCCTACCCTGAAGGACCTGGCCAGCCGCGACGTGATCTCCCGCGCCATCTACCTGGAGATCGCGGCCGGCCGCGGCATCAACGGCCAGGACTACGTCTACCTGGACGTGCGGCCTGAGACGGTGAACAGGTACTTCGACGAGGACGGCAAGAAGAACCCCGACGGCACCCCGCGGCGCATCACCGCAGCGGACATCGAGAAGAAGCTGCCCGACATCGCCGACTTCTGCCGCACCTACCTGGGCGTAGACCCGGTGAAGCAGCCCATGCCCATCCAGCCCACCGCGCACTACGCCATGGGCGGCATTCCCACCGACGTGGACGGCCGGGTGATCGTGGACGTGGACAACTCGGTGTTGCCGGGCGCTTACGCCGCCGGCGAGGTGGCCTGCGTCAGCGTTCACGGCGCCAACCGCCTGGGGACCAACTCCCTGGTGGACCTGGTGGTGTTCGGCAAGCGCGGGGGCATCGCCATGGCCCAGTACTGCAAGCAGGTGGACTACGGCCCCCTGCCCCCGAACCCAGAGGCGGAAACCCGGCGTCAGCTCGACGCCCTGCTCAGCCGCACCAGCGGCACCTCGGCTGCGGCCATTCGCCGGTCCATGCAGGACGTGATGATGCGCAACGTGGGCGTCTTCCGCACCGAAAAGCTGCTCACCGAGGCGCTGGAGAAGATCCGCGACCTCAAGCACCAGTACCAGAACGTCTACGTGGCCGACAAGGGCAAGCGCTTCAACACCGACCTGCTGGAGGCCTGGGAGCTGGGCTGCATGTTGGACCTGGCCGAGGTGACGGCGCTGTGCGCGCTGAACCGCACCGAGAGCCGCGGCGGCCACGCCCGCGACGACTACCCCAAGCGGGACGACGTCAACTGGCTCAAGCACACCATGATCTTCAAACAGGGCGACAACTACCGCATCGGCTACAAGCCGGTGGTGATCACGAAGTACCAGCCCATGGAGCGGGTGTATTGAGAGTAACCCGTAGCCTGTCGGTCGTAGCGTGTCCTGCGTCACGAGCGACGGGTTGCGGTGTGCTCCTGGAGGACGACCATGCGAGTCACGCTGCGCATCAAGCGCTTCAACCCGGAGAAGGACGAAAAGCCGTGGTGGGGGGAGTACGAGGTGGACGTCGAGCCCAACGACCAGCTGCTGGACGCCCTGCACAAGGTGAAGTGGTACCAGGACGGCACCCTGACCCTGCGCCGCTCCTGTGCCCACGGCATCTGCGGCTCCGACGCCATGGTGGTCAACGGCCGCAATCGCTTGGCCTGCAAGGTGCTGATGAAGGACCTGGGCAAGAAGGTGACGGTGGAGCCGATCCGCGGGCTGCCGGTGATCAAGGACTTGGTGGTGGACATGGAGCCCTTCTTCGCCAAGTACCGCGCCATCAAGCCCTACCTGATCAACAACGACCCGCCGCCCGAGGGACGCGAGCGGCTGCAGAGCCCGGCGGACCGGGAGCGCTTCGACGACACCACCAAGTGCATCCTGTGCGCGTGCTGCACCACCTCCTGCCCCAGCTTTTGGGCCAACGGCGACTACGTGGGGCCCGCGGCCATCGTGCAGGCCCATCGCTTCATCTTCGACAGCCGCGACCAGGCCACCGCCGAGCGGCTGGACATCATGAACGACATGATGGGCGTGTGGCGCTGCCGTACGGTGTTCAACTGCGTGGAGTGCTGCCCGCGCGAGATCAACATCACCAAGGCCATCGGCGACGTGAAGAAGGCGATCCTGGAAGGTGGCGTGCGCTAGGCCGCGCCGCTGCACGATAGAGCCCATCGAGCGCCGGGGCGTAGCCGTCGCGCTGCCCCGGCGCTTTTTTCGGCGCAGTTCCCCTATGTTCAGACTCGCTGCTTTCGACCTGGACGGCACCCTCAAAGCCGTTCGCGATCCCTACGTCTACCTGCACGAGCGGCTGGGCACCCTGGCCGCGGCCGAAGCCTTCACCGGCAAGGGGATCAGCGGTGAGATCTCGTACGAGGAGTGGCTACGGCTGGACACCGGGCTGTGGCGGGGGGTGCGGCGCTCGGTGCTGGTGGAGCACCTCCGTCGCATCCCCTACGTGCCCGGCGCGGTCGAGGTGGTGGAGGCCCTGCGAGCGCGCGGGGTCACCCTGGCCATCATCAGCAGCGGGCTGCTGCTCCACGCGCAGATCGTGGCCGAGGAGCTGGGCTTTCACGTAGCCATCGGCAACGAGATCGGCTTCGACGCCGACGGCCCTGACCCCGTGGCCAACGGCCAGTCCTGGGTGCACTGCGCGTACGGCGCTAAGCGTCCCGTGCTGGAGGCCGTGCAGGCTAGGCTGGGCATTGCGCCGGCTGAGACCCTGGCCGTGGGCGACACCCGCAGCGACATCGGTCTCTTCGAGCGGGCGGCGGTGGGCATAGCTGTCAACCCCAAGGACCCGCAAGTGGCCGCGGCCGCTACCCTGGTCCTCCCCGACCCCGACCTGCGGCCGCTGCTGGATTGGCTGGAGCGACACTGGCCCAAGCGTTAAGAGTGGGGCAGCGTTTGAGGCCCTACGCGCAACATTTTGTAGCCCCGCTAAAACAGGTAAAATGGAATAGAGGATGTTGGAACCGGTTCCTATCACGAACTATCGGATTACCGACCACGCACGTGACGAGATGGCTCGCCGTCAGATCACGGAGGAAGAGGTTGCACAAGTTCTCGCTGCTCCAGAGCAGAGTGAAACCGTTCGAGAGGGGCGCAAGGTCTATCAAGCTCGAAAAGAACTGGGCGAACCGCCTAAGACCTACCTGCTTCGCGTCTTTGTGGACATTGACCGGCTCCCGCCTGAGGTAGTGACAGTGTATCGAACCAGCAAGGTGACGAAATACTGGAGGAGCAAAACATGAAGGTAATCTACGACCGCGAGACTGATACGCTCACCATTGTTCTCGTCGAGACCCCCGTAGCGGAAAGCGACGAGGATAAGCCAGGAGTGATACTGGACTACGACGCTTATGGCAACCTTGTGTCGCTAGAAATCCTCGACGCTTCACGTCGCATCCCTTCACCGAGCCGGATAGAGTACCTAGTTGCACCTTTGCCAGCTTGATGCGGTGGCGCCGGAACTGTGGACGGCCCACTCATGCACCAAAGGTTCTCCAGAACCCTTGCAGCCGGGCCGATTAGGCAAAGACCGGCCCAGTCCCTCAAGACTAGGCCGGTCTTCGTTTCATCGCGCTCCGAAGTCGGCCACGAAGTAGTAGCCCCACCGCCCCTTGGCCACGCCGATGCCAACCTCGCGGTAGTTGGGGCTTAGGATGTTCAGCCGGTGGGGGCCGCGCGGGCCCTCGTACCACCACATATCGAAGGCCGACCCCGGCGCGCTCGCGTTGGCCCAGTTTTCGCTGGCCCAGGAGGCCGCATAGCCGACGCGAGCGTAGCGCGTCCGAAGCCGTGCGCCGTCGGACCCCACGTGACTGCCCCACCCGCGGCGCGCGCAGTCCTCGGCGTGGGCCTGGGCTGCCTGCGCCAGGGCCGGCGACCACAGGTAGGGCGGCAGGCCGAAGGCGTTGCGCTTCTCGTTGATGAGGTTGAACAGCAGCACCGCGTCGGGGTCGGTGCCCTCCGGCGGCGCGGACAGGGCCTCCAGGCCCGCAGCAGCGGCGGCAGTGGCCTCGGCCTCGGGCGGCATCTCCTGGGCCAGGGGTGGGACGTCTCCAGCCGGCAAGGTGGCAGTCATCGGCACAGAGGCCTCGACGGCAGGCTGATCAGCCGTCGCAGCGGGCTCCTGGGGAGCAGCCGCCGTCGCTGGGGGCTGCGGCGTGGGCGTTGCGGTAGGCGTGGGCCGTGGGGTAGACCGCTTGACCACGGCTGGCTTGGCCGGCACCCACAGCCGATCGCCGGGGTGGATCCAGTAGGGCGGCTTGAGGCCGTTGACCAGCGCCAACCGGTCCATGCTCAAGCCGTGAGCCACGGCGATCAGCCAGATGTCGTCGCCCGGCTGGACGACGTACCAGTAGCCGACTTGGGGTGTGGATAGAGGAGAGGGAAGGTTGTCGGCCTCGCCGAGGGAGCCGGGGCGCAGGGGGCGGGAGGGAGGGTTAGGGCCGGCGGCCTGCGCCGCCGCCGGCAGCGTCAGCGTCAGGATAAGCAGCGCTGACAGGACCTTAGCCGTCCAAGGCGATGGACGCTTCCCGCAGCGCTGCCCATCGGCGACAGCAGTCCTAGGGTTTTGCATGGCGGCGACTATAGCACAGCGCCGCCGATCGGGCAAGTTTGCGCTTCGGGAAGGTTCTGGCCGCCTACGGCCGCATGAAGAGCTCGGTCACGCTGACGCCCAGGAAGGCTGCGCCCGGCCGCTCCGGGTGCTCTGCCAGGGTGACGGTGACCTCGAACTCGGCGCGGTCGGGGTCGCTCAGGCGCAGGCAGGTCACTACTACCTCGTCGCCCGGCTCGTAGGTCTGGATCAGCGCGGCCAGGCCCTGCTGGGGGGTGATGGCTTGGCCGTCCACGGCGGTGATGATGTCGCCCGGGCGCAGGCCGGCCTGCGCGGCCGGGCTGTCGGGCACCACTTGCTGGATCAGCGCGCCGTTGATCCGCTGCGGCAGGGGCGCCGTGGGCGGAAGGACCTGGCCCGGCAGGAGCTCGATCTCCGCGCTGCGCGCGCCCTGGCTGCGGCCCAGCAGGTAGGCAGCGGTGGCGGTTGCGCTGCAGGCCACGGCGAAGCCGCACAGCACTAGCGCCGCCGCCAGCGCGGCGACGACCCAGCGAACGGTTTGGTCGGAGGTCGGTCGCTCGTCCATGGGGTTGTCCTCCGGTCGAGCTGTTCAGCCCAAGGTTACACAACGTGGGGACGCAAAGCCGCTAAGGAGCACGAAGCGCTTTACTGGCTCTGGCCACGAACCGTGCGAATTATGCGAGTTGCAGGAAGAAACAGCACCGCCAAACCCCCATTGCAATTCGTGAAATTCGCGAAATTCGTGGCAAAGGCCGTGTGCACGGTCCTTCACTTCAGGATGTAGTACGTGCCGCGCTTGTCGCCCACCTTCATGACCACCCCCCGCTCGATCAGGTCCACCATGTCCAGGCGCAGGGTCTCGGCGGTGACGCCGGGGCAGAGCTCCTGGTACTCGCGGCTGGTGATGCGACCGTTGTCGCGGATGTACTGCAGCGCGCGCAGCTGCCGCTCGTTCATGCTGCTCTGCCACGCCTCAGGCGCGGCGGGAGCCGCGCTGCGCCGGTTCTCCAGGATCACCGTGAAGCTCTGGGGCGTGGCGCGGAAGGTGGGCTGGGGATGGCCAGCCTGGGTCATGGCCTCGATCATCTTGTCAATGCCCAGGCCCAGCTCCTCGATGTAGTTCCAGTGGTAGAGGCCGTTGACGATGCGCGGGTTGCGGCTGAAGTGCTCCTCCACGATGTTGTCCAGGGTGATGTAGCCGGGCAGGCCGCCGGGGCTGTGCACCTCCAGCCGGTCGTCGAACATGCGCACCTCGATGCGGCGGCCGGCCAGGCGGTAGTCCCGATGGCACACCGCGTTGATCAGCGCCTCGCGCACCGCGATGGTGGGGTACTCGGTGCGCTCCTCGCGGCGCAGCCCCTTCACCACCGCTTCCACCCGCATCTCCTGCATCAGGATGCCCCACGTGCGCTCGATGATCTGGGCCAGGGGGCCGGTCACCTCGTCGCGGCGGCTGTAGCCGGGCAGGCCGCCGGGGCCCCGCAGCTCGGTGCCGCTGAAGCGCACGAAGGTGAGGCCCGACTGGGGCAGGAAGAACTGCGGCTCGTAGCCGAACAGCAGGACGCCGGCCACCGTGGGCTTGCCGTTGACCGACAGCGCGCCGATCTGGCGCAGCAGCCGCTCCTGGGGCAGCTTGATCTGGCGGCCCTGCTTCTCCTCCCGCCGGGCGATGTAGTCCTTGATGATGTCGGGGTCCAGGTCGGCCAGCTCCGCGCCGGGCACCTCCTCCATCTCGAAGTCGCCCGAGGACTTGCCCGTGGCCAGCTGGCGCACCTGGTCGCCGCTGAGGGGGCGGTTCTCGCGGCCGCTGCGGATCAGCACCCGGCCGTCGTCCAGGGCATGCAGCTCGCTGGAGCGGGGCACGTGGATGGCTGCAGCCGCGCCCCAAGGCGTCTCGATCTGCTCCCACTCGGTGCGGATGGGCGGCCGGCAGGCCACCAGCGCCGCGCGCAGCGCGTCCTCCATCTGCTCGCCCAGCAGCCCCTCCGCGGGCCGCCCTCGCTCGTCCAGGCCGAGCACCACCGTGCCGCCGTCGCCGTTGGCAAAGGCCACCAGCGTCTCGGCCAGCCGTTGCGCGTCCGGCTCCGGCAGGTACTCCAGGTGGGGGCCGGCCGGCCCCAGCTTCACCACAGGCACGGCGTCACTCCTCCTCCACCTCTTCCGCCTTGCTGGTCTCGGCGTAGCGGATGCGTGCGCAGGCGGTGACCACGTCGCCGTTGGCCAGGTTCACCAGCCGCACCCCGCGGGTGGCCCGGCCCAGCCGGCTGATGTCGGACACCCGCAGGCGGATCACCATGCCGGCCGAGGTGATCAGGGTGATCTGGTCCTTGGGCTGCACCACGCGGCCGGTGATCACCGGGCCGATCTGCTCCAGCTTGTGGACGTCCACCGTGTGGACGCCCTGGGTGTAGCGGCCCTTGGCGGGGTACTCGGCCAAGGGAGTGCGCTTGCCCCACCCCTTGGCCGTCACCACCAGCAGGTCGCTGTCGGGCGTGACCACGTCGAAACCGGTCACTCGGTCGTCGGCGCGCAGCTTGATGGCCATCACGCCGGCCGCCGTGCGGCCCATGGGGCGTACCTCCTCCTCGTGGAAGCGCAGGGCCATGCCGCCAGCGGTGACGATGATGAACTCGTCGTTGCCGCTGCTCAGCCGGGCCCAGCCTAGCTCGTCGCCGTCCTCCAGGTTCATGGCGATGATGCCGCTGGGCCGCACGCTGGCGAACTCCTCCAGCTCCAGGCGCTTGATGCGGCCCTGGGTGGTGAGCAGGCTGATGTAGCGGGCCGAGTCGTCGCCGTTGGCGACCACCATGGCCGTCACCGTCTCGCGCGGGCCCAGGTTGAGGACGTTGACCAGGGGCAGGCCGCGGGCGGTGCGCGCGGCCTCCGGCAGGTTCCACACCCGAGTGGAGTAGACGCGGCCTTGGTTGGTGAAGAAGAGGACCGTGTCGTGGGTGTGGGCGAAATAGAGGTGGGCGATCTCGTCCTCGTCGCGGGTGGTCATGCCGATCACCCCGCGGCCTCCGCGGCCCTGGGCGCGGAACTGCCTGGCCGGCGTCCGTTTGATGTAGTTGTTCTGCGAGATGGTGATCAGCACCGGCTGGTTGGGGGTCAGGTCCTCCTCCCGCATCTCGCCGGCTGCCTCCAGGGAGATGCGGGTGCGCCGCGGGTCGGCGAAGCGCTCCTTGAGCTCCAGCGCGTCCTGCTTGACCAGGGCCAGGATCTTGTGCTCGTCGCTGAGCAGGTCCTCCAGGTAGGCGATGCGAGCCATCACCTGGGCATACTCCTCCTCGATCTTGGCCTGCTCCAGCGCGGCCAGGCGGCGCAATTGCAGGTCGAGGATGGCCTGGGCCTGGGCCTCGCTGAGCCCGAAGCGGGCGATGAGCCCTGCGCGGGCCGCGTCTGCGCTCTCTGCCTGGCGGATGAGCTGGATCACCTCATCGAGGAACTGCAGGGCGATGCGCAGCCCCTCCAGGATGTGGGCGCGCTGGCGGGCCTGGGCCAGCTCAAAGCGGCTGCGGCGGGTGATCACCTCCAGGCGGTGCTCGATGTAGATGTAGAGGGCCTTCTTCAGCGACAACAGCCGCGGCTCGCCGTTCACCAGGGCCAGCAGGTTGATGGCGAAGGTGGACTGCAGGGGGGTGTACTTGAACAGGCGGTTGAGGGTCTGGCGGGGCGCAGCGCCGCGCTTGAGCTCGATGACGATGCGCATGCCGTTGCGGTCCGACTCGTCCCGCAGGTCGCTGATGGTGTCCAGCCGGCCCTCGCGTGCCAGCTCGGCGATGCGCTCGATCAGGTTGGTCTTGTTGAGCTGGTAGGGGATCTCGGTGACCACGATCTGGAAGCGGCCCCCGCGTGTCTCCTCGATCTGGGCCACGGCGCGCAGCTGGATGTGCCCCTTGCCGGTGGCGTAGGCCGAGCGCAACCCATCGGTGCCCAGGATCACGCCGCCGGTGGGGAAGTCGGGGCCGGGCACGAAGCGCATCAGCTCGTCGAGCTCGATCTGCTCCAGGCGGTCCCAGTTGTCCACGGTGTAGGCGATGGCGTCGGCGACCTCGCCCAGGTTGTGAGGGGGGATGTTGGTGGCCATGCCTACGGCGATGCCGCTGGCGCCGTTCACCAGCAGGTTGGGCAGGACCGCAGGCAGCACGGTGGGCTCCTTCAGGCTGCCGTCGAAGTTGTCGGTCCAGTCCACAGTGTCGGCGTCAATGTCCTGCAGCAGGGTCTCGGCGATGCGGGCCAGCCGGGCCTCGGTGTAGCGCATGGCGGCCGGGCTGTCGCCGTCCACCGAGCCGAAGTTGCCCTGGCCGTCCACCAGAGGGTAGCGCAGGCTGAAGTCCTGGGCCATGCGGGCCATGGCGTCGTAGACTGCGCTGTCGCCGTGGGGGTGGTACTTGCCCAGCACCTCGCCGACGATGCGCGCGGACTTGCGGTAGGGCGCGGTCGGCCTCAGGCCCATGTCGTGCATGGCGTACAGGATGCGGCGCTGGACCGGCTTGAGGCCGTCGCGGGCGTCGGGCAGCGCGCGCGACACGATGACGCTCATGGCGTAGTCCAGGTACGCCTCGCGCATCTGCTGCTCGATGTTGACGTAACGAACGGCGCCGATGCCGCTGGCGCCGTCCCTCCGGGTTTCCTCCACGCCGATGAGTTCGGGGTCAGTCATGGGCGATGCGTGCTCCGACAAAACTAAACGGGGGGCTGCTGCGAGCGGTCACAGCAACCCCGCCGTCTCGGCTCAAGGCTCCCCTACATTATATTCACTTCGTGAAGACTGGTCCAGTCTCGAAGACTGGACCAGTCTGGGTGTTACCCCCGACGAAAGGCGAAGCCTTCACGCCACCCGTCGCCACAAGCCCCGGTCAGGCAGCCATTCCCAGCCGGCAGACGTAAGGGCCAAGGTGTGGCGTTCCCAGCCGGCGGCCACGCGCGCCATGGTCTCCTCCCACGACCGCAGGCCGCTGAGGGTGTCGGCCGCCTCGACGTTACAGGCGCCCACGGCCACTGCCGCCGTGGCGGCCTCCTCCGCCGACAACC
>JANWYQ010000225.1 GCA_025055015.1 Caldilineales bacterium
CGTGCTCCTTGCCCAGGGGGACGTGCTGGCCTTTCTGGATCGGCGGGAGGAAGCGCTGGCGTGCTACGAGCAGGCCTTGGGGTTGTATCGGGCCGTGGGCGACCGCCTGGGCGAGGCCAACGTGCTCCAGGCCCAGGGGGACGTGCTGCGTCAGCAGGGTCACTACGAGGCCGCGCACGTTCAATACCAAGCGGCGCTCGAACGTTATCGGGCCATCGGCGCGCGGCAGGGCGAGGCCAACGCCTACCTCGGCCTAGGCCGGCTGGCGCTGGCGCAAGGGCAAGCCGAGGATGCCCGGCGTTGGGCCGAGCGGGCCATCGCCTTGCACGAGGCCACCGGCAGCCGCTACGACGTGGCCCTGGACTGCACCACGCTGGCACAGGCCTGCAAGGCTGCAGGCGACATCGAAGGAGCCATGGCCGCCTGGCGCCGCGCAGCCGAGACCTATCGGGCGATCGGTCTCGACGGGCAGGCCGCAGAAGCCATGAACGTGCTGGGGGACCTGCTGCAGGAGGCCGGTCGCTTGGAAGAGGCCCTGGCCGCCTACGCCGAGGCTGTTGCTCTAGCGCCTAACGACGCCATGTTTCGATGGGACTACGCGCATCAGCTCATCACCCTCGGACGGCTGGACGAAGCGGCCGCCCAGCTCGACGCGGCCGAGGCCCTGGAGCCGGACGCGCCCTACCTGGCCCTGCGCCGGGCCCAGCTCGCCCAGGCCCGCGGGGACCGGGCCGAGGCCGTCCGCTGGGTCCAGGAGGCCCTCCGCCGCCGACCCGATTGGGACGAGGCGCAGCAAGTGCTGGTGGGAGCGCAGGCTAACTGAGGCTATTGCGACTTGCGGCGAACGCGAGTGTTAGCCAACTGTTATCTTCCGCGACCGCAGCGTCCGTACAATTGGGGGGAGAAAGTGGAGTGCGAGGGAACCGCAGAGGTTGTCATGTCCGCCGTGTCCGACAGTCCAGCTACGCCAACAGTCCTCGAGCGAGTGACCTGCATAGTCGAAAGCGTCTTCCCCTTTGGCGTCTTCGTACGCCTGTCCGACGGCTCGCGCGGCTACATTCGTCGGCGGGAGCTTACCCTTTCCGGAGACGTAGAGCCTGCACAGGCTGTTTGCGAGGGACAGCGGATCGAGGCCGTGGTGCTCAGCCGCACCGGCGGCAAGACGCCGGAGCTCAGCGTCAAAGCGGCCCTGCCCGATCCCTGGTCCGACTTCCTACGCTCCCACCGAGTAGGCGATGTCGTGCCTGTTACGGTGAAGCGCCTTTTCGCCGACGGCGCGCTGGTGGAGATCGTGCCGGGGGTGGACGGATACGTGCCTCTGCGGGAGCTGAGCGCTCAGGACGGCGCATCGCAGGCCGAGGACATCGTGTGGCCCGGCGATCAGAGCGAGGCGGTCATCATCCACGTGGATGCTGCTGATCGCCGCGTGCTGCTTAGCATTCGGCAATGGGCTCATCGCATTGGCGCAGCGGAGACTTTTCTGAGTGCGCTACAAAAGGAAGAGCCAACAGGTAGCGACCAAACGCCGACGAACACCAGCCCTGTGCTGCGTGATCCTACATCCACTCCGTTAAACCTGCCCAATCCGGTGCTAGTCGTAGAGGACCAGGAAGAGCTACGTCGCTCGCTGGTGGAGTGGCTGCTGTCCCTGGGTTGCTCCGCCGTGGGGGTGTGTTGCGGTGATGAGGCCCTGCAGCGCTGTCAAGGCCAGCCCTTCTCCCTAGCCTTGATAGACCTGGACATGCCCAAGGTGGACGGTTTGAGCCTCCTTCAGGAGCTCCGTCGGCAAGGCCATGGCATGGCTGTGGCCGTAATGAGCGGTCCAGAATTGCTTTCCCAGCACCTCTCCCAGCTGCGGGCGCTGGAGGTAGCTGCGGTGTTTCCTAAGCCTTTGCACCAGGACGAGATCTATCGTTTCCTGCGGCAACTGGCAGACGGGCAGCCGATAACCTTAACAGATCTCCCTCCAGAGCCGACACACCAGGGAGTGCAGGATTTTCAGACCCTGGCCGGCCTGCTGCGCTCTCCTCAGGCAACGTCGGAGCGGCTGCAGGAGGGTCTTCAGCGGCTGGTTACGGACCTGCGCGCCCACTTTGGTGCGCTCTTCCAGGTTAACCTGGCCTCGCGCACGGTGTCTGTGGTTGCGCAAGCCGGCGCGCTGCGGCTGCACAGCGCTGACCTGTATGGTCTCATTGATAGCCCCGTGAAGGACGTGGTAGTGGAGGGAGGCGTTCTGTGGGAAAACCACGTCACGGCGGTTCAACATCGCTATCGCAAGTTGCGTGATCTGTTTGCGTTCGAGTCGTGCATTGGTATTCCGTTGGAGGTTTCCGGGAGAGTGGAACATGCTCTCTTCCTCTTCGGCCGCGAGCCAGGCGCCTTCTCCCCATACCGTCTGCGCGATGCCCTGGCTGCGGCCACGCTGTTTAGCGCCGTGTTGCACGGACAAGAACTGGAGCGAAGGGCTCAGGCCGTGGGCGCAGTGCTCCTCAGCGGCCAGCTCGCTTCTGCCTTCAGCCACGAGGTGTACAACAAGATCACAGCCCTTGATCTCCAAGTGACCAACGCGCGCCACCGACTGCGCACCGGCTACGCGGAAAGCGCTTTGGAGGAGAGCATTTCTTCGGCGCGTGAAGCCATCGAACAAATTGCCCAAACCGCCGCGGCCCTCAAGCGGACCGTAGAGGACTTCCAACGGCTGGCTCGACACAGCTCGGTCACCTCGGTTGACGTCAACAAAGCCATACTGGCCGCCAAAGCGCTGGTAGACCCGCTGGCGCTGCGCCAGAAGACGCGCGTGGTCCTGGAACTGGCGCCCAACCTGCCGCGCTGCATGGGCAGCTCAGTACGGCTGCAACACGTGTTTCTCAACCTGATGCTGAACGCGGTTCAACAGATGGCTCATCAGCCGGAAACCAAGCGTGTGGTGCGAGTGGTCACGTCGGCAGCGTCCAGCAATGGCAGAGAGGTGGTGCAAGCGCGCTTCAGCGACACAGGGCCCGGGATCCATCGTAAGCTGTGGGAAAAGATCTTCAGCATGGGTTTCACTACGCGCCAGGAAGGATCCGGCTTGGGGTTGTTCATCTCACGCAGTCTGGTCCAGTCCATGGGTGGACGTCTGGTGGTGGAGAGCAGCCTTATGCAACTCGGCACTACCTTCCTAGTGGAGCTGCCGGCAGCAGCCTGGCCCTTGCCCGAGCCAGGAGGTTTGGGATGATAGCAGAAAGCCTGCGGGTGCTGCTGGTGGACGACGAGCGGAGCCTCCGCCAGCCGCTTGCGGAGTACTTGAAGACCCAGTGCGGCTTCCACGTGGACGACGCCGCCGACGGACAGGAAGCGTTGGCTAAGGTGGAGGCCAACGGTGGACGCTACGACGTCGCCCTAATTGACAACTTGCTCCTTCCCGAGCCCGACGGCGTCGAGGTCATGCGCCGCATCAAGGCTCGCTATCCAGAGATCGAGTGCATCATTTTCACCGGATGGGGCACAGCCGAGCGTCAGCGAGCGTTGCGGGAGGGCGCCTTTCGATACATCGAGAAGCCTTTTGACAACGAGGAATTGGCGTTGCTGATCCGCGTGGCAGCCCAGCAGGTGCGCCTGCGGTCCATCAGTCGGTCCATTCTCTCCACCCACGACCCGGGCCAGGTGCTGCAGCACATTCTGGCAGCTACCCGCTCGTTGACCCAAGCCGACGAGGTTTTCGTCACCTTACAGAGCGAAGCCTCAGGCGATCTCCGCACCTTCGCCCTGGACCATGAAAGCGGGGCTCTATCTCCAGCTGCCTCCAATGGGTCCCTCCTGAGCGAGAACCTAGTGCGTGAAGTCTTGGCCGCCGGAAAAACGGTGAACATCGGGGAGCTACCTGCTGACGCGGCCTGGGCAGAAGCAGCCTGGCTGGCTGGCTTCCGCTCCGTAGTAGGCGTGCCCATTCCTGGGCCGCGGGGAAACCTAGGGGCGCTCTGGGCCCTAAGGCGCCGTTCCGACCATCTCGCTCCAGGCGGCAGCGTAGCTCTGCTGCAGACGTTGGCCGGCCAGGCAGGCCTGGCCATTGTCAATGCGCGCACCTTTGAGCAGACTCAGGCCCAGGCTAGCTACATGGAAGCACTGGTGCGGGCCAGCCGTCAGCTTACCGCAGCCGGCAACGAGGAGCATCAGCTCGAGATCGCCTGGCGCTTCGTTCACCAAGAGATGGGGGTCTCTACCTTCTTGGTGGCTCTATACGACCAGAGCACCGGCGTTCTACGCTTCCCGCTGGCCTACGACGAAGGCCAACGGGTTGTTATTCCGGCTACCAAGGTGGGAGAGGACGCCACTGCGTGGACCATCACCGCTCTGGTGGTCAAAACAGGTGAGGAGTTTTACTGGCCAACCCCTGAGCACCAGGCGGAGACCTGTCGAGCGTACAACATTCGCCCGAGGGCCATAGGCCGACCTTGCCAGTCTTGTTTCTATTTTCCTCTGAAGCACGGTGACCAGATCATCGGCGCCGTCTCCATTCAGGCCTATCGCACCCATGCCTTCACCTCGGCCCAGCTCGATGCCTGCCGCGCCCTGGGCAACCAACTGGCCGCCGCGCTGGCTAACAGCCGACTGGTGAGCGCTACTCGGAAGCTCGCCACCGACCTGGAGAAACTACAACGGCTGTCCACGGCCATCGCTTCCTCCCTAGACCTGAAGGAGGTCATGACTCGTACCTGCCAAGCCGCGGTGGAGTTCTTCCAGGCTGACCACAGCGGCCTGGTGCTGTTCGACGAAGACCTGTGTTGGGGGACGACAGCGGCTGAATACCCACCAGACTTGGGTACCGTAGGCCAGCGCATTCCGTTGGAAGGGATACCCGACGAGGAACGGCTGGTGCACGGCGGCGAACCGCTGGTGGTAGAGGACGTGGCTAACGAAGTGGACCTCGGTCCAGTGCGTAACATTCTGTACGACCAGTACGGCATTCAGTCCATCCTCATCGTCCCGATTATCAGTAAAGGCAAGCGCTTGGGCTCTTTCAGTCTGGACGCCATTCAGCAGCGACGACGGTTCACTGATCAGGAGCTCGAGCTGTGTCGGATGTTCGCTGCGCAAGTTGCAGCAGCCATCGAGAACGCGCAACGGGCGGAAGAGCTGGAACGTATGCGCAGAGCTGCCGAGGCGCTGGCGCAGACTGCCGCCCCTGCCGACACCCTAGCAAAGATTACCCACTGGGCTGCTGAGACGCTGCGCGCCGCCTCTGTGGTGATTTGGCCCTACGACAACGTGCGCCGCAAGTTCATTCCCGACGAGCTGACGGCTGTAGGCATCAGCGACGAGGACCTGCAGCGCCTGCGCGAGAGTGAACCGGCGCCTGGACAAACCACAGAATACGTGCTGGAGCGAGGATACGTCGCTGTCGCCGACGCCAGCGATCCGCAACACACGTTCATCGGGCAGTCCACTCGCAACACCCTTCGTCGGCTGGGCGTGCGCAGCTTCCAGGCCGTTGCCCTCCGCCTGGGCGAAGAGCGGCTCGGTGTGCTTTATGTGAACTACCGTTTCCGGCGGGTCTTTGCCTCCGACGACGAAACAACGCTGAAAACCTTTGCCAGCCACGCGGCGTTGGCTCTGAAAAGCGCCCGGCTTCTCACCCAGCTGGAGCGTACCAAGCGGGCAGCCAGCGTGGTGGCCGGTGCCGTGGTGCAGCAGGACCTGCGCCTCACCCTGGCTGAGATCGCCAACAACACGCGCGAGGTGTTAAACGCCGACGTGGTGACTGTGTATGCCTACGATGAGAGCAAGGGCCGGTTCACCGACGAGGGCATCAGCATCGTTGACCAGCGACGTCCCAACTCGATTCGGACTGCAGACGAGCTACTGCCGGCGTCCACCCCCTATCGCATCCTGGAAATCAGCGGGCCGCCTTACTACCGCCTGGCCGATGACTTGGCAAAGCAGGATCCCATTCTGGGCGGCAAGTTCACGGAGGTCGAGGAGGTGAGGGCGTCGGTGGGCATCCAACTTCGAGCCAACGATCGGCGGGTAGGCGTGATGTTCGTGAACTTTCGACAGCCTCACCGCTTCACCGACGACATGATCGCCACCGTTCAGCTGTTCGCCGACCAGGCTGCGGCCGCCGTGCGCAACACCCAACTGTACAATCAGACGGCTCATCTCCTGGAGCGATTGGAGCTGGTGACCAGGATTAGCCGACAAGCCGCTTCCAACCTGGAAATTGACGCGTTTCTGGAGAGCCTGTTCACGTCCCTTACCGAGGTCTTTGCCCGCCGCGGCGTGCTGATCTATCCCAGCCTGGCCACCTACGACAAAACCGACCAGACTCTGGTGACCTACCACACCCGCTTCTATCCGACAGACGTTCGCCCAAACCGCGTCTCCATTTACAGCCGTGGTATCATGGCCTGGGTGGCGCGTGAGCGCAAGCCGTATCAGGCGCGGGATGTTCGAGAGGACCAAAACTACAACCTGCTTCTCCCAGACACACTATCTGAGATCGCCGTGCCTGTGTTCTACGGCGACGAGCTCTTGGCAGTTTTGGACCTGGAAAGCCCGGTGCTGGACGCCTTTGGCGCAACGGATATTGCGCTCCTGGAGGCGCTGAGCAATCATATTGCCGTCACCCTCCACAACGTCCAGCAGTATGCCGAGCTGAAGAGGACAAAGGGTTTGGCGGGAGCAAGAACAGCCGTGGCCTGGATGGGCATGGTGAGCAGCGACTGGATGCATCGGGTGCGGGGTGACGCGGTGGTGATCCGGGATGTGGTGGGTCTCCTGCAACAGGAGCTGCAACCGGTAAGCCCGCAGGTGCGGGAGTGGTTCGATCGCATCCAGCGGCGCCTAGCGTCCATTCTGGAAGCACCGATCAGTCCGCCGCTGCAACCGGATCAAGATGTCTTCCCCGTGGACATCGGCGTGTTCGTCCAGGAAGCGCTGCAACGGCTTCAGCGTCGAGACCGCTACAGCCCTATAGCCTTTGAGCTCGACATCCGCTTACCGGAAGGTGTGCTGGTCCGGGCCGATCCCCACTGGTTGCAGCGCGTGTTGGAAATCCTCGTGGACAACGCCGCCAAGGCCGTGGCCAAGACTCCCGTGAAGCGCATAGGAGTGTCTGTCTACAGCCCCTCTACGTCCGTTGTGAAGGGTGGCGTGGTGAACATAGCGGTGGAGGACACCGGACCCGGCATTCCCGATGAAATCAGCGCCGTGTTGTTCAAAGAGCCCGTGAGGAAATCTCCTGGGTCCGGCGGCGCAGGGCTTGGCCTGTTGATGGCGCAGACGATCGTTCAAACCTACGGGGGCGACATTTACTTGGAACACACCAGCGCCGCCGGTACCCGAATGGTGTTCTGGCTGCCCATCGAAAACCACAAGGAGCGGGAGCCGTGACCCACCGTGTGCTTTTGGTCAGCAACGCCGGAACCAACCGGTGGGGAAGACTGGTGCAAGAGGTCCTGAAAGAGATGGACGCCCTGTTGATCACAGCCAGGAACGGACAGCTTCAGCAGCAAGTGCAGGAGGGCTTCTCAGCTGTGATTGTAGATGCCAGCTCCTTTGGCCTCGGCAGGGAGAACGACGTGGTCACGATGATTCGAGCTTTGCGCGCTCGCTCAGCCCTAATCCCTATCGTGGTAGTCACCAGCTCTCTGTCGTGGGAGGTGGCGAGAGAGTACCTGCGCGCTGGCGCCAGCGACTACATCCCACAGACGTTCGACCGAGAAAAGCTGGCCCGTCGTCTGTCCGCGGCCCTCCACTTGAGTGCGCCTTGAGCGCCAAGGAGCCAGTCCATGTCCCACAAAGCCAGGGTGGTCTTGCTGGCCGACAACACTCTCGACTTTCTAGCCACTCGCGCCGAGTACCTTGAGCGAGCAGGGTACAAGGTCCTGCGGGCGAGCTCGGTTGCTGAAGCTAGAAACCTATTGGAGACTCGCTGGGTCCATGTCGCTATCCTGGACATTCGGCTAGTGGACGACAACGATCAGGAGGACCAATCCGGCATTGCGCTGGCGGCAGAGCCAGCGTTCCGCCATATCCCGAAGATCATGCTCACCGCGTTTCCTCATTGGGAGTACGTGCGCCGGACGATGGCTGCCATCCCCCCTGATCCGCCCGCAGCGGTTAACTTCCTCGACAAGCGGGAGTCCCCGGCGAAGATGCTTGACGCAGTTGCCCAGTTGTTCTCCGCCCATCTGCAGATCAACTGGGATTTGGCTATCCATCGCAGCAGTCGCTGTAACTGGAGATTGTTAAGCCTGGCTGAAACTCTCAGCCAAAGCGAGGACGCGGAAGCGCTACAGGACTCAGCCCAGGAGCTGGAGGACCTCCTGCGTCGCCTGTTCTGCCGTAGCGAAGAGATCACGCTGGATCAGTTGCTCTGGCAGAAGGGCGAACGAGCGGCGTTTATCGTGTTTGCCCACGCTGAAGGCCATCCCACCCGTCTATATCTGGTCACCTGCGGCGCTCGCCACAGCGCTCGGCGCGAGCATGAGACCGTCCGCCGGCTAAGCGCTGCAGCTGCCAGTCACGGCGTTCCGACCTGGGTGGAGTACCATGAGACCCTCCACTTCGGCGCCAATCGTTACGAGTTGAAGGACGCTTCCCTGGAAACGGCCAAGCCCTTTGCTCACTTTTTCATCGCTGCATCTAGCCGAGAGGTGGGCGCAGCGGTGGATCGCCTGGCCCAGCACTGCCTAAGGCCCTGGCACCAACAGCCCAGGATCGTTGTCACCTCTCCGCGCGTCCTTCACCTGTTTGGGACAGAGAACAGGCTTGCCTGGCTGGAGGCCCGATTGCAGGACCTCGGTCGCGAGATGGCCGAGGCCGGCATCGGCGAGCTGATCCGAGATGGAACCCACATGGCGCTCCAGCTCGCCCGGGGTCAGCGCCATCAGTTCCCCGATCCTGTGATCTGGCTCTCTGGGCAGGTCTCCAAGCATGACCAGGTTTCGCTGCCCCACGCTCTAGCGCTGAACTCGTTAAGCGTGGATACAATCCTAGTGGACGGCGCCGGGCATCCGTGGCTAACAGACTTCGGCGCCGTCGCCGAGGGGCCGGTGTGGGGTGACTATGCGGCCTTAGAGACCGCCTTCAAGTTCGACCTGCTCGACAGTGCAACCTCCTTGGAGGACATCTGCGAGATGGAGGAAGTGCTGCTGTCGGCAGAGCGACTGAACCAGCGGCTTTCGCCTCCGATGAACAAGGTCGCCAAGGTGGTATCGGCGGTGCAACATGTGCGTCAGCGGGCCTCAGAGGCTTGGCGCCCCGAGATGGCGCCCTATTTATGGGAGCTACTGTATTGCAGCGTGGAGCGATTACGAGCTTCCACAACCGCAGCCAGACGCCCTCCGTCCGAGCTGGTGCCGTTGGTTCACACCGTCTTGAATCTTGGGATGCTGTGCGACCGGCTAAACGTATGGGCGTTGCCACCATCCTCGGCGGCCGGCCTAACGCTGGACCCAGAGCGTCGCAGCGCACGCGTAGATGGCCGTCCTGTCAGCTTGACCCCTAGCGAATACAAGCTCTTTGAATACCTTTGGCGCAACGCTGGTAAGGTGTGCTCGCGCACGGAGTTAGAACAGCTCCTTTATGGAAGGCCTGAGCAGGCCAGCGGCAGCGACAACCTCAACATGACTATCAACCGCTTGCGGCAGAAAATTGAACCCGATCCGGCGCGCCCGCAATATCTGAAGAACGTACGCGGACAGGGATACATTCTCTGGCCACACGGAGAACCGAGACCGTAGGAACGCTAGGTCCCTCGACGCCGGACCCTGCTCCCAGGGGATAAGCCGAAACCAGATGGCGCCCTTAGCCTCAACAAGGGGGAGCCTTCATAACAGCCTCAACAGTTAGCGCCCAATTGTGGCCGTCCCGTGAGTTTCGCGATAGTGAACTGAAAGCTACAGGAGCCGCACTTGCCCGTACCATTCAAGTAGCTGCCGAACCATGGCCTGCGCCGGGCCCGGCGACGTGCAGCGACTGACAATCCTTACGGCAGGGCTTTTCGGCAGCCAGGAGGTCGGCCGTGATTAGCCTGGCCATCGAGCAAGTGCTCGCTTTAACCTTTGGGGCGATCTGCATCGGAGCCTGTGCGGTTTTTATGGCACTGGTGTGGATCTCGTCGAAAATCAGTGGCGATAGGAGCGAAACCCTCGCAGGAGTCCTGTTGGCATTCCCCCTTCTGATGCTTGGTTTGTACCTGATCGGCAAGGCTCTATTGCGTTGATGCATTGGTCTGACCACTCCGCCCCCCGCCACCCACCTGCCGCAGACGTCACAGGTCTCCCACGTTTTCGCCGCCCTCAACCGACCAGCAGGCGAGCCTCCGGCCATGCGCCGCTGCGCTGCCGGGCTAGCGCCTCCTCCCAGGTCAGCGCAGCCTCTTGGATGCCCAGCGCGGCCAACAGGGCAAAGTGGAAGTCCAGGGGGTGCTGATCGGCCGGCCGCGGCACGACTGCCCTTGCGTCGGCCAACGCGGCGAACAAATCCGCCGCGGTCGGCTCGTTCACGAGGGTCTCCCCCGCCAAGGCCAGGCCGGCCACGTGCTCGTTCCCGCGGAAGTAGTGCACGTCCATCCCCTCCCCGGCGTAGATGCGATAGCCAACCACCCAGGTGTCCAGGCTGCGGGCTAGGTCGGACGCCAGTCGGTTGAAGCCCACCGACATGGCCAGGTCGGGCTCCACGTAGACCGACGTCCAGTCGCCCTGGGGCGCCATGACCGCCGCCGGCGCAGCGGGCGCAGCTCCGGCCAGGTAGGTGCGCCGCAGGGCCGGCTCCAGCCGATCTGGGGCCACCCGGTAGAAGTGGACGTTGAAGTAGCTGGCGTAGGGCGTCCGCGGCGGCTGCCAGGCGATGGCCTCCTGGGGGGAGACCGGCTCCATCGGGGATCGTGCTTTCTTTCGTTGGAAGAGTCGCTTCAGCATGGAAGTCTCCTTTCTGACCGACAGGGGTCGGACAAGCGGCGGGCCTACTCAGGCGACGCTCGGCCTGAGGGGGCCGGGTGTGCGCGCTACGTTTTACGAGCTGCGCCCACCTCGCCTCGCCGCCGCCGACACCGCTCGCTGCAGTAGACCACCTGGTCCCACTGCCGCGCCCACCGCTTGCGCCAGGCGAAGGGCCGGCCACACACGGGGCACACCTTGGTCGGCAGGTCTCGCTTCTTCCGTCCACGCATGGTCGAGGCATCCTAACGCGATCACCGACCGCTCATCAGCCACCGATCACCGGTTACAGGCCACTGATCACCGATCATCGGCCTCCGGCCCCAAGAACGCCGCCGCCTGCTCCCGCACGCGCGCCCGCTCTGCCTCGTCCAGGTGGCGCAGGCCGAGCACGGCGTTGCCCAGCCGCGGGTTGCGGCGCAGGGTCTCCTCGTGCTCCAGCAAGAAGTTCCAGTAGAGGAAGTTGAAGGGACAGGCGTCGGCGCCGACGCGAGCCTTGGGATCGTAGCGACAGCCTGCGCAGTAGTCGCTCATGCGGTGGATGTAGTTGGCCGACGCCGCGTAGGGCTTGGTGGCCGTGCGGCCGCCGTCGGCGTTCAGCCCCATGCCCAGCACGTTGGGCAGCATCACCCACTCGTAGGCGTCCACGTACGTGGCCAGGAACCAGCGGTTGACCTGCAGCGGCTCGACCCCGGCCAGCAGGCAGAAGTTGCAGATCAGCATCAGCCGCTCGATGTGGTGGGTGTAGCCGGTGTGCAGGGCGCGGCGGATCGCCGTCTGCAGGCAGGCTAGGTCGGTGTCGCCAGTCCAGAAGAAGTCGGGCAGCGCCCGCTGCGCGCGCCAAGCGTTGAAGCCCTGCCAACGATCTGCCAGCCGCCAATACTGCCAGTAGATGTACTCCCGCCAGCCGATCACCTGGCGCACGAAGCCCTCGACGGAGTTGAGGGGGGCCTGGCCGGCGCGATAGGCCCGTTCAGCTGCCTGGGCCAGCGCCAACGGCTCCAACAGGCCGATGTTCAGGTAGGGCGAGAGCAAGGAGTGGAAGAGCAGCGGATGGCGGCTGCTCATGGCGTCCTCGTAGGGCCCGAAGTTAGCCAGGCGATGGGCTAGGAAGTCCTGAAAGGCCGCCTCAGCCTGCCCTCGGGTCACGGCCAGGTCAAAGCCGTCTACCGTCCCTGTGCCGGGCATGGCCGCTACCTCGGCCATCACCTGGCGGGTGATCACGTCGGGCGGGTAGCTGGGCGGGGGCGGCGGCCGGAGGCCCTTGGGCAGCGGCTTGCGGTTCTCCGCGTCGAAGTTCCAGCGGCCGCCCACCGGCTGGTCGCCGTCCATCAACAGGCGGAAGTGGCGCCGCATCGCCCGATAAAAGGTCTCCAGCACCACCCGCTGGTCGGGCCCTGCGTTGGGGAAGGGGTCGAACCGGCCCACTAGGAACTGGGTGTTGGGCAACACCCGCACGGGGAGGCCCAGCTGCTCGGCCAGCTTCCCGTGCTGCCAGCGCCGGCCGGCCACCTCGCTGGCCGCCATGGTCCACAGGGCGGCCGGCTGGTGCTGGGCCACGTGGGCCTGTAGGCCGGCCCGCGTCGTCTCCGCCCGCACGTAGTCCACCTGCCAGCCCTGGCTGCGCAAATCCTCGGCATAGTGGCGCATGGCGCTGAACAGCAGCACCAGCTTCTTGCGTTGGTAGGGCAGACGCCGGCTGCGCGCGGCGCTCTCCACCAGGACGACGCGCACGTTGTCTCGCCCAACGGCCTGCTCGGCCGCGGCCAGCGCCGGATGGTGGGCCAGGAGCTGGTCGCCGAGGATCCAGACGGAGAGAGGGGGTGCCATGGGGCGGTGTGTCAAGCCAGGCGTCATGCGCAACCCATCAACCCTAAGCCGGACGCGCGCTGTTGGGTTGCGAGTGGCGTGTTACGAGTCATGCGTTTCGGCGCAGTCGCTTCTGCAGCGCTGCCAACAGCGCTCCCACCAACACCACAAAGCTCCCCCCGACGAAGGCCCACTTCAGCGAAGTGAACAAAGGCGCCAGGACGTCCACCACCGGGGTGAGCGCGGGGTAGCGGGCCATGACCAGCGAGGTGGAGAGGTTCTCCAGGTAGTCCAGCGCCACCCCAAGGACCGGGACCAGCACTAGGAGCCGCGGCAGGCTGCCCGGGGCAAACGCCCGGCCCGCCAGCCAGCCGATGCTGGTGACCAGAAACGCGCCGTAGACCAGAGGCCACACCAGGTCGAAGGTAAAGCGAGCGCGGATATAGGCCTGGCGGCCCTCCGGGCCAAAGGCCTCGGCCATGGCGTAGAGGTCCTCGGCCGAGTAGAAGAGGGACGAGTCGGGCTGCGGTCCGCCGCCGGTGCGCTCGGCCGACTGGGCCGCCTGGCCGGGCAGCACCAGCGCCGTGAACAGCAGAAAGGCGGCCAGCGCAGCCAGCGCCAGCCATCCCCGGGACGCAGCGATCAGCCTCTCGGCCAGCCTGTAGGCCATGGGGGCTCCGCCTTCACGCTCGCTTGTGCAGGCCGCGCACCTGCCAAAGCGGCACGACGAACAGCAGGCCGGTGTCGGGACGGCTGAAGTCACCCACCACCCGCTCAGCGGCCTCCACCAGCCGTTGCGCCTCCTCTTCAGTTTCCACCACCGAGAACAGGGTGCGGTGGCGGTGCTCCTCGGCCTTGAGGATACGCTGCAGGCTGGGCATCAGGGGAAGGTCGTCGCGCATGTGCATCCGCCGCATCCGCCCGATGCCGCTGCTCTCCAGGATGGTCACCCCGCGCGCGCCGGCCGCCTCCCAGGCGTCCAGCAAGGGCATGCACTGGTCCACGTTGTCCAAGACCACCACGACCATAAAAGCCATGGGACAGCTCACTACCTTTCAAGAGCACTGGCGCCGTAGGAACTGCGGCCTCCTTGGCCAGAAATCGCTCCCGCCTGGCGGGCGCCACAGCGGACGACAAGCCTTTGGTTACTACCTACCCTCACCCTATCCCTCTCCCAGAGGGAGAGGGAGACGCAAACCTTTCGTCGAATTCGTGAAATTCGTGGCCAAATTCGTGGCCAAACTTGAGACCGCAGCACACCTCCTGCTATTCAGTGATCAGCTCGGCCGCTGCCACGGGTTCGGCGGGGGTGTGATCTCCTGTGGAAGCCGGCTGTTGTCCTCGCGCGAACAGGACACGCAGGGCGGGCGGCGTGAGCAGCGTGGTGGCGATCACCACGCCCACCACGGCGGAGAAGACATCGCGGCCGATGAAGCCCTGGGTGATGCCCAGGGTCGCCACGATCAGGCCCACCTCCCCGCGCGACATCATGCCGGCGCCCAGCTGCAGCGCCTCTAGCCTGCTAAAGCCGGCCAGAAAGGCGCCCAGCCCTGCGCCCACCACCTTGCTGACCACGGCGACCGCGATCAGCGCCAAGGCCAGCCACACGCCGCCGCCCGCCAGCTCCCGCACGTTGGCCGAGAGCCCCACGTGGATGAAGAAGATCGGCACGAACACGCCGTAGGCCAAAGCCGAGATGCCGGTCTCGATCCGATCCCGCAGGGGGCTGCGGGCCAGGAACAGGCCGGCTAAGAACGCGCCGGTGATGTCCGCCATGCCGCCGATCACCTCGGCAGCCCAGGCGTAGAGCAGGATCAGCACCACCGACGAGGCCACCAGCCCCTCGCTGATGGGCATGCGGTCGGCCCGGCGAGCGATGCGCGGCAGCAGCACCAGCCCGATGACGGTGGCGCCGGCCAGATAGACGACCATGCGCAGCACCACCAGGCCGATGCTAGCCAGCCCACCGCCGGTGCCGTCCATCAGGGCCAGGACGATGGAGAGCAGCAGCACCACCAGCACGTCGTCGAACACCGCTGCGCCCAGCAGGCCCATCCCCACCCGGCTGCGCAGCGCGCCCAGCTCCATCAGGGTCTGGGCCGAGATGCTCACGCTGGTGGCGGCCAGGATCAGCCCCAGGAAAAGCGCCGAGGAAGCGGGCATCTGGAACAGCAGGCCGGCCAAGAACCCCATGCCGACCGGGAAGACGACGCCCAGCGTCCCCGCCAGCACCGACACCCGCCCCGACCGGGCCAGCTCCGACAGGTGCAGCTCCAGGCCGGCCAGGAACATCAGGAGCAGCACACCCAGCTCGGCCAGCTCGGCGACGAACTCCTCCAGGTGTGGGTCGGTGAAGGGCGCCCAGTGGATGACGTTCAGCAGGCTAGGGCCCAGCAGGATGCCCACGACGATCTCCCCCAGCACCGAGGGCTGGCCCAGCCGCAGGCTGATGTAGCCGCCCAGCTTGGCCATGGTGATGAAGATGCTGAGGATCAGCGCCAGCTGTAGGAAGTTGGACACGGAGAGTCTGCCTTGTGCGGAGAGTCCGCGCAGGGTGACGCCTCAAGCAGCGGTCGGCGCCGAGGCTTGCGGCTCCCGAGCCAGACCGCTGGCCGCGGCCATGGCCAGCGCCAGCGCCGTTGCGACCCAGGCGGCCACAGCCACCGTGGGCACGGCGGCGTGCTTCACGCCGATGCCGGCGAAGGCCCAGGCCAGCACGAGCAAGTAGGCCACGTCGCGCCGGGTGAGGGCCATCAGCGCAGCCACCACCAGCGCCACCCCCAGCATGATGGCTAGCCACGCCTCGTCGCTCACCCCGAAGCCGTTCCACCCCAGGTCGTACAGCACCGCGGTGACGTTGGCCACCGTGGCCACGGTGATCCACCCCAGATAGATGCTGAAGGGCAGGTCCACGAGCCATCGCTCGGGGGTCGGTGGGTTCGCTCGGCCGATGTCCAGCCGCAAGTAGATAGCCACCAGAGCGACCAGCAGCACCACCATGGCGACCAGGGTCAGGGGGAACAGAAGGTAGTGCCAGAGGAAGATCCAGGCGATGTTGGCGGCGCTGCCCAGGAGAAACCACCCAGCGATGCCCTGCACCCGAGCATTTTCCCGCTGCGCCGGTAGCGCCTGGTAGATGGCGTAGGCGATCAAGCCGACGTAGATCAGGCCCCAGATGGAGAACACGTAGCCGGCCGGCACGAAGTAGACCGGAAAGGTGTCCGAGATCTGGCCCGTCTGTAGGCCATTGAGGGGAAGGGCGTTGGCCAGCGTGTTGACGGCGATGGTGGCCGCCACTGCGATGACCACCAGCGCTCGGCGAAGGAGGTTCTTGTTCATGGTTGCATCTTACTGTGCCTGCGCAGCGCCGTCAAGTGGCGTCAAACAGGCTCTGCTGCGCAGCCCTAGCGCCGCAAGGCCGCCAGGCGGGTCCTGCCGCTATCTCCTGGCCTGGGCATAGGCCGCCAGGGTGCGCTCGCGCGCCTGGCCATGGTCCACGATGGGCGCCGGGTAGTCCTGGCCGACTAGGCAGCCGGCGCGGCGCTGCTCGGCCAAGGGCATGGTCCAAGGCGCGTGGATGTACTTTGTCGGCACGCGGCCCAGCTCCGGCACCCAGCGCCGCACGTAGTCGCCGTTGGGGTCGAACTTCTCCCCCTGCATCACCGGGTTGAACACCCGGAAGTAGGGCGCAGCGTCGGTGCCCACGCCGGCGGTCCACTGCCAGCCGCCGTTGTTGCTGGCCGGGTCGCCGTCCACCAGGTGCTGCATGAAGAACCGCTCGCCCCAGCGCCAGTCCACGAGCAGGTCCTTCACCAAGAAGGAGGCCACGATCATGCGACAGCGGTTGTGCATCCAGCCGGTTTGCACCAGCTGGCGCATGGCTGCGTCTACGATGGGGTAGCCGGTGCGGCCTTCGCACCAGGCCGCGAAGTCCTCGGGGTCGTTGATCCAGGGGATGCGATCGTACTGGCGCTGGAAGCTGCCGGTGCGCACGTAGGGGAAGTGGTAGAGGATGGACACGTAGAACTCGCGCCAGATCAGCTCGCTCAGCCAGGAGTCCGCGCCGTAGCAGGCGTCGGCGGTGCGGGCTGCCTGCCGCGCGGCGCGCGCTGCGACCGTCGCCTGCCGCGCCGACACCATGCCAAAGCGCAGGTAGGGGGAGAGGCGCGACGTGCCCTCCAGGTCCGGCCGGTTGCGGTCCTCGCGGTAGCGGGTGATGGGCGCCGACGGCCCTTGGGTGAAGGCCGCCAGCCGGCGCTGCGCCTCGGCCTCGCCGGCGGGGAAGGGAACTGCCGCAGGCAGGGCCGGCGCGTCGGGGATGGGCAGGCTCTCCAGCGCAGCGGGGGTGACGATGCGCTCCGGCGCGGGCAGCAGGTCGTCGGCCGTGGGCAGGGGCAGGCTGAGCCAGCGCTTGCTGAAAGGAGTGAACACGGTGTAGGGCGCGCCGTCCTCTTTCACCACCTGGCTGGGCCGGTGCACCGTCAGCCCGGGGGTCAGCTTCAGGGGCAGCTCGGCCCGCACGGCCTCGTCCCGCCGTCGGGCGTAGGGCGTGACGTCGGCCTCGGCGAAAATGGCCTGGGCGCCGGTCTCGGCCACCAGCTGCCGCAGCGCCTCCATGGGCCGGCCGCGGCGCACGATCAGCCGGCTGCCGCAGCGGCGCAGGTCGGCGTCCAAGCTGCGCAAGCCGTCGAACAGGAAGGCCAGCCGCTTCTCGCCCACGTAGGGCGAGCTGAGCAGAGCCGGGTCCAGTACGAAGACGGGCACAACCTGGTCGGCGGCGGCAAGGGCCCGGCTGAGCGCCTGGTTGTCGCTGAGCCGTAGATCCCGGCGCACCCACCAGATGGCAGTGGCCATGGCGATCTTCCAACCACTCGACGAGGAAAGCCCTCCCACGGCCGGCGCCCCGTGGGAGGGCCGAAGGTCACGCCCGACGTATGTTCGGGCCGAAAGGCTTAGCTTAGCGGGCTGGGGGACGCGTCGGTCGGCAAGCCTGTCGAACCAACCGACGCTGCGCCTGGCGAAGGGCGCTTCTAGCGGTTCATAAACGCGCCGCGCACGTCCGGCCTTAGGAGGTACACGAAGATGGCCACCGGAACCGCGAGGCCGGCGAAGCCGCAACACAGCGCCCAGAACCCGCCGCTGAACATGCCTATGATGCCGGTGAGGACATAGACGCCCAGGGCCACCACCGCGAGGAGCCACGCCCAGCGCTTCAGGTTCCACAGGCCGTAGGCGACGACCAGGTGCAGAACGGCTGTGATGAGGCCCAGCGTGCCGCTCAGGGCGCGGTTGGTGCCCTGCATCGCCATGTTTTCAGCGCCGAAGATGGTGCCGAAGAGCGCGCCCAACCCACCAAAGCCGAAGACCAGCAAGCTCCACACGAGCGAGAGAAGGGACAGCACGATGTAGACGATGACCAGAACCACAATGCCGGCGGGACGCCTTGTCGGAGGAGAGGTTGGTGCCATAGGTGCTCCTTGTTAACAAAGCAAACACTGAACGGGTTGGGCCATGCGACGCCCGAGCGCGCCACACGGCCCGATGATAACCCGTCCAGCGTTCTATGTCAAAGACAGCGCACGACGGCGGGGATCATCCTGTCCACGGCTGGCGCTCAGTGCGCTCCAACGGAGACGCCGCGGCGCACCACGGCATCGGCCATGCGGGCCACGCGCGCCATGGCCTGCACATCGTGGACGCGCACGATGTCGGCCCCGCGGGCGATGGCGATGGCCACCGTGGCCGCCGTGCCCTCCACCCGCTGGTCGGGCGGCAGGCCCAAGGTGTAGCCGATGAAGGACTTGCGGCTGGGACCCACCAGGAGGGGGTAGCCCAGGCTGCGCAGCTCTCCCAGCCGGTCCAGCAGCTCCAGGTTCTGCGCCACGCTCTTGCCGAACCCCAGGCCGGGGTCCAGGATGATATGGTCGTCGGGCACGCCGGCCCGCCGCGCCAGCTCGATGCTGATGCGCAGCTCGGCAGCCACGTCGGCCACCACGTCGCCGTACTCGGCGCCCAAGTACATGCCGCCCAGGGCAGGGTCAATGGACACGTGCTCGCGACGGCTGCGGTTGTGCATCAGCACAGCGGCCGCGCCGTGTCGCGCGGTCACCTCGGCAATGGCCGGGTCCAGCCGAAAGCCCCACACGTCGTTGACGATGACGGCGCCGGCGCGCAGGGCCGCCTCGGCCACTGCCGACTTGGAGGTGTCCACGGAGATGGGCACGTCCACTGTGGCCGCCAGCCGCTCGATCACCGGCAGCACGCGGCGCAGCTCCTCCTCCGCGTCCACCGGCTGGCTGCCCGGCCGGGTGCTCTCTCCTCCCACGTCCAGGATGTGCGCGCCCTCGGCCACAAAGCGCTGCCCCTGGGCCACGGCCAGCTCCACCCAGTCCTCAGATTGGGGAGCGAGGCTCAGCAACCCATCGCCCGAGAAGCTATCGGGCGTGACATTGAGGATGCCCATGACGTAGGTCTGGGCGCCCCAGCGGAAGGTGTGTCGGCCAAGGGTGAGGATAGACATAGTGAGTGGATCACAGGTGTCAGAAGGTTGCTATCGCGTCGAGCGTTGATAGAGGAGAGTATAGACGCGCGTCGCTGCCTTAGCAAGCGGGTGGGGAGAGGTGAGCCTGGGCAATTAGCGCTTCGCGGCCTTCCGGAGTAAAATGCGCCTGCTTTCAGCTCTCGCTCTAGGAGGGACCCCGCCGATGGTGATCATTCGTCAACGCTTTGAGCAGCAGCTCAACGACCTACGCACCGACGTCATCAAGATGGGCAGCATGGTGGAGGAGGAGCTCACCACCGCTCTGGCTGCCCTGGAGGACATGGACGTGGACCGGGCGCGCGCGGTGTTCGTCGCCGACACCGGTGTCAACGCGCTGCGCTTCGACCTAGAGGAGCAATGCTTCTCGTTGATCGTGACGCAGCAGCCCGCGGCGCGCGACCTGCGCGCTATCGTCAGCGTGATGAACATGATCGTGGACCTGGAGCGCATGGGCGACCAGGCCAAGGGCATCGCCAAGATCGTGCCGCACCTGGCCCGCCGGCCCCAGGTGCCCCGCCCTCCTGAGCTCAGACAGATGGGCGACCTGGTGATCCGCATGCTGAACCAGACCATGGACGCCTACGCCCAGAGCGACGCGGACCTGGCCCTCCAGGTGGCCAAGCAGGACGACGAGGTAGACGCCCTCTACAGCCAGGTCTTCACCCAGATTATGCTGCAGATGGCCCGCACAGACAGCGCCGATCTGATCGAGGCCAACTACGAGCTGCTGCGCGCCGCGCGCGAGCTGGAGCGCTTCGGCGACCTGGCTACCAACGTAGCCGAGCGGGTGATCTACATGGTGACGGGACGGTTCCAGGAGATCAACGTGGACCGCAGCGAGGTGATGGCTGTGCCTTCCTCGGGGATGGAGCTTTGACAGGCGTGGGCCCTTATGCTATAGTGACAACGATTGAGCAGTTATTTGCCCTTTAACTCTCTGCATGGTCTGCTATAAGTTTCAAACGACGAGGTAATTCTCGTTACACTGGGAGCAGACCATGTTCAAGCACATTTTGGACAAGATTCGCGACAGGGTCCGACGTCGTCCATATGTCATGACCGTCCACGCAGAAGAAGAGATGAACGATGACCGGTTGAGCATCTTCGACGTCGAACGGAGCTTGCTCACGGGTGAAATTGTCGAGCGTCAGAAGGACCTGTCAAGCGGCGAGTGGAAGTTATTTAGTCAGGCGCCAGACGGTTGCCGGCGATGAGATGGTCGCAGTAGTCAAGCTCAGTCCGATGGGCAAACTGGTGGTCATCACGGTGTATCGTTTATGAGCGTGAGTCCTATGATTTGTGATGTTTGCGGCAAGGATGGCGCGCGCGTTCGGCAGGTCACCCGTAGCTATGGCGAGGGTGAAAACCTACTCATCATCGAGAATATTCCTCTCGTCACGTGCCCGAATTGCGGCGCAAGCTATTTTACCGCAGAGACCTTGCACGAAATCGAGCGTATCAAGCTGCATCGTCACAGTTTTGCGCGGAAGCAGCTGGTGGCGATTGCAGAGTTTGTATGAGCAGAGGCAACCGCCTAACGCCTTCGGTTTTGCGCGCGCAGTGAATAGAGTGCCTCTTGCGCGCCCAGTCGCTCCTTAATAGCCCCGAGCTGCCCGCAGGCCGTAGGTCTTGCAGCCAGCTCAGCCATACATCGTTGGCCGTCAGTGGTGCCCGTTGGCCCGGATGCCAGGGCTGAACTACGGTTCAGGCGAAGCCGGTGAAAGTCCGGCGCTGTCGCGCAACTGTAACTCGGACGCACGAGCCGAGAAGCCAGGACGACCGCCACTGCACGTCCGCCACACCCTTCGACGGAAAGGAGAGCGGAAACTTGCCATGATCACCAGGTATTGGCCGGCCTGCGAGCTGGTCAGCCCAGGAAGTGCGACAAAAGCGTCCGACGTTCATCCGTCGGGCGCTTTTTTGTCTCCTGGTGAGTCGGCAGGCATCGCGGTAGAACCCACCGTCCCGTAACCTGTTCTGCCCCCGACCTGTTCAACGACCGCCTGGCCGCTGCTTGCGCAGCGGTCCAGGGCTTTTGACCACTCGTAGCTACCGGAGGAAAGGATGAACCCGACAACCATTCGCGCCCTGCGCAGCGTCGGCCGACTGCTGTTGGCCCTGGCGCTGCTGATCTCCACCTTGGTCGCCGCCGCGCCGACCCAGGCGCATCTCGCCGCGCCCAGCGACGATCCCCACTACGCCGACATCGTGGTGGACCTGGGCGACGGCCGCGTGATCACCCGCCGCGTCACCTTCAGCACTCCCACCATCACGGGCTTGGAGGCGCTGCAGCGCTCCGGCCTGAACCTGGAAGTCGCTACCTACAGCTTCGGCTCGGCCATCTGCGCCATCGAGGGCGTGGGCTGCCCGGCCACCAACTGCTTCTGCGACGCCAGTCGCTTCTGGAGCTATCACTTCTGGAACAACGGCTGGCAGATGTACATGGTGGGCGCCAGCAGCTCCACCCTGTCCAGCGGCGCGGTGGAGGGCTGGGCCTGGGGAGCCGGCGACCCGCCCCCACCGATCACCGCCGAGAGCCTGGCCGCCGAGGCTACGCTGCAGTGGCTGCGCGGCCAGCAGGCGGCCGATGGCAGCTTCGGCAACAGCGCAGGCGCCACGGTGGACGTCCTGCTGTCCGTCGTGGCCGCCGGTCAGAACCCCTGGCTGTGGCGCAGCGGGCAGAACCGGTCGCTGCTGGACTGGCTGTTTGCCAACGGCCCCGCCTACGCTAACAACAGCGCCGCGGCGGCCGGCAAGCTCGCCGTGGGTCTCGTGGCGGCCGGCGTTGATCCTCGCACCTTTGGCGGCATGAACCTGGTGGCGAAGATCAACGCGTACTACACCCCGGCGACGGGCGCGTTCGGCACCACCGTGCAAGACCAGGCGTGGGCCATGCTGGGGCTGGCGGCTGCCGCCGAGCCGGTGCCGCCGGCTGCGGTGGCGCGGCTGACCTCCCTGGCCAACGCGGACGGCGGCTGGGGCTGGACCGCGGGCATGAGCAGCGACGTGGACAGCACCGCCGTGGCCATCCAGGCGCTGATCGCGGCCGGCGAGCCGCCCACGTCCTCCGCCGTGGCCGGCGGGCTCGCCTACCTGCGCAGCGCCCAGCTCACCAACGCTGACGGCGGCTTCCCGGCCTCGCCCGCCCAGCCCTGGGGCACGCGCAGCAACACCAACTCCACGGCCTACGCCGTGCAAGCCATCCTGGCGGTCGGCCAGGACCCCCTGAGCGCGGCGTGGGCGATCACGGCCACCCATCCCATCAGCTACCTGCTGGGCCAGCAGCTCCCCAGCGGCGCGTTTGTCTACCAGGACCCGCCGGCCAACCTCTTTGCCACGCAGCAGGCTGTGCCGGCGCTGGTGGGCAAGCCCTTCCCCCTGCCCGGCCGAGGGGTCGCCCAGCGCCAGGCCCTGCGCTGGATCGCAGCCCAGCAGCAGGCCGACGGCAGCTTCGCCGGCTTCAACCCCGGCGCTACCGTTGACGCCGTGCTCGCCATCGCCGCCACGGGCCGCGACCCCCGCAGCTTCGTCGTCAACGGCAACAGCCCCATGGACTACCTGGCCACCGTGGCTAACACCTACGCCAACGCCAGCGCAGCTGCGGCCGGCAAGCTCACCGCAGGCGTGGTAGCGGGCCGGGGCAATCCCCGCAGCTTCGGCGGCGTGGACCTGGTGGCCAAGCTGATCGGCTACTACGACGCCAGCAGCGGCAAGTTCGGCGGCGGCTCCACCTGGGACCAGTCGTGGGCCATGCTGGGCCTGGCGGCCGCGGGCGAGGCCGTGCCGCCGGCCGCCGTGACCTACTTGACCAGCATCCAGGCCGCAGGCGGCGGCTGGGGTTTCAGCGCCAACGCCGGCGCAGCCGACGTGGACAGCACCAGCCTGGCCCTGCAGGCCTTGGCGGCCGTCAAGGTCGGCCGCAACCATCCTGCGGTGGCCGCGGGCCTGGCCTTCCTGCGCAGCCAGCAGAACGAGGACGGCGGCTTCCCCGGCTTCCTCGGCACCACCGATCCCGCCTCCACCGGTCTGGCGCTGCAGGCCCTGGCCGCGTTCCACGAGGACCCGCGCAGCCTGCGCTGGCGCACTTTCGTGGCCGACGGCTCCAGCTCCCGCCTGACGGCCCACAACCCCCTGGAGGCGCTGATGGCCCTGCAGACCGACGCCGGCGGCTTCCCCGGCTTCTCCGGCCCCAACGACCCGTTCAGCACCTACCAGGCGGTGCCCGGCTTGAGCGGCAAGCCTTTCCCGCTGCGGCCGCCCAGCCAGCGCATCTTCCCGCTAGTGTTCAAGGACTGAGGCGGCTTGCGCCTCCCTGGTAGGTGCAGGGAGGTCTGGCCACGCATTCCACGGTTTGGACCAACGTTACGTAAGATTGGCCAGCGCGACGGTGCTCATGTCTGGATGGCGTAGTCTCCGGCTTCGCGACAGCCGTCCTCTGCTCAGCAGAGGACGGGCTGTCGCGCGGGCGGGCGCCGTTGCGCTGGCCTCCCTGGTGGCCCTGGCCGGGGGAACGCTGACCCCGGCGCCGGCCGTGGCGCAGGAGGGCCAGCCCTCGCGCGCCGGGCTGGTGGTGGACTTCGGCAACGGCACGGTGATCACCCGCTGCGTGGACCTGGGCCCCAGCGGCCAAGCCACCGGCGAGCAGCTGCTGCGCGCTGCGGGCCTAAGCCTCACCGCCGAGTATAGCGCCATGGGCGCGGCCATCTGCAGCATCGAGGGGGTGGGATGCAACTACCCCATGCAGCCCTGCTGGTGCCAGTGCACCAGCTCCCCCTGCGTCTACTGGATCTACTACTACCTGGCGAACGGCCAGTGGGTGTACTCCAACCTGGGCGCCAGCAGTCGCATCGTGCGCGCTGGCGACGTGGACGGGTGGGTGTGGGGCGCCGGCACCTCCAACCAAGGCGCGCTGCCGCCGGTGCGCACCTTTGCCGAGATCTGCGCGGCGCCGACGCCCACGCCCACCCCAACGGCCACGGCCACCCCCACACCGCTCCCCACCGACACGCCCACCCCGTCGCCCACGGCCACCTGGACCCCCACCGCTACGGGGACGGCCACGCCGGCGGCCGGGTTGTCGCCGGCGCCGCCCACCGCCACCCCCGTGCCCTCGCCCACAGCGATTGCGTCACCCGCCGCGCCGACCGCCACCCCCACGGCCACCCCAACCACTACCCCGCCGTCCCTTGGGACCCCAGGAGGGCCCCTCCCGCCGCCCGCGCCTGAGCCGCCGGCGGCCATGGAGGTGCCCGCAGCCCCAGACAACGGCGCAGGTCGCCGTGCGTTCTTGCCGCTGCTGGAGCACGGCCGCGTTGCCGTCTCGTCGGCGACCGCCGCAGACGTCCTCGGGTGGCAGCCCAGCGCCATGTCAACGTCCACCCCGGTACTCGCCCCTGTCGCAGCGCCATCCCCCGCCCGCGTAGCCCTGGCGAACCTGCGGCAGCCCCTGAGCCGGGAGGAGGTTGCGGCCGCGCTGGCAGCCCGCGCGCCGCGCAACGCAGTCCCGACCGGCGGAGGCGGCGCCCAGGCGTGGAGCCCCAGCGCTGCTGCGGTCACGCGTGCCACCTGGGACCCGCTGTTCGCGACGGCTATGGCTGCCGCCTTTAGCCTAGGCCTGGCCGCCGCACGGCGGGTGCACCGCCGCAGCGCGTCCCTGGACGACCGTCGGCTCGCGGCTGCGGCCGGGCCACGCGCCCGACCAGGCCAGGAGCACCGCAGGCTGCCCCTCAGCAGCGGGGTGATCTACGGGCTCTGCCTGGCTCTGGGCCTCATTGCCCTCCTCTATCCCTTCCTGCAGGCCACCTCGCCCGCATCGCCCAGCATGGGCCAGGCGCGGGCGGCCGACGCGCCGCTGCTGATGGCGGTGCTGGTCGGGCTGATCTTCCTGGTGATGCTGGCCGAGGTACAGGAACAGGCTGTCAGCGCCAAGACCATGGCCCTGCTGGGGGTGCTGGTGGCCATCAACTCTGCGCTGCGCTTCATCGAGGTGGCCATCCCCGGCCCCGGCGGCTTCACGCCCATCTGGGTGCTGATCGTGCTGGCCGGCTACGTCTATGGCCCGCGCTTCGGCTTCCTGATGGGCGCGCTGACCCTGGCCGTGTCTGCGGTGATCACCGGCGGCGTGGGACCGTGGCTGCCTGCGCAGATGTTCACCGCCGGCTGGATGGGCCTCAGCGCGCCGCTGGCGCGGCCGCTGGTCCGCGCGATGGGCGGAGAGGGTAGCCCGCGCCGCGAGGTGTGGGCGCTGGCGGCCTTTGCCGGCCTGTGGGGGTTGATCTACGGCGTGATCATCAACCTGTGGTTCTGGCCCTTCATGGCGGGGCCTCCGGACCAGTACTACCAAGCGGGGCTAGCCCTGGGCGAGGTGGTGCGGCGCTATGCCACCTTCTACGCCCTGACCTCCTTGGTGTGGGACAGCATGGCCGTGGCGGGCAACGTGGCCCTGACCCTGGCCTTCGGCGCGTCCGTCCTGAGCGCGCTGCGGCGCTTCCAGCAGCGCTTCGAGTTTCAGTATCGGCCATGGACGGCCCAGGCGACCCCGTGAGACCCTTGGCCACAGGGCCGGCCGACGACCGTCCGCCGCTACACCCGCTGGCGTGGTTGGTGTGGCTGGGCAGCGTGCTGGCGGCGCTCACTGCCACCCGCAACCCGGTCTACCTGGCCCTGGCGCTGGGGTGCATCGGCCTGGCGCATAGCCAGGCCCGCCGCCGCGCCTACGCGCCCCCGCCCCCCCTCTCTCCTCTGCGCTTCGGCCTGGTGGTGGTGCCCCTGGGCGCTCTGTTGAACGCGCTCTCCACCCACTACGGCGAGACGGTGGTGCTGACCTTTCCCCGTTGGCTGCCGCTGATCGGGGGACCGATCACCCTCGAGGCGCTGGTCTACGGCGGCTTGAACGGCCTGGTGCTCACCGGCCTGTTCGCCGCCTTCACAGCCCTCTACCTGGGGCTGTCGGTGCAGGCGCTGGTGCGACTGATCCCTCGCGCGTTCTACCCCGTGGCGGTGGTGCTGTCCATTGCGCTGGCCTACGTGCCCACCACCTTCGCGCAGCTCCAACAGATCCGCGAGGCGCAGACCATGCGCGGGTACCGGCCGCGCGGGCTGCGAGACGCCCTGCCCCTGGTGATGCCGCTGCTGGTAAGCGGCCTGGAGAACGCCCTCCACCTGGCCGAGGCCATGACCGCGCGCGGCTTCGGCAGCGCAGCAGCCCCGCGGCCCCGGCTGGCGCGGCCGCTACAGGCGGCGGGCCTCGTCGGCGTGGTGAGCGCTTTGATCCTCCGCCTGGCCGGCCAGCAGTCGCCCGCCGTTGCTCTGTTGCTGGCAGGCGGCGCAGTGTTGGTGGCTGTGGGCCTGTGGCTGCAGGGACGCAGCTTTCGGCGCACGGTGTATCGGCCGCAGCCGGTGACCCCGCGCGACCTTCTGGTGGCGATGGCGGCCGCAGCCACCGCCGTCTTCTACCTGGCCCCCACGGCCGCCCGCGTTTCCCTGGCCTACACCCCCTACCCTCGCCTATCGCCGCCCCCGGTAGACTGGGCAGCAGCGCTGGCCACCCTGGGGCTCGTTGCGCCGGGGCTGGCTCTGGCGGTCTTCTCCCGTCGCCAATCCGCCGCCTAAAAGTTGTAAGGCAACTCCTGTGGAGTTGCCTTACTCGGTTGCGCCGGGGCTGGCTATAGCGGTCTTCTCCCGTCGCCAATCCGCCGCCTAAACGCTGTAAGGCAACTCCTGCGGAGTTGCCTTACAAAGGGGCTCAGTGCGCCGCTGCGGCGGCCAAGGCCTCAGGCTCCACGGCCAGCCGCCAAGGCTTGCGCTCCCTGGACACGAACACCATCCGCGCGGCCTGCTGGCGCATCCGCTGGGCCACCGCCTTAGCGTAGACGTCGGTCTCCACCACGGTCAGCACCTTGCCGCTAAGGAAGGCCTCTCGGAAGCGGTGGACCTCGTCGTCGGCGTCGGCCCGGCCCTTCACCCATCCCATGAACAAGCCGGAGAGCAGGCCGACCACCAGAAAAACCCACAGCAGGGTAAGCGCGGTGTTAAGAGGGGCTCCGGTGGCCACCATGGCGCCGTAGAGGGTGAACAGCCCAAAGACGCCGAACAGCGCCACGCCCATTAAGGTGAAGCTGCGCAGGGTGCGCAGGGCGACGGCGCGGCCCTCCGGCTCAAACCACTCATCGGGCTTTGCGCTGCGGTCCATGACCTCGACCCGATACTCCGGCACGCCCAGGGATATCGCCGCCGAGGCCATGGCCTCGGCCTGCGCGCGCTGGTCAAACACACCGATGACCGTTTTCATGGCGCTCCTCCTCCGGGGAAGGTTGCCGGCCTTTCGACGGTCGGCAACCCGGTTGCTTGAACGATTGCTTTGCCGCGCAGTATACCCACCGCCGTCGAAACGGCGAAATCTTCAGGGGACAGCCGCAGCCCTACAGCCGCGCAATTAGCTCGTTGCGGTGGAAGTTGCGGGCGCCCAGCCGCAGGAGCACCCCGTCCACGACCCACAGCCCCAGCCCCAGGGCCAGGGCCACGCCGACGCTCAGGTAGACCACGCCGCTGATCTGGCCGATCACCAGCAGGATCACGGGCAGCACTACCACGCCGCCCAGCTGGTAGGCCTCCTGGAAGGTCTTGGCCCGGGCCGACACCAGGATCATGGCCACCAGGCCCAGGCCGGCCGCGGCCGGCGCCACCCACAGGGCCAGCACGATCCACATGGGGGTGGGGAAGAAGACGCGGCCCATCACCGGCCACGCTGCCAGGTTGGCGGTCACGCCGTAGACCACGAAGCCCAGCCAGCTTACAGCCACCGCCGGCAGCCAAGCGGACAGCATCTTGCCCACTATCAGCTCGCCGTCGGTGAGCGGGGTGTGCAGCAGCGCCTCCAGGGTCTTGCGTTCCCGCTCGCCCACGAAGCTGTCCGCAGCGATGACGTTGGCCACCATCAGCGGTACGATCAGGAACAGGGGAGCCATCACGTACGCCAGCATGAAGACCACGCCGGCTTGCTCCGGGCTATAGTGGCTCAGCGCTTCGCGCAGGGGCGGCGCCGCCATCGTGAGCAGCTCCTCGATGTCTTGCGTTGGAGCGCCCATCGCCCCGAACAGACGCGGCAACAGAGCGACCAAGGCCGGCACCACCACGAAGACGATCACCGGTACAACGATCAGCGGAATGCTCACCCCCTTGTTCTGCATCACCACCTTGAGGTCCTTGCGCACCAGGGCGCGAACCCCGCGCCAGTTCATGGGCTCACCTCCCTCTGGCCGTGCACCCCTTCGCCGTGCAGGGCAAAGTAGACGTCCTCCAGCGAGGGCTCCTGGGGCGCAACGCCATAAACGGCTACGCCCGCGTGGACCAGGGCTGCCACCAGCGCCGGGATGGCCTCACGACGCACGCCGCTCACCGCCAGCTGTCCCCGCGGCGAGCCGGGTTGGACGGCTACCGGCAGACCGGCCAGCGCCTGGAGGGCTGTGTCCGTGTCCTCCGGCGCCACCTCCACCTCCACCGTCAGGTTGTGCACGTAGCGCCGGGCCAGCTCCTGCGGCGCGCCGACGGCCACCAGCCGGCCTTGCTCCATCACCCCCACCCGGTCGCACAGCCGTTGCGCCTCCACCAGGTTGTGGGTGCACAGGAAGACGGTGCGTCCCTCCTGCCGGGCCATGCGCAGGATCAGCTCGTGCACCCCGCGCGCGGCCACCGGGTCCAGGGCGGCGGTGGGCTCGTCTAGGAAGAGCAGGTCGGGCTCGTGCAGCAGGGCGCGCGCCAGGGCCAGCCGCTGCTTCATGCCCTTGCTGTAGCCTCCTACCTTCTCGTCGGCCCGGTCGGCCAGCTCGAAGTGCTCTAGGAGCTCGGCTATCCGGCGACGCACCCGCTCGCGCGGCACGCCGTACAGGTCGGCGAAGATGGCCAGGTTGTCGCGGGCGGTCAGTCGCTCGTCCAGGGAGGGGCTCTCGGTCAGGACGCCGGTGCGGCGGCGCAGCGCAGTGCCCTGGCTGGCCGGGTCCAGCCCTAGGACGCGCGCCTGGCCGCCGCTGGCCGCCAGCACGCCGTTGAGCAAGCGTACCGTCGTGGTCTTGCCGGCGCCGTTGTGGCCCAAAAAGCCGAAGACCTCGCCCTGCGCCACCTCCAGGCTCAGCCGGTTTACGGCCACTAGGGAGCCAAAGCAGCGAGTGAGCTCGTGGGTCAAGATCACGGGGTCGGACACGGAGGGCCTCCTGAGCGAAGCCGGCAGCGCTTGCGTTTGAGAGTTGCCAAGAACCTTTGGTCGCGCCTACTGCACGTCTACCTCGAGCAGCGGCACCTGATCGGCGGGGAACCGGCGGCCCTCGGCGTCCCGCGCCGGCAGGCGAGGCAGGTTGGGGTCCGTTGCGTCGTACAGGCCCACCAGCAGCCGATAGCGGCCCGACGGCAGGTCGGCGGGCAGCGTCATGCGCACGGCGTCCAGGAGCGCCTCGCCCGGCTGCCAAACGGAGGTGGGGTAGCGGCCGCCCATGGGGGGGCCGTCGTGTTGGGCCACGATGGTGCCACTCTGGTCCACCAGGTGCACGAAGAGGGTGTAGTCTCGATCGGATGGGCGGATCGGCTGCCACATCAGGCGCAGGACCAACACGTCCTCCGGCAGGCCTTTCTCCGGCGCCGTTCCGAACAGAGAGGCGACGTCCAGCCGCGGGCCGCCCACTTCGTACCCCGCCAGCACAATCCGGTCGGCGAAGTTGGCGTAGGTGCGCTTAATCACCAGGCCGGCGACCACGGGAGGCCGTTCACCGCCCACGCTGCCCCCCAGCGGCGTCTGGTCTAGCAGCTGGGCCTGACCATCCACCAGCTCGTACAGCCCGGCCACCAGGCGATAGGGGCCCGGCTCAGCCTCCGCCGGGATGGATAGCCAATGGCGATCCCGCAACACCTCGCCCGGCCGCCATAGGCTGGTGGGGTAGTAGACGCCGCCGGGCCGGTGGTCGCTCTGGGCTATGGGCGTGCCGTCGGGCAGGAGCAGGTGCACAAAGCTGGTCAGGTCAACAGCCAGGGGCTGCAGCGGCTCCCAGTACAAATCTACCTGAAGGGTGCTGCCGGGGCCGGCCAGGAGGGGGCTCACGTTGTAGCCCCCCAGCCGCACCACGTTCCCCAGCACCGTATCCTGCTGCCGTTGGGGCGTCGCGTCCCCGTGCAGGCCCAACACCGGCGTGAGGCCGGAGGCCGGGTCCGGCTCGCCCAACGCTGCCTTGACCTCCCGGCCGGGCATGGGCTTGATCCGGGCCACCGGCCGGCCGGTGGCCAGCGCCTGCTCCACCACCCGTCCCACGTCGGACCACCGGTCGCCGGGCAACAGGCCGGGGAAGATGCCGGTCAGGTCGGGCCGCGCGCCCTCCACCTGCTGCAGGTACCACAGGGGCATCATCTCGTCGCGGTCGTTGGTGACCAGCAGGGCACCGGCCGGCGGGTCGGCAGCCAGCAGCTGCCGCCACCACTGCTCCGCCCGGTGGTCGTTGCGACGGCTGACCGCGTCGGCGTGGCTGAAGATCAACACTAGAGGCAGGATCGCCACGGGCAGGCCCAGCAGGGCCGCAGTCCTCGGGGACAGGGGGCGGCCGAGCACCTTGGACAGGGCAGGGGCCAGTCCCTCCGCCGCAGCGGCCGCAACGCCGATCCACAGGCAAGCGATCAGCGCCGGCCCGATGTAGAAGACCTGGATGTCGCCGATAGTGTAGAAAAGGTTGAAGCCGAACAGCAAGGCAAAGCTGCCGGCCGTCAGGCCCAGGACATCGCGCGGCCCCCGCCGCGCTAGATGGAGCAGGCCCACGGCCGCCAGGAACAGGCCGCCCCAGGTCAGCTCAGCCCGGAGCCGCCGTAGGCCGTCGGGCACGGCCTGAGCCGCGGCGCCGACGCCCTGCAGCTCGCCGGCGAAGGTGCGGCCGGCCACGTAGCTCAGCAGGCCGGCCGGGGAGCGGTCCACCAGCTCCACCGCCTGCCCCGGCGCCAGCTCCACGGTGAGGTAAGGTGTGCGGGCTGCCGCCCACGGCACGAACGCGTAGAGCAGCAGCGGCAGCGCAGCGAAGGCGACCAGGCGGGCTAGGTCTCGCAGCCGCCGGCCACGACCGCTGTCCACCCAAACGAAGGCGGCCACCACCGGCAGCAGGAGCACCGTGGTGCGATGGTGGGCCAGCCCTAGGCCCAGGGCCAGCCCCAGGGCGGCCAGCCAGCGTCCCCGGCTTGCCGCGGGCGCGCTGCGCCACTGCAAAGCCAGCCCCAGGATCAGCGCCAACAGGGCCGCGTGCAGCGCGTAGACCTCGGCCACCAGGGCCTGGCCCCAAAAGGTGGGCGTGAAGGCGAAGGTGAGCGCGGCCAGCAGGCCCGCCAGGCGCTGCGCAGCGGGGGACGACGAGGGAGCGCCAAGGGCCGCGAGCAGCCGCGCAGTCCCGTAGACCAGGCCGACGGCCAGCGCAGCGAACACCGCGGATAGCAGGTTTAGCGCCCGCGCCGGCTCGGCCAAGCCCAGGCCGGCCAGCAGGTGGGTCCACGCCCAGCCGAGAAGGATGTACAGCGGATAGCCGGTGGGGTGGGGCAGGCCGGCCAACCAGGCGGCGAACTGCAGCTCGCCGCTGTCGCCGAACAGGAGGCCGGGCGCCGCGCCCCGCCAGTAGACCAAGCCGGCCAGCAAGGACACGCCGGCAGCCAAGCCCAGGTCCATCGTGGTCCACCGACGGTTGGTCGGCGCCACGACTAAAGATTTGGTAACGCTCATGGGGCCTCCTCCACCCGCAGCCAGTCCGCGGCGGCGGAGAGCGACCGCCGGTCCGCAGCCAGGCGCAGGTACGCGCCCTGCGGGCCGGTGGCCTCCAGGGCGGTTCCCGACGCCGCACCCTTGACGCCGATCAGAGCGTGGCCGTAGCCCGGCGTTTGGCGCAGGTCCACGCCGCTGCCCAGGCTGGCCAGCGCGGCCACGGCGCGGTCGGTGAGGTGGCGACTGGCGTCGTCGCGCGCAGCGGCCACCACGATGACGCCGGGGCGGAGCCGGGCCACGAAGTCGGCCAGGCGCTCGGCCTCGTAGGCGTTGGCCCAGGTGTCGAAGCCGCGCTTGTCCAGCACGCGGCCGGTGCGCGGGTCTAGCGCGGTGAGGTTGTAGCCGCGGCGACCGGCCGACGCGTCCTCTGCAGCGCCGCCCGGCGGGGTGACAGTGATGTAGGCGATGTCCTGCGCGGCGCCGCCGCTGTTGATCTCGATGTCCACCGGCGCCTGCACCCCGGTGCTGCCGATCTGTCCCTGGCCGGGAAGGACGTCCACGGGCCGCGCGCTGTAGCCGAAGCGCAGCCGCAGCCGGTTCAAGCCGGGCCGCACGGCCGCGGCCGGCGCGTCGAAGGTGACCTCGCTCCAGCCGGCCGGCAGCGCCCGCGCGCCCAGGTCGCGGCCGTTGAGGTAGGCCACCACGGTCTGCTGCTCCGCGCCGTCGTAGGCGAAGGGCAGCAGCCGCAGGGTCAGGCGCAGGGCCGGCGGCTGCGGGGCTTGCACCGGGAAGAAGAGCTCCGCACGGCGGCCCTCGGCCCAGACGCCGCTGGCGCCGGCGATGTCGGCCTCATCTACGCTCCAGCCGTCCCCGCGGTAGGCGGCGGTGTCCTGCGCGCCGAAGTCCAGCGCGAAGGGCAGGGGCACGGACGGCTGCCGCACGGCGTAGACCTGCACGCCGTCCCCCTCCCAGACCGGCCGGCGATCCACCGGCAGCACGCTCAGCGCGTAGTCACGGGCAGCCTGCCAGGTGTCGGCGTAAGGATAGCGGCCGGGCACCGGCGGGTTGACCACCAGGTAGCGCACGTTCCACAGGGCCATGAGCTCGCCGGCGCTCTGGCGGGCGGCCTGGTCGAGGGCCGAGTCGGGCTGCCCGTAGGTCTGCACTGCGGCGATGGCCTGCACCAAGGGCAGTCGGCGGAAGTAGTCGAACTTGAAGGGCGGGTTGCGGGAGGTGTTGCCGCTGAGGATGGGGCGGCCGTGGACCGATTGGTACCACTGAACGCGGGTGTCCTCGCTGCCCAGCACGCCGAAGCCGTTGCGCCAGCCCATGGGAAGCTGCAGCAGGGCGAACTCGCCGGGCTGCTGGGCGATCTGGCGGTAGACGGCCGGCACGCGCGCGTCGGTCAGGGGCATGGGCACGGCCAGGTGCTCGAACAGCACCAGGCCGATCAGCAGCGCCGACAGGGCGCCGGCGCCGATCTGCCGAAAGCGGCCGGAGAGGGCCTCCCCCGGCTGCTGGCGTTGGCCGGCGAGCAGCGACAGCAGCCAGGCAGCGGCGTAGGCTGCCAACACCGCCAGCGCCAGCATGACCACGATGCTGAAGCGGTTGGGCGCGCGGAAGCCCTGCAGCAAGGGCAGGTAGTGGAAGACGATGTAGGGCAGCGGCACCGTCACCGGCAGCCCGTCCAGGTCGAAGGTGGAGCGGCCGTTGATCGTCAGCAGGGGCCCCAGAGCCAGCACCAGGGTCAGCAACGCCAGGGCAGCCCACCCGCGCGCCCGACGGCCCCCGACGACGGCGCCCAGCACGGCCAGCGCAGCGGTGGCGTAGCCTAGGAAGAGGGTGTTGACGTCGTTGAAGCGGCTCTCGCCGGTCTGCACGGCCCGCAGCTCCTCCTCCCAGGTGCGCCCCTCGGCGCCGTCCAGCACAGGGTGCAGCGCGGTGGGGGTAAAGAGGCCGGCCAGGTCGGCGTTGAGCACGTCCGCGTTGCCCCAGCCCTCCACAGCGTAGTCGGCGCTGATCCCCTCGCGCAAGGTAGGGATCAACAAAGGTGCGCTGAGCAACGCTGCCACGGCCACCACCGTAGCCAACAGGCCAAGGCTGCTGGGCAGTGAGGGCCGCTGTGTCCGCTGTCGCCACCGGCTCAACAGGAGGACCACGGCAATCAGCCCCAGCAGCACGCCGTACAGCATGTCGGTGAGCAGGCACAGCGCAGTGAAGAGCCCGGCTAGAACTGCGTCGCGGCGCCGATGGCCGTCCAACGTGCGCAGGAAGTACAGGGCGAAGAACGGCACCCACTGGGTGGTGACGATCATGTAGTGGCCCAAGGCCAGGTAGATGGAGCGGCTGGAGGCGAACGCATACACGGCGCCGGCCAGCACGGCTGCAGGCAGGGCTACGGCGCCATCGCTCAACCGGGCAGCGCGCGCGTCGCCGTTGCTTGCCCCAGGGCGCAGCAGATAGCGCGCCAGCAAGTAGACCCCGAAGCCGCCTAGCGCAGACGCAGCTAGGTTCATCAGGTTGCTGGCCAGGGCGGCGTTGCCGGTGGCCAGGTAGAGAGGCAGGGCCAGGCCTGAGGCCAAGAGGTTGAAGGTGTACATGACCAGGTCCAGGCCCAGCGGGTAGAACAGCAGCTCGGTGTGCAGCGGGGAGGTGTGTAGGTCAATCAGCGCGCGCTTGAAGTACCAGATGTTCCAGAGAAAGGTGTACTCGTCGAAGGCCCAGATGTAGCTGCCCGGCACATGGGTGGTCAATCGGGTCGCTAGGGGCCAGGAGAGAGCCACGGCCAAGAGGCTGAAGCCCAGGAGAACCCATCGGTGAGATCGGTGCATACAGGGGAAACCTGCTCGGCAAGAAGTTGGCGCCCGGCCATCCGCGCGCAGAGGGACAACCAGGGCTGATCCTTGAACAAGGCCTCACAATGGTACCACAGGGAAAGGGGATGGGCAATCTCGAACGCTGCGTGGGCTAAGACTGTCGAAGCCCGCGCTCAGACCACCTACGGCTGCGTTGCCGGATTGCCGAATTCGAGTACAATACCTCCCATGGAGCTTCCGGCCAATCCACACGATCGGTTCTTCAAGCAGCTCATGGCGGACGCACGGGTGGCGCAGGACTTCATGCGCCACTACCTGCCCTCCGACGTGGCGGCGGCGCTGGACCTGTCCACGCTGGCGTTGACGGGTGAGAGCTTCGTGGACGAGGCCTTCCAGGCCCACCACACCGACCTTCTCTTCACCGTGCAGTTGGCGGAGGGCGACGACGGCTTGGTCTACGTGCTCATCGAGCACAAGAGCTTTCCCGACCGCCTGGTGGCCTTTCAGCTTCTGCGCTACCTGGTGAAAATCTGGGAGCGCGCCCTGCGGCAGGAGGGCCGCCTGCCGGCGCTGGTGCCCCTGGTGCTCTACCACGGCGAGGTGGCCTGGCGGGTGCGGCCGGGGTTTCGCTGGCTGGTGGGTGGGCCGGAGGTGGTGCGGCGGTATGTGCCGGAGTTCGAGTATGCCTTGTGCGACCTGTCTCAGTTCAGCGACGACGAGATTCGCGGCGAGGTGACGCTGCGGGCGGCGCTGTTGGTGTTGAAGCACATCTTGCGGGAGGACCTGGGTCCTAGCCTGGCCAGGGCCCTTTTCCTCCTCCGCGACCTGGCCCACCAGCGCACGGGCTTGGAGTACATCGAGACGCTGTTGCGCTACGTGACGGTCGGCAGCCGCTACCTGTCGGCGGAGGAACTGGAACGAACAGTGAGCGAGGCGTTTCCAGAAGGAGAACAGATCATGGCAACCATCGCTGAGAAGTGGGTCGAGCAGGGCCTGCAGCAAGGCCTCCAGCAGGGATTGAGCCAGGGCAAGGAGCAAGGCCTGGCGGAAGGCAAGCGCGAGGGCTACCTGGCGGCCATTGAGCTCGGCCTGGAGCTGCGCTTCGGCGCCGAGGGCCTGCGCCTGCTGCCGGAGATCGCCAAGATCGAGGATGTCGCTACCCTGCGGGCCATCGCCGAGGCGATCAAAACCCAGGCCA
>JANWYQ010000052.1 GCA_025055015.1 Caldilineales bacterium
CCCGCCGGAGATCCTCAAGCGCATGGACGCAGCCGGCGACGACAAGCTCGCCCAGCAGGAGACCGGCGTGGCCATCGCCTTGGAGCTCATCGAGAAGCTCAAGGCCACCCCCGGCATCCACGGCCTGCACATCATGGCCGTCCACTGGGAAGAGATCGTCCCGCGGCTGATCGAGGAGTCCGGCCTGCCGCGGCCGACGGCTCGCCAGGCGCCCTAGAGCATTGCACCGCCGTGCTTCTTTTACCACAAATTGCTCATGCTCGGCGGGCGCCACGGCCCCGGATGGAAACCTTGGTAGTGACGACTTTAGTCGGCCGAGCGCCCCAGAGCGACTGAAGCCGCTACTACGAAGGGCAGAGGCCATTCTCAAGACAAGCCACGAAGGCACCGAGGGGGCGTGAAGCGTTTGAGCGCTCCTGCCAAGCCGTTCAAGCCCTCCCATGACCAAGCTTGCCATCACCGGCAAGGGCGGCGTGGGCAAGACCACCCTGGCCGCCCTGCTTGCCTACCTGTATCGTGAGGCCGGCTGCGACGTCCTGGCCGTGGACGCTGATCCGGCCTCCGGCCTGGCCAATGCGCTGGGCTTTCCGCCTGACCTGGCTGCGCAGATCGCACCCATCGCCGAGATGGGCGACCTGATCTACGAGCGCACCGGCGCGCAGCCGGGCACGGTGGGCGGCTTCTTCAAGCTCAACCCGCGGGTGGACGACATCCCGGAGCGCTTCAGCCGGGAGTGGCGCGGCATCCGCCTGCTGCGCATGGGCGCGGTCAAGCTGGGCGGAGCGGGCTGCCTGTGCCCAGAGAACGCCCTGCTGCGCGCCCTCACCACCCACCTGCTTCTGCGGCGGGGCGAGGTGCTGATCCTGGACATGGAGGCCGGCGTAGAGCACCTCGGGCGGGCCACGGCCCAGGCGGTGGACGCTATGATCGTGGTGGTGGAGCCGGGACGGCGCAGCGTCGGCGTGATGGGGGAGATTCGCCGCCTGGCGGAGGACATCGGCCTGCGCCGGCTGCTTGTGGTGGGGAACCGGGTGCGCAGCGACGGGGATGCGATGTTCGTAGCCCAGGCGGCCGGGGACTTGCCGGTTCTCGGCTGCCTGCCCTTCGACCCGCAGCTCATCGAGGCTGACCTGAAGGGCCAGGCGGTGTACGACGCAGCGCCCGAGGTCGTGGCTGCCGCCAGGGCCATTTGGAGCCGATTGGTAGCTCAAATTCCGATGTCCCTCTTAACAACACGTTAACGCGTTGTTCATGGAAACCTAAAGATCGGGTGAAGGTGCGTTAATCGGCGCATAGTAGACTGGTGCCGTCTGTCGTTGTGAACAAAGTGAACAGAGCGAACAAGTGAACAAGAGCACGTCTACCGGCCGGCCTGCGAAGATTGCGCGCCGGCCGTTGGATGTGTGCGCTCTTCAGGTCCACAACGACCCGGACGACCCTGAAACACGTGCTTGTACACGGACAGGCACACGACTTTCTGAGGAGGAGAAAGTTCCCTATGCGCCGTTACGTCGTCTTTGTTGCTCTAGTCGTCCTGGCGCTGGTCGTCGCAGCCTGCGGCGGTGGCGCCACACCGACCCCCACGCCGGTGCCGCCCACTCCCACCCCGGCGCCGGCCCAGCCTGCGCAGCCGCAGCCAACGCCCACTCCGGCGCCGGCTCAGCCTGCGCAGCCCACTCCGGCCCCTAGCGTCGTCAGTGAGCCGACCATCCAGCTGCCCGAGGTGAACCCGCTGGAGGTAAAGGGCGACATCATCATGGCGGGCAGCTCGACGGTATACCCGTTGGCGGAGCGGATGGCGGAGCGGTTCCGCGAGGAAGGGTATGCGGGCAACATCACCATCGACTCCATCGGCACGGGCGCGGGCTTTGAGCGCTTCTGCAAGGCGGGCGAGACCGACATCTCCACTGCCTCCCGGCCGATTAAGAGCAGCGAGGTGGAGAACTGCAAGGCCATCGGGCGGACGCCGGTGGAGTTCCGGGTGGGCACGGATGCGTTGGCGGTGGTGGTGAACCCGGCCAACGACTGGATTGGTCCGGAGGGGTTGACGGTGGAGCAGGTGGCG
>JANWYQ010000071.1 GCA_025055015.1 Caldilineales bacterium
GGGAAGCCGCCACTACCAAGGCGTGGGACGAGCCCTTCGTAGTGACGACTTCAGTCGTTACGCTGGGCGGCTGCCTGTCCTGTCGGCCTGGCCAGGGAAGCCGCCACTAGCAAGGCGTGGGGCGGGCCCTTCGTAGTAACGACTTCAGTCGTTACACTGGGCGGCTGCCTGTCCTGTCGGCCTGGCCAGGGAAGCCGCCACTACCAAGGCGTGGGACGAGCCCTTCGTAGTAACGACTTCAGTCGTTACGCCGGGCGGCTGCCTGTCCTGTCGGCCTGGCCAGGGAAGCCGCCACTACCAAGGCGTGGGACGGGCCCTTCGTAGTAACGACTTCAGTCGTTACACTGGGCGGCTGAAGCCGCCACGACGAAGGGGCCGGGTCAGGCTGCGCCGTCCCACAGCTCCAGCGTCCCCGCCAGGAAGCCCTGCCGGCAGGCGTGGCGCTGGATCTTGCCGCTGGAGGTCTTCGGGATGCTGCCCGCCTTGAGCAGCGCGATCGCGTGCACCCGCAGGTCGTGGCCGGCGGTCACCGCGCGGCGGATGGCCGTGCGCAGCGCCTCGGGGTCCAGCGCGTCCTCGCCGGCAGCCTGGCCGTCCCGCGCCGGCCGCAGGTTCTTGGCCACCTCCACGGCCACCGCCAGCCGCTCCTCGCCGTCCACGGTGACCGGGAACGCGGCTGCGCAGCCGGGGCGCAGGGCCGGGTGGCTCTTCTCCACCGTCAGCTCGATGTCCTGCGGGTAGTGGTTCTGCCCGTCCACGATGATCAGGTCCTTGATGCGGCCGGCGATGAACAGCTCGCCGTCCAGGATGAAGCCCAGGTCGCCGGTGCGGAGGAAGCGCGCCCCCGCCGTAGTTGCTAACTTCTGGGAAAAGTTGGCAACTGTGACCGGCGCCGGCGTCGCGTGAAAGGTCTCCGCCGTCTCCTGGGGCCGGTTCCAGTAGCCCACCGCCACGTTGGGGCCCGACACCCACACCTCGCCCACCTGACCGTCGGGCAAGGGCTGCCGCGTCTCTGGGTCCACGATCAGGATCTGCTCCTGGCCCAGCGCCGTGCCGCAGCCCACCGCCGGCTGGCCGTCCGGGTCGTCCTCCGCCGTCGGGATGGCCCGCCCTGCGCCCAGGGCGGCGGCCTTCACTCGCGCGTAGCGCGCGCCCTGCCCGCGGCGGCCGCCGCTGACGATCAACGTGCCCTCGGCCAGGCCGTAGCAGGGGTAGAAGGCCTCCGGTCGAAAGCCGCAGCCGGCGAAGGCCTGGCTGAAGCGCTCCAGCGTCTCCCGGCGTACCGGCTCCGCGCCGTTGAAGGCCACTTTCCACGTGCTCAGGTCCAGGGTCGCCTTCTGCGCGTCGGTCACCTTGCGCGCGGCCAGGTCGTAGGCGAAGTTGGGGCCGCCGCTCACCGTGGCCCGATGGCGGGTGATGGCGCGCAGCCAGCGCAGCGGCCGCTGCAGGAAGTCCAGCGGCGACATCAGCACCACCGGGAACCCAGCATACAGCGGCTGGAGGATGCCGCCGATGAGCCCCATGTCGTGGTAGGGGGGCAGCCAGATCATGCCCACGTCCTCAGGAACCATGCCGAAGCCCTCGCGAATCATGGCCAGGTTGGCCAGCAGGTTGTCGTGGGTGAGCATCACCCCCTTGGGCTGGGCCGTGGAGCCGGAGGTGTACTGCAGGAAGGCCAGGGTGGAGCCGTCCACCGCCGGCGGCTGCCAGGCCTCGGCCTCGTCGTCGGCGATCTCGTCGGTGGCCAGGCGCTGCAGCGGCTGCAGGTCGGGGTGCTCGTCGAACAGCTCGCCGGCCAGCTCGAGGATCATGGCTGTGGTGAGCACCGCCGCGGCGGCCGAGTCGGTGACGATGGCGTGGAAGCGGGGGAAGGTGCGCTCCATGCGGAAGGGGTCGGGCGGATAGGAGGGCACCGCCACCGCGCCGGCGTAGAGGCAGCCCAGGAAGGCGGCCACGTAGTCCAGGCTCGGCTGGTAGAGCAGCAGGGCGCGCTGGCCGTCGGCCACGCCCATGGCCTGCAGCCGGGCGGCGATGGCCCGTGCGCGGCGGTCGAGCTGGCCGTAGGTGAGGGTGGCCTCCTCGCCCTCGCCGTCCAGGAGGAAGGTGTAAGCCAGCTGGTGCGCTTGGTGCTGGCCGCGCTGCTGCGCTACGTCCAGCAACGTCCTGGGGGCCAAGGGCAGGCCCATGGAGTCCGCATCGAAGCGTGTCATGCCATGTCCCTTCTCGCTGAACATCCGGGGAGAAAGGGCCTCTCAGCGCCGCGATCCCACGGGGCCATCTCTGATGGCGGACGCCGGACCCAAAGGTCGCGACAGAGTACCCGTTGAGTTAAACGAGCCTGGCCTTCTGTTTCTCCCGGCGCTGGTAACCTACCTGTGGGTGCTCGACGATCTCTGGTAGGGGGTGGGTGAGCGAAGCTGCAGAGCCCCAAGGAGACGGCGTGTCCCACGACTACAGCGAAATATCCACCATGCAGAGCGGATTCGCGCATATCCGCTCTGCAAAGCCTACCGCGAGCACATAGATTCTATCACACAAGACATCCGAGGGCTTTTAGAAGGTACGGTCCAATTTCTTAGAACTCCTTGGAACACAGGGCGAGCCCCCGACGTGGGACAACGTCGTCGCAGCTTGACACCCCCGTCCCCCTCCGTGGCCCTGGCCCCTGATCCGGCCGGCATGTTCACAGGTCGCCTGGTTGCAGCACAGCCAGCTCGGTGCCGTTGGGCTGGAGCAGCAGCCGCCCCAGGTACACCGTGCGCACCCGAGACAGATCGGCCGGCGGCGCCAACAGCCGCAGCTTGCCTGCGGTGAAATCCACGTGGTGCAGGATGGCCATGCTCACGAGAAAACCCTGGTCGTCCAGCAGGCCGCAGAGCAGGCGGCTGAAGCGATGGGACGACCAGAGGGTCAAGGGCGCGCCGTCCAGGGTGGTGCGGCGCTGGCTCGCCGTGGGCCACCCCTCCACCACTGCCAAGGTCTGCTCGCCGTGTTGTTCGCCGTAGAGGACCGGCATCTGCACGTGCTCGCTCAGGGCCTGCAACCGATCCGGCGCCAGGGCTTTGCCCCCGTGAAGCCACGTGTTGCGAAGGTACACTCGGTCCAGGGACAGGCTGATCGGCTGGGCTGTGGCGAAGTAGGCGGCGAAGCGCTGCGCCCGGTAGCTGCGGCGCTGGCCGGGCAGGCGGGCGACCGCCGCCGGGCTGGCGTTCAGCAGGTGGACGCGGGAGGCGCTGCGCTCCCAGCCGCGCACCAGGTGGGCCAGCTCTTCTCGCCGCTGCAACACCACCGTGTCGGTGGGCTGCAACAGATCAGCCTTGTATTCCTTCAGCGCGCGGCCGGCGCTGCCGTGGACCAGCCCGCTGGTGTCCACCACCACCGCCTTGGCGCCCAGCGCCCTCAAGCGCTGAACCACCCGCGCGGTTCCCACGGTGCAGGCCAACAGGTGGCCCACCGGGCTGATCGCGCCCACGAAGTAGCCCACGGCGTCAGGCACCTCGGCCAACGACGCAATCGGCCCGCTGAGCAGGCCACCGCTGATGGCTGCCGGCGGGCCAATGCTGCTCTGCCCGATGTCCGCGTCGGCCACGGCCGTGGCTAGGCCGGCCTGGTGGAGGCGAGAGGCCAGGTACGCGCAGAAGGTGCTCTTGCCGACGTCCGGCGCGCCCACCACCATCACCGTCGGCGGCCGCTCGCTCGCCCGGCCTAGGATGCGCTCTGTGGTCTCGTGCCAGTCAGCGGGGATGTGCATCGGTGAAGGAAGGCCAGTGACCGTGATCGGTGATCGGTGACCGGTAATCGGTGATCGGTGATCGGTGATCGGTAATCGGTGGGCGGAGTTCGCACCCCCAGGTGCGAACCGGCGGGCACGAGCCACGCAAGCGGAGTTCGCACCCCCAGGTGCGAACCATCTGGGTGAAATTCGCGCTCCCAGGTGCGAACCAGCCAGGCGCCGGCCACCCAAGCGGAGTTCGCACCCCCAGGTGCCAACCGGCGGGCACGAGCCACGCAAGCGAAGTTCGCACCCCCAGGTGCGAACTAGCCAGGCACGAACCGCCCCAGCGGAGTTCACACCCCCAGGTGCGAACCACCTCGCTGCGAAACGGCCGGCGCCCGTGGGGACGCCCGGCTCCGTCAATACTTGCGCACAATGTTGCGGTAGGCCAGCGGCTGGCGGCACTGGAGGATCTGCGAGGCCTCGCGCGTGCGGCGCACCTCGTCCAGGTCCACCGTAGCCACCGCATAGCCCTCCACCGGGTCCTCCAGGTTGGTGTAGAGCTCCGCGTTGGGGCCCACGATCATGGAGTCGCCGCAGAAGGCGTAGCTGGGCTCCTCGCCGGCGCGGTTGGCCGCCGCCACGAAGACACCGTTCTCGCACGCCCGCGCCAGGTTGAAGGCGCGCCACTGTGCGTTCTCCTCGATCTGCCAGTTGGCGCTGATGGCGATAACCTCTGCGCCGTCCAGCGTGAGACAGCGCGCCGCCTCGGGAAAGGCCAGGTCCCAGTCAATCAGCAGGCCCAGCCGCGACGGCCCGCTGCGAAACTCCACGTCGAAGGTGACAAAGCGATAGCCGTTGCGGAAGGCCAACCGCTCCTCTCCCTTCAGATGGACCTTGCGGTAGCTGCCCACCAGCTCTCCCTCCGGCCCCAGCAACACCGCCGCGTCGTAGAGAATGCTCTCCACCCGTTCCTTGAGCACCATGCCGAAGGCAATGTGCACGTGGTACTCGCCGGCGCGCTTGGCCAGGTAGTTGACGGTATGGCCGGGCACGTACTCGGCCAGCTCGGTGAAGCGAGGGCCGCACTCGTAGCCGGTGGTAGCCAGCTCGGGGAAGACGATCAGGTCCACCGGCTGCTCCTTGCAGATGCGGTCCACGAACTCGGCCATGCGGCGCAGGTTCTCCTCGATGTCGCCCAGGATCGGCTTGGACTGCACCAGGGCGATGGTTGCTTGACGCATGCGATGACTCCTTGGAAATCTTTCCAGCAGTTCCCGGGCGCCTCAAGGTTCCGGGAAACCGGTGTGGGAGCTGGCCCCAGGGCCTTCCCACCCAAAACGCCGCCAGTCCACGCGGCCCTCGGCGTCGAACTCCACGCCCTCCGCCTCCAGCAGGCGGCGCTGTTCCTCGGCCGAGTGGCGAAGGTTGCGGATGCTGATGTGGCCCTGGCTGTTGATCACCCGCTGCCAGGGCACCTCCGGCTCCAAATGCTCCGGCAGCGACGCCAGGGCCCAGCCGACGGTGCGCGCAGCGCGCGGGTGGCCGAGGATGGCCGCGATCTGGCCGTAGCTGGCCACGCGACCGGGCGGGATCTTGCGCACCACCTCGTACACCTGCTCAAAGAAGTTGCTCATGGCCGGCCGGCTCGTGTACACCCGTCAGCGGCCTGTCCCCTCTCCAGCGCCCGACGCAGGCGCTCCCAGTCCTCAGGGGTGTTGGCGTTGGCGAAGGTGAGCCCTTCGGGATCGAACAGGGCGATCTCAGCCTCCTCCACGTAGCGAACGGCGACCGCGGGGTAGAACGAGATCATGCGCAGGTCCCCCGCCTCCAGCCGCTCCTCGACGGCGGGCAGGCAGGAGCGGTGGTACAGGGCGTGCAGCGGCTCCACGTGCTCGCCGCGGCGAGGCACTACGGCCTGATGTCCCGCGCGGAGCAGCACCATGTAGCGCACCAAGCGATGGTTCACCAACGGCATGTCGCAGGCCACGGCCAGCGCCCACGGGTGCCGGGCCACGCCCAGGCCAGCGTGGAGCCCGGCCAGCGGACCCATTCGCAGGTACACATCGCCGGTCAGCCGGACGTCCAGGTGTGCGTACAGGTCTGGCTCGTTGCTCACGACGATGAGGTCGTCGGTCAAGGGGCGCAGGTTGCGCACCACGCGGCCGATAAGCGTCTCGCCGTCGCTGGTGGTGAGGAGGGCTTTGTTTTGGCCCATGCGTCGGCTGGCGCCGCCGGCGAGCACGATGACGCTCAGGTCGGCCATGGCCTTGGGCTCGGCGCTCTTGGGCGGGCGTTGACCGCCATGACAGCGAAAGCGGGCGCCTGGTGGCGCCCGCTCGTCACATCACGACTCAATCGAGAAACGCTGGGAGGGACGGGTCAAGGCGATTCGTCTCACGAGGCGCCGCGGGCTTCCAGATAGGCCACAGCCTCGCCGACCGTAGTGATCTTCTGCGCCTCCTCGTCGGAGATCTGGCCGCCGAACTCCTCCTCGAAGGCCATGATCAGCTCGACCAGATCGAGCGAGTCGGCCTCCAGGTCTTCCCGGAAGCTGGCCTCAGGCGTGACCTTCTCGGGGTCAACCCCCAGCTGGTCCACGATGATTCGCTTGACACGCTCAAAGACTGAGTTGGACATGGACGGGTGCCTTCCTCTCGTGTTGGATGGATGGATAGCTGGCGCTATTCTAGCAGCGCCGGAGTTCCCTGTCAACCTGGTGCGGCGACGGTTGTTGTTTGACTTTCCCGCTCCGCCGTGGCATCATGCCGCAGCCGAGGGTGGTCCTGTTGGGGTACTCGGCTACGGTGATCGCGCCGGACTGTTGCTAGACTAACCTAGGCCGACAGCGAGGTGGAGAGGCTGCCGCGCTGTGGCTTGCAGCACTGGCAAGAGCCTGCCTCGCCGGCCTTGTTGCGGCGCAATCGGTTTAGCAGCCGGCCGCACATAGGAACACCCAGCGGCAGAAAAAGTTTCGCCAAACACCCTACGCACCCTCCCGCAGGCGGCGTCGCCTGCGGGAGGGCTTTGCAGAGCCCTTTCCGCAGGAGACAGCGTTTGGATCACAAAGCGCGCAAAGCAGACCACATTCGGATCAACTTAGAGGAAAACGTCCAGTTCCCGCATCTAACCACCGGCCTGGAGCGCTTTCGCTTCGTGCACCAGGCCTTGCCCGAGCTTGACCTAGAGGCCATAGACACACGGGTGGAGGTGTTCGGCAAAGCGCTGCGGCTGCCCTTGCTGATTTCCTCCATGACCGGCGGC
>JANWYQ010000115.1 GCA_025055015.1 Caldilineales bacterium
GGCAGCCAGTACGTGGGCATGGCGCGCGACCTTTACGAGCGCGAGCCGGTGTTCCGCGCGGAGCTGGACCATTGCTACGCGCTGCTGCATCGCCACCTAGGCTTCGACCTGCGCAGCGTGCTCTTCCCGGCCCCGTCCGACGAGACTGCGGCCGGCCACCGGCTAACCCAGACCGCAGTCACCCAACCTGCGCTGTTCGCTGTGGAGTACGCCCTGGCCCGGCAGTGGATGGCTTGGGGCGTGCAGCCGGCCGCCATGATCGGCCACAGCATCGGCGAGTACGTGGCGGCGTGCCTGGCCGGCGTGTTCAGCCTGGAGGATGCCCTGGCGCTGGTGGCGGCCCGCGGCCGGCTGATGCAGAGCTTGCCCGCCGGCGCCATGCTCAGCGTCTCGCTGCCCGAGGCTGAGCTGCGCGCCCTCCTGCGGCAGCATCCGGCGCTGGCCTTGGCTGCGGTCAACGGCCCCGGCCTGTGCGCGGTGTCCGGCCCCGGCGAGGCAGTGGCTGCGCTGGAGCAACAGCTGGCCGAGCAGGGCGTCTCCTGTCGCCGCCTGCACACCTCCCACGCCTTCCACTCGGCCATGATGGACCCCATCCTGCCCGAGTTCACGGCGCTGGTGCGCCGGGTGCGGCTGGCTCCGCCGGCCTTGCCCTTCGTCTCCAACCTCACCGGCGGCTGGATTGCGCCGGAGCAGGCCACCGACCCCGCCTACTGGGCCCAGCACCTGCGCCAGGCGGTGCGCTTCGCCGACGGCCTGACGACCCTGGCTGCGGCCGGCCACCGGGTCTTCCTGGAGGTGGGCCCTGGCCGCGCCCTGGCCAGCCTGGCCCGCAGCCATCCGGCGATCGGCCGGGAGCGGGCGGTGATCACGTCCCTGCGCCATCCCCAGGAGAGCCAGGACGACCAGGCCACGCTGCTCGGCGCGCTGGGGCAGCTCTGGCTGGCGGGCGTGGCGCCCGACTGGTCGGCCTTCTGGGCGGGCGAGGAGCGCCGCCGCGTCCCACTGCCCACCTATCCCTTCGAGCGCCAGCGCTTCTGGGTCGAGCCAGACCGAGGCGAGGCGCGCGCGGTCGCAGCTCAGCCCGCGGCCCTGGCCAAGCGCAGCGACCTGGCCACTTGGTTCTATGCGCCCTCGTGGCGTCGGGCGGACCGCGGCCGCCGCGCAGCCGTGGACGCCGCCGGGCAGACCTGGCTGGTGCTGGCGGGCGACGACCCCTGGAGCGAGCAGGTGATCGCCGGCCTGGCCGCGGCCGGCGCGCGAGGGGTGGTGGTGCGCGCGGGGAGGGAGTTGGCCCTGGGCGCGCTGGCCGGGGACGGACGCGTGGCCGGGACCGGGTCAGCTTCCCGTCTGGGCGAGGTAGCAGCCGCGATTGATCCCCGCGCTGCGGCCGACTACCGCGCTCTTTTCCGGGCCCTACAGGCCAACGGCCTGACGCCCGATCGAATTGTGCTCCTGTGGGGCGCAACAGAGGACACACCCCCCCTTGGTAGTGGCGGCTTTAGCCGCCCGGAAACGACTGCCCGTCCTGACGGACGGACCGGCGAAGTCGTTACTACGAAGGACGAGCCTTCCCTTAGTAGTGGCGGCTTTAGCCGCCCGCAAACGACTGAAGTCGTTACCACGAAGGACGGGAACGTGGGCTTTGCCAGCCTGGTGTACCTAGCCCAGGCGCTGCCGGCACCCTTGGGCCGGCCGATCCACCTGGACGTGGTCACCGCCGACGCGCACCTGGTGATCGGCGACGAGGCCCTCCGGCCGGAGGCCGCTATGGCCGCAGCCGCGTGCCGCGTGCTGGCCCAGGAATACCCCCACCTCACCTGCCGCGGCGTGGACGTGGACGTCGCCGACCTGGCCGCCTCCCCCTCGGCAGCCTCGGCAGCGACGACTCAGGCTCTGGTGGCCGAGCTGCTGGCCCCAGCTGCAGAGCCGACGGTGGCCCTGCGCCGTGGCCGCCGCTGGGTGCAGAGCTTCGAGCCGCTGCCCCTGGGCGCCGAAGCCGAGGCCGAGGCCCGCCTGCGCCCGCGCGGCGTCTACCTAATCACCGGCGGCCTGGGGCGCATCGGCTTGGCCGTGGCCGAGCGCCTGGCCCGCACGGTCCAGGCCCGCCTGGTGCTGGTGAGCCGCTCCGGCCTGCCCCCGCGCAGCGATCGTAGCGAGCACAGCGAGTGGAACCGCTGGCTGGCCGCGCACGGCGATGAGAACCCCACCGGCCGCCGCATCCGCCGGGTCCAGGCGCTGGAGGAGCTCGGCGCCGAGGTGTTGGTGGTGCAGGCGGACGTGACCGACCGCGGCCAGATGGCGCGGGCGGTGGCGTTGGCGCAACAGCGCTTCGGCGCGCTGCACGGCGTGATCCACGCCGCCGGCCTGGTGGGCGAGGCCGCGCTCGCGCCCATGGCCGAGCTGACGCCGGCCGACTGGGAGCGGCAGTTGGCGGCCAAGGTGCGCGGGGCCCAGGTGCTGGCCGATGTGCTGCAGGGCGTGGAGCTCGACTTCTGCCTGCTGCAGTCCTCTCTGGCCGCCGTGCTGGGCGGGCTGGGGATGGCGGCCTATGCGGCAGCCAACGCCTACCTAGACGCCTTCGCGCAGCAGCAGTCGGCCCAGGGCGCCCCCTGGCTCAGCGTGAACTGGGACGCCTGGGACTTCGACGGCGAGGACGGGGCCGCCGCGCCCGCCACAGCCTTAGCGCGCTTGGCCATGCATCCGGCCGAGGGAGTAGCCGCGCTGTGGCGGGTGCTCAGCCTAGACCCCCGACAGACGCCGCAGGTGGCCGTCTCCACCGCCGACTTGGCGGCCCGGCTGGCGCAGTGGGTAGAGCGGCCGGCCGCGACGCCCCAGACCGACGGCGCTGCGGCCGCAGCCACGGCAGGGGTGGACGCCGCCCACGCCCGCCCGGCCCTGCGCACCCCGTATGTGGCGCCCCGCACCGAGCGCGAGGAGCAGATCGCCGCGCTGTGGTCGCAGATCCTGGGCATCGCGCCCATCGGCGCCTTCGACGACTTCTTCGAGCTGGGCGGCCACTCCCTGCTGGCCACGCAGATCGTCTCCCGCCTGCGCGACGCGCACGGCGTGGAGCTGCCCCTGCGGAACCTGTTCGAGGCGCCCACGGTGGCCGGCCTGGCCCAGGCCATCGAGGAGCAACTGGCCAAACGCCGCGCCGAGCCGACCCCGCCGGCTGCCGCCCCGACGCCAGGAGCCACAGTTGCCATCCCCCGCATCCCGCGCGACGGCGACCTACCTCTCTCCTACGGCCAGCAGCGGCTGTGGTTCCTGGACCGCCTCGACCCCGGCAGCCCGCTGTACAACAACTTCGCCGCCCTGCGCCTGATCGGACCGCTGGACCCCGCCGCGCTGGAGCAGGCGCTGAACCAGGTGGTCCAGCGCCACGAGGCGCTGCGCACCGTCTTCGGCGAGCAAGAGGGCCGGCTGGTGCAGACCATCCTGGACAGCTTGCCGGTCCGCCTGCCGGTCGCCGACCTGAGCGGCCTGTCCCCCGACGCCAGAGAGGCCGAGGTGCTGCGCCTGGCCCGCGAGGAGGGGAGCGCGCCTTTCGACCTGGCCGCCGGCCCTCTGCTGCGCGGCCGTCTGCTGCGCCTGAGCGCGGACGGCGACGAACACGTTCTCTTCTTCACCATGCACCACATCGTCTCCGACGGCTGGTCGGTGGGGGTGCTGATCCGGGAGCTGGTGGCGTGCTACGAGGCGGTGGTGGCCGGCCGCTCGCCCAACCTGCCGCCGCTGCCCATCCAGTACGTGGACTGGGCCGCCTGGCAGCGCGCCTGGCTGGCGGGCGCGGGCGAGGACGCCGAGGCCGCGCCGCTGCAGCAACAGCTGGCCTACTGGCGCCGGCAGCTAGCTGACGCGCCCGTCTTGGACCTGCCCACCGACCGGCCGCGGCCTGCGGTGCAGACCACCCGCGGCGCCAACGCCTGGCTGCCAGCCGTGCCGCCGGCGCTGGTGCAACGGCTGGAGGCCTTGGGCCGCGAGGAGAACGCCACCCCGTTCATGGCTCTGTTGGCCGTGCTGGATGTCCTGCTCTATCGCCACTCCGGCAACGCCGCGCGCGACCTCTGCATCGGCACGCCGATGGCCAACCGCAACCGGCCGGAGACGGAGGGGCTGATCGGCTTCCTGCTGAACACCCTGGTGCTGCGCACGAGCCTGGAGCCGGCGCAGCCCGACGGCCGGCTCACCTTCCGCGAGCTGCTGCGCCGGGTGCGGCAGACCTGCCTGGAGGCCTACGCCCACCAGGACGTGCCCTTCGAGCTATTGGTGGAGGCGCTGCAGCCGGCGCGGGACATGAGCCGCTCGCCCCTGTTCCAGGTCATGTTCGACCTACAGGTGGAGCCGCTGGCTGCCCTCTCTCTGGCCGGCGTCAGCGCGCGGCCCCTGCCCGTGGACCCCGGCACGGCCAAGTTCGACCTGGCCCTCTCCCTGACCCACGACCGGGCCCAGGGGCTGACCGGCTACCTGAACTACAACACCGACCTGTTCGACGCTGCCACGGCGGAGCGCATGGTGCAGCGCTTCGTGGCCCTGCTGGAAGCCGTTGCGGCGGACCCCGACCAGGCGATTGACGATCTATCCATGCTGTTGCCGGACGAGGAGCGCCTGGTGCTGGAGGCCTGGAACGCGACCGACACCGGCTACGCCGAGACGCGCACCGTCGCGGCCATGTTCGAGGCGTGGGCAGAACGGACGACGGAGGCGGTAGCGGTAAGGGCGGCGGACGAAGGGGAGAGGAGGGTAGGCGGGGAACTGGAGGAACTAGGGGAACTGGAGGAACTGAGCGCCTCCGAGGTCCTCCGAGTTCCTCCAAGTTCCTCTGAGTTCCTCCGAGTTCCTCCGAGCTCCCCTGAGGCAGCAAACGAGCTTACCTACGGCGAGCTCAACCGCTGCGCGGGACAGCTGGCTGCGCACTTGCAGGGGCTGGGCGTGGGGCCGGGCGACGTGGTGGGTTTGCTGCTGGAGCGCACGCCGGCCATCCCTGTGGCTATCCTGGGCGTGCTCAAGGCAGGTGCGGCCTTCCTGCCCCTGGATCCCGGCGCGCCGGCGGAGCGCATTGCGTTCATGCTGGCGGACAGCGGCGCGAAGGTCTTGATCACCCAGGCGCGCGTGTGGGCCAGCAAGGGAGTGCTGGGTAACCAGAGCTGGGAGGAAGGCGTGGCCCAGGGCGAGAGGCTCTCCGGCGTTGACAGCTTCACCGGCTCAGTCGCTGAGATGGCCGGACGCCCGGTAACGACTGAAGTCGTTACTACGAAGGGGGATGCCTCCCTTCATGGTGGCGTGATTGAGCACGAGAAAACGGCTGAAGCCGTTACTACCAAGGGAGAGGTCTCATCCACGCCTGAACCCCTCCCGTCTCGGGGCTACGAGTTACCCATTGCGCATTATGTTTTCCTCGACCGCGACTGGCCCGCCATCGCCCAAGGTCTACCAATCTACCAATCTACCAGCTCCCACCGCCCCCGCCTACATCATCTACACCTCCGGCTCCACCGGCGTGCCCAAGGGAGTGGTCATCTCCCACGCCGCGCTGGCCCAGCACCTCCACGACGTGGCCGCGCACTTCGGGCTCACGCCGCAGGACCGGGTGCTGCAGTTCTCGGCCTACACCTTCGACCAGGGGCTGGAGCAGATCCTGGCTACGCTGACGTCGGGCGCGACGCTGGTGATGCGCGGGGAAGAGATTTGGCCGGCCGACCGCTTCCCGTCGGTGGCAGCCCGCCACGGCCTGACGGTGATCAACCTGCCGCCGGCCTACTGGAACCAGGTAGTGCAGGCGCTGGACACTGCGCCGCACGCGGCCGAGGCGGCCAAGACTCTGCGGCTGATCATCGTCGGCGGCGACGCCCTGACGCCGGAGAGCCTGCGGCTGTGGCAGCGCTCCCCGTGGCGCCAGATCCGCCTGCTCAACGCCTACGGGCCCACCGAGGCCACCATCACCGCCACCACCTTCGAGGTGCCGCCTGACTTCCAGCCCCGTGGCCTCGGCCGCGCCGCACCCATCGGCCGTCCCCTGCCCAACCGTCGCGCCTACGTGCTCGACCCCGAAGGCCGGCCCGTGGGCATCGGCATCCCCGGCGAGCTCTACCTGGCCGGCGCGGGCCTCGCCCTGGGCTACCTCAACCGGCCGGAGCTGACGGCGGAGCGCTTCCTGCCTGATCCGTTTTCAGTGATCAGTGATCAGTCATCTGCCACCGATCACCGATCACCGATCACTGATTACCGATCACCGACCACCGCTCCACGCTCTGCGCTCCACGCTCCCCGCATGTACCGCACTGGCGACCTAGTCCGCTGGCTGCCCGACGGCAACTTGGAGTTCCTGGGCCGGGTGGACCAACAGGTGAAGGTCCGCGGCTTCCGCGTCGAGCTGGGCGAGATCGAGGCGGTGCTGGCGCAGCACCCGGCCGTGGGCCAGGCAGTGGTGGTGGCACTCCCGGAAGGCTCCCTCAGTGCCTCCGGTTCCCCTAGCTCCCGCGGCGCCCCCACCGACCTCCGTCTGGTGGCCTACTTGGTACCGAGAGCCAGGAACGGAGACGACGCCGCGCTCCCTGCTGAGCTGCGCCGCTTCTTGGAAAGCCGGCTGCCCGGCTACATGGTGCCGTCGGCCTTCGTCCTGCTGGAGGCCCTGCCCCTCACCGCCAGCGGCAAGGTGGACCGCCGTCGCCTGCCTGCGCCCGACTTGACCGACCAGCTGCGGTCCACTTATGTCGAGCCGACCAACCTCCTAGAGGCGGATCTGGCGGCCATCTGGCAGCGGGTGCTAGGCGTGGCGCGGGTGGGCATCCACGACAACTTCTTCGACCTGGGCGGCCACTCCCTGCTGGCCACCCAGATCGTGGCGCAAGTGCGGGCTGCCTACGGCGTGGAGCTCTCCCTGCGCCGCCTGTTCGAGACCCCGACGGTGGCCGGGCTGGCCGCGGCCATCGAGGAAAACCTGCTGGCACAGCAGGAAGGGGAGGACCTGGCCAGACTGCTGGCGGAGCTGGAGGCGATGTCGGACGAGGAAGCCCGCCGGCTGCTAGAAAGCGTGTGAGCGAGAACATGAACGACCTGATGCAACGCTTGGAGCAACTTTCGCCAGAGAAGCGAGCTCTGCTGTTGGCGCGGCTGAAGCAACAGTCTGTCCAGCGCGAGACGATCGCCCCGCGGGCTGACCGCAGCCTCCATCCCCTTTCCTTCGCCCAGGAGCGGCTGTGGACCCTGTGCCAGATCGAGTCGGATAGCCCCTTCTACAACATCAGCGTCGCCCTGCGCATCCTCGGCCCCCTCGACATCTCCTTGCTAGAGCAAAGCCTGAACGCAATCGTACACAGACACAGCCAGCTGCGCGCTGCTTTCCGCACTGAGGGAGGCGCGCCGGTGCAGATCGTTGCAGACGAGGTGCGGGTCTCCCTGCCGGTAGAGGACGTGAGCCATCTCTGGCCGGCCGGCAACGGCGCGCAGCCAGGCCGCGAGGCTGCCCTGGGCCAGGCCGACCTGCCTCCTGCCGTGCTCGACCGCGCCCTGGCCGAGGCGCGACGGGTGTTCGATCTGGGAAAGCCTCCTCTCTTGGCCGGCTGCGTGCTCCGCCTTGGACCTCAGGACCACCTGCTGGTCCTCACCCTGCACCACATCGTGGCCGACGGCTGGTCGGTGGGGGTGATCATGCAGGAGCTGGTGACCCTCTACGACGCCGCAGCCCGCGGCCGGTCGGCCAATTTGCCGCCGCTTCCCCTGGAATACGCCGACTTTGCCGACTGGCAACGCCGCTGGCTCACCGAGGCGCCGGCCGACGGCCAGCCCTCCCGCCTGCAGCGCCAGCTGGCGTATTGGAAGGAGCAACTGGCAGGCGTTCCGCCGCTTTTGGAGCTGCCCACCGACCGCCCGCGGCCGGCGGTGCGCTCCTCGCGCGGGGCCGTTCACACCTTCACGGTCGGCCGGCAGACCAGCCGACGGCTGCGAGAGCTGGCACAGCGCGAGCAAACCACCCTGTTCGTCGTGCTGCTGTCGGCGTTTCAGACCCTGCTCTACCGCTACATGGGCCAGGCGGTGACGGACATCTGCGTGGGGGTGCCCATGGCCAACCGGGGCCGGCCAGAGATGGAGGGGCTGGTGGGCTTCTTCGTCAACACGGTGGCGATCCGCGGGCGGTTCGACGCCTCCGGCAGTCCCGCGGGCCTGACCTTCCGCCAGTTCCTGCGCCAGGTGCACCAGACGGTGTTGGACGCACAAGAGAACCAGGACCTGCCCTTCGAGGTGCTGGTGGAGGAGCTACAGCCTCAGCGCAGCCTAAGCGCCACGCCGCTGGTCCAGGTGCTGTTCGACCTCGACAACCGCCCCCTGCGCCGCCTGCAGCTGCCCGGCCTCAGGCTCACCCCGGTGGACCTGCACACCCAGACCGCCAAGGTGGACCTCACCCTCTTCATGACCGACCTGGGCGAGGACCAGCCCCTGACGGCGGCACTGGAGTACAGCACCGACCTGTGGGAGGAACCCACCATCGCCCGCATGGCCGGCCACCTGGTCCACCTGTTGGAGGCCATCGCCGCCGACCCGGACGAGGCCGTCTCCCGGCTGAACCTGCTCAGCGCCGCCGAGCGCCAGCAGATCCTGCTGGACTGGAACGCCACCACCGCCGACATCCCGCACGACCGCTCCCTGGCCCGGCTCTTCGAGGCCCAGGCGGAGCGCACGCCTGACGCGATAGCCGTGGTCTACGACGATCGCCAGCTCACCTATTGGGAGCTGAACGCGCGCGCCAACCAGGTGGCTCACTTCCTGCGCAGCCGCGGGGTCGGACCCGATGTGTTGGTCGCGGTGTACATGGACCGCTCGGTGGAGATGATGCTGGCGTTTTTGGGCATCGTCAAGGCGGGCGGCGCCTACTTGCCTCTGGACACCCAGTACCCGCCGGAGCGCCTCGCCTTCATGCTGCGGGACGGCAAGGTGCCGGTGGTGTTAACCCAGGCGCACCTGGCCGCCGGTCTGCCCGGCCTAGAGGCCGCCGGCCTGTCCCCTGATCAGGTGGTGCGCATAGACGCGGACTGGCACCGCATTTCCGTCTATCCCGCCGACAACCCGCCCGACGTGGCCACGCCCGATCACCTGGCCTACGTGATCTACACCTCCGGCTCCACCGGCGTGCCCAAGGGCGTGGCAGTGCCGCAGGGCGCCATCACCGGCCTGGTGTTCAACACCAACTACATGCCGTTCTGGCCGGGGATGCGCATGGCCCAGGTATCCAACGCCTCCTTCGACGCGGCCACGTGGGAGATCTGGGGCGCTTGGCTGCACGGCGGCACCCTGGTGGGCATCCCCAAGGAGGTCGCCCTTTCCCCGCGCGAGCTGGCGGCTGCGCTGCGTCGCCTGCGCATTGACGCCCTCTTCCTGACCACTGCCCTGTTCAACCTGATCGCCAGCGAGGTCCCCGACGCCTTCGGCAGCCTGGAGTACGTGCTGTTCGGCGGCGAGGCGGTGGACCCGCGCTGGGTGCGCCGCGTTCTGGAGGTCGCGCCGCCGCGCCACCTGCTGCACGTCTACGGCCCCACCGAGTGCACCACCTACAGCACCTGGTACGAGGTGCACGAGGTGCCGCCCGACGCGGCCACCGTACCTATCGGTGCCGCGCTCTCCAACACCACCCTCTACGTGCTGGACCGGGCCATGCAGCCGGTGCCGGTAGGCGTGCCGGGCGAGCTCTACATCGGCGGCCCGCGCTTGGCCCGCGGCTACCTCCACCGGCCAGAGCTCACCGCGGAACGGTTCGTGCCCGATCCGTTTGCCTTCACGGGTAATCGGTTGTCAGTGATCAGCGATCAGTCATCTGCCACCGATCACCGATCACCGTTCACCGATCGCCGCTCACCGATCGCCGCTCCTCGCTCTGCGCTTCACGCTCCACGCCTTTACAAGACCGGGGATCTGGTGCGCTGGCGGCCTGACGGCGCCATTGAGTTCCTGGGCCGCGTGGATCACCAGGTGAAGGTGCGTGGCTTTCGCATCGAGCTGGGGGAGATCGAGACGGCGCTGCAGCGCCATCCGGCTGTGCAGGAGGCAGTGGTGCTGGCGCGAGAGGACGTTGACGCTGCCGGCCGCAAGGAGCGACGCCTGGTGGTCTACGTGGTGCCTAAGCCGGACGCCGCGCCTACGGCCAGCGACCTGCGGACGTTCCTCCGCCAACACCTGCCGGAGTACATGGTGCCCTCGGCGGTAGTGTTCATGACGGCCTTCCCCCTGAACCCCAACGGCAAGGTGGACCGCAGGGCGCTCCCCGCGCCCGACCAGGCGCGGCCCGAGCTGGACCGGGTGTACGTGGCCCCGCGCACGGCGGTGGAACGGTTCCTGGTGGCGCAGTGGCGGGAGGTGTTGGGACTGGAGCGCATCGGCATCTACGACAACTTCTTCGAGCTGGGCGGCAACTCGCTGCAGGCGGCGGTGGTGATCAACCGGATCCAGGAGCTGACCGGCGTCTCCACCCACGTGCGCGCGCTGTTCATGGCCCCCACGGTAGCGGACCTAGCCCTCTACATGGCCGAGTACTACCCGGAGGCGGTGGCCCGCATCGAGGCCGGCGAGCAGGCTGCAGCGCAGCCGACGTCCGACAGCGCCGCAAGGCGGCCGGCGGATGGACACACGGCGTCCACCGTCGCCATCGGCCCTGCGCCGACAGTGGACGCCGGCAAGGTGGCGCTGCTGCGGCGCATCGTCCAGCCCTTGCCGCAGCGGCTGCGCGACGAGCTGGACAAGAACCCGCCGGCGGTTTTTGTGCTCTCGCCGCCTCGGTCGGGATCCACCCTGTTGCGAGTGATGCTGGCCGGCAACCCCAAGCTGTTTGCGCCGCCGGAGCTTGACCTGCTTTCCTTCAACACCCTGGCCGAGCGGCGGGCCACGTTCTCCGGCCGCTTCGCCTTTTGGCTGGAGGGGCTGATCCGCGCGGTGATGGAGATCAAGGGCTGCAGCGCAGAGGAGGCCGAGGCCGTCATCGCAGAACACGAGCGCCAGGGCTTCAGCACCAAGGCCTTCTACCGCCGGCTGCAGGAGTGGATCGGCGACCGTTTGCTGGTGGACAAGACGCCGGTCTACTCGCTGGACCCCTTGATCCTGCAGCGCATCGAGGAGGACTTCGCCGAGGCACGCTACATCCACCTGCTGCGCCATCCCTACGCAGCCATCCACTCCTTCACCGAGGCGCGGCTGGACCAGCTCTTTTTCCGCTACGAGCACCCCTTCACCTTGCGCGAGCTGGGTGAGATGGTGTGGCTGGTGAGCCACCAGAACATCCTGGACTTCCTGGCCCAGGTGCCGGCGCACCGACAGCACCGCGTCTGGTTCGAGGAGCTGGTGAACAGCCCGGAGCCGGTGATGCGCGGGGTCTGCGACTTCCTTGGTGTGCCTTATGACCCGGCCATGCTGGAGCCGTATGCGGGCGACCGCATGACCAGCGGCATCCGCCCTGACCATCAGATGGTGGGCGACTTCAAGTTCTACCTGCGCAACCGCATTGACCCCAAGGCGGCCGATCGGTGGAAGCGGCTGAAGACGGGCGGCCAGCTCAGCGACATGACGTGGGAGGTGGCGGAACAGCTGGGCTACCGCCGCGAGGAGGCAACGCCCGCTCGCCGCGCGGCCAGCCGCCTTACCCGCATCGAGCCCGTGCCGCGGCCCCCTGCGGCTGCCACCCTCGGCGTCCTTGCCGCCAACCCCCTGCCCCTCTCCTTCGCCCAACAGCGGCTGTGGTTCCTGGACCAGCTGGAGCCCGGCAGCCCCTTCTACAACGTGCCCGCGGCGGTGCGGCTGCGTGGGCAGCTGGACCTGAGCGCCCTGCGCCGGGCGTTGAACGCCATCGTCCAGCGCCACGAGGTGCTGCGCACAACCTTCCCCACGGTGGACGGCAAGCCGGTACCGGTGATTGTCCCGCAGGTGGACCTGCCGGTGCCGCTTATAGACCTGCGACAGGAGATGAGCGCAGCCCAGACCGGCCCAGTTGCACAGAGCGGACCAATCCTGCCGGAGGAAGCGCTGCGGCTGATGGCGATCGAGAGCCAACGCCCCTTCCGCCTGGACGGCGCGGACGGACAGCCTCTGCTGCGGGCGCAGGTGCTGCGGCTCGGCGACGAGGAGCACATCCTGCAGGTGACGTTGCACCACATCGTGGCCGACGGTTGGTCGGTGAAGGTCTTCGTGCGCGAGCTAGCCGCCCTATACGACGCTTTCCGCCAGGACCAGCCCTCCCCCCTGCCTGACCTGCCGGTGCAGTACGTGGACTACGCGGCTTGGCAGCGCCGCTGGCTGGAGGAGCACACGGAACAGATGAACTACTGGCAGCGGCAGCTGGCCGGCGCGCCGCCGCTGCTGGAGCTGCCCACCGACCGCCCTCGGCCGCCGGTGCAGACCTTGCGCGGTCGGCGCTTCCTGTTCACCCTGCCGCCGACCCTCTCGCGCGCGGTCCGCGCGCTGGCGCGCGAGGCCGAGACCACTCTCTTCACCACCCTGCTGTCGGCCTTCGCCGTGCTCCTGCACCGCTACTCGGGCCAGACCGACCTCTGCATCGGCACGCCGGTGGCCGGCCGCAACCGCCGCGAGATCGAGGGGCTGATCGGCTTCTTTGTCAACACCCTGGTGCTGCGCTGTCAGATGGATCGGATTGCGTCCGCCGGCTCAGCCGGTCCCTCCTTCCGACAGCTCGTGGCCCACATGCAGGAGGTGGCGCTGGAAGCCTACGACCACCAGGACATCCCGTTCGAGTCGCTGGTGGATGCGCTGCAGCCGGAGCGTGACATGAGCCGCTCGCCGCTGTTCCAGGTGATGTTCTCGCTCCAGGAAGCCACCATGCGGGCGGTGCGGCTGCCCGGCGTGACGGTGGAGCCCATCGAGCTGGACAGCGGCACTGCCAAGTTCGACCTGAACCTCTCCATCGTTGACCGGCCCGAGGCGCTGGCCGCAGCGCTGGAGTACAACACGGACCTGTTCGACGAGGACACCATCCGCCGCATGGCCGGCCACTTCCAGACCCTACTGGAGGGCATCGTCGCCGACCCCGACCGGCCGGTGGGCCTCCTGCCCCTCCTCACTCCGGCCGAGCGGCAGCAGATCCTGGTGGACTGGAACGCCACCGACGCCCCCTTCGACACCGAGGGCACCCTGCACGAACGCTTCAGCCAGCAGGCCCGGCGCACGCCGGACGCGGTAGCAGTGATGGCGCCGAGGGGGAGGGGAAGGAGAGAACTTCGGGAACTAGAGGAACTAGGGGAACTAGAGGAGCGCGACGAACTCGAGGCACTCACCTACTCCGACCTCGACCGGCGCAGCAACCAGCTCGCCCACCACCTGGTCGGCCTGGGCGTGCGGCCCGGCGACATCGTCGGCCTGATGACCGAGCGCTCCACCGACACCCTGGTGGGCCTCTTCGGCATCCTCAAGGCCGGCGCCGCCTACCTCCCCCTCGACCCGACTTACCCGGCGGATCGAATTGCCTTCATGCTGGAGGACAGCGGGACACAGATCGTGGTGACGCAGGAAAGCGTGGCCCGCTTGCAGGACGCAGCGCACGGCGCGCAACATCCCGCCCCCACAGCCCACTGCGTCCTCCTCGACCGAGACTGGCCCCAGATCGCACGCCTGCCCGCCTCACTGCCGCCCACCGTCCCCGTGCCGCCCGACGCGCCCGCCTACGTCATCTACACCTCCGGCTCCACCGGCCGGCCCAAGGGCTCCGTCATCTCCCACCGCAACGCCCTCAACCTGGCCGCTGCCCTTGACCAGATCGTAACGGCTGCCCGTCCTGGCGGACGGACTGGCGAAGCCGTTACTACCAAGAGCAACGACGCACCCCTTGGTAGTGGCGGCTTCCCTGGCCAGGCCGACAGGACAGGTAGCCGCCCGGAAACGGCTGAAGCCGTGACTACGAAAGACGACACGCCCCTTGGTAGTGGCGGCTTCCCCGGCCAGGCCGACAGGACAGGCAGCCGCCCAGAAACGGCTGAAGCCGTTACTACGAAGGACCGCGCACCCCTTGGTAGTGGCGGCTTTAGCCGCCCGGAAACGGCTAAAGCCGTTACTACGAAGGACCGCGCACCCCTTGGTAGTGGCGGCTTCCCTGGCCAGGCCGACAGGACAGGCAGCCGCCCGGAAACGGCTGAAGCCGTTACTACGAAGGACGACTCGCCCCTTGGTAGTGGCGGCTTTAGCCGCCCGGAAACGGCTGAAGCCGTTACTACGAAGGACCGCGCACCCCTTGGTAGTGGCGGCTTCCCTGGCCAGGCCGACAGGATAGGCAGCCGCCCGGAAACGGCTGAAGCCGTTACTACGAAGGACCGCGCACCCCTTGGTAGTGGCGGCTTCAGCCGCCTGCGCGTCAGCCTCAACGCACCTCTGGCCTTCGACGCCTCTGTCCAGCAGTGGACCATGCTCCTCTACGGCCACACCCTCGTCGTCATCCCCGACCAGCTCCGCGGGGACGCCCAGGCCCTCCTGGCCTTCATCCGCCGCCACCGCCTCGACCAGCTCGACTGCGTCCCCTCCCAGCTCAAGCTCCTGCTGGACGCCGGCCTCCTCGACCCGCACGCCGACTGGACACCCGCCATCGTCTTCCCCGGCGGCGAGGCCATTGACCCCGCCACCTGGCACGCCATCGCCAGCGCACCCGCCACCGCCTTCTTCAACATGTACGGGCCCACCGAGTGCACCGTGGACTCCACCACCGCCCTCGCCAGCGCCCACCCCGGCCGCCCCGTCATCGGCAAGCCCCTGGCCAACGTCAAAGCCTACGTCCTCGACCGCCACCTGCAGCCCGTCCCCATCGGCGTCCCCGGCGAGCTCTTCATCGCCGGCGCCGGCGTCGGCCTCGGCTACCTCGGCCGGCCGGACCTGACCGCCGAGCGCTTCCTGCCCGACCCGTTTGCGGTAATCAGTGATCCGTTATCAGTGATCAGTGACCAGTCGTCTAACGCCGATCACCGACCACCGTTTACCGTTCACCGTTCACCGTTCACCGTTTACCGTTCACCGTTTACCGTTCACCGTTCACCGATTACCGATCACCGATCACCGCCCCCCGCTCCCCGCTCCACGCCCCCCGCTCCCCGCATGTACCGCACCGGCGACCTGGTCCGCTGGCTCCCCGACGGCTCCCTGGAGTTCCTCGGCCGCACCGACTTCCAGGTCAAGGTGCGAGGCTTCCGCATCGAGCTGGGCGAGATCGAGGCCGCGCTCATGCACCACCCCGCCGTCAAGGAGGCCGTGGTGGTGGCGCGGGAGGACCGCGCTGGCGACAAGCGCCTGGTGGCCTATGTGGTGCCCCTTCGTAGTGACGGCTTTAGCCGTCCACGTGTAACGACTGAAGTCGTTACTACAAAGGAGGCGACGACTGAAGTCGTCACTACAAAGGAGCTGCGCCGCCACCTGCTGGCCGAGCTGCCGGAGTACATGGTGCCGTCCGCCTTTGTTGTCATGGACGCCCTGCCCCTCACCCCCAACCGCAAGGTGGACCGCAAGGCCCTGCCCCCGCCCGAGGAGGCCGAGCGCCTGAGCAGCGGACGCGAGGCGGAGTTCGTGGCGCCAACCACGGAGGCTGAGCGCATCCTGGCTGACGTCTGGGCCCAGGTGCTGGGCGTGGAGCGAGTGGGCGTGCACGACAACTTTTTCGAGCTGGGCGGCGACTCCATCCTCTCCATCCAGGTGGTGGCCCGCGCTCGCCGGGCCGGCTTGCACATCACGCCCAAGCAGCTCTTCCAGGCGCCCACCGTGGCCCAGCTGGCCGCCCTGGCCGGCCGTGCATCCGTCGTCGAGGCTGAGCAGGGCCTCGTCGTCGGCCCGCTGCCGTTGACCCCGGCGCAGCATGCGTTCTTCGAACAAGGCTATCCCCAGCCCAGCCACTGGAACCAGGCCCTTCTGCTGGCGACGGCCGAGCCGCTGCACCCTGACCACTTGTCCAGCGCCCTGGCCGCGCTCCTGGCCCACCACGACGCGCTGCGCCTGCGCTTCCGCCGCACTGAGGCCGGCTGGCAGCAGGCGAACGAGGGGATGCCCCCCGGCGAGCCGACGCCGTTCGAGGTCGTATCCCTGGCCGACGTGGCCGACGCCAACCTACCTGCAGCCATCGCCGAACAGGTAGCTGCCGCTCAGGCCTCCCTGGACGTCGAGCGCGGCCCGCTCACCCGCATGGTCTACATGGACCTGGGGCCGGGGCGGCCTCACCGCCTGCTGTGGGTGGCGCATCACCTGGCGGTGGACAGCGTGTCGTGGCGCATCCTCACCGAGGACCTCCTGGCCGCCTACCGCCAGCTCAGCCAGGGCCGTCCCGTCCAGCTGCCGGCCAAGACCACCTCCTTCCGCCAGTGGGCCTGGAGGTTAGTGCAATACGCCCAGTCGCCCCGGCTGCTGGCCCAGGCGCCCTACTGGCTCGACCTGGTCGGCCAGCCGGCCGTGGCCATCCCCGTGGACCGCCAAGAAGGCCCCAACAACGAGGCCTCGGCGGCCGACGTGCGAGTTGCCCTGGACGCTGCTGACACCGAAGCGCTGCTGCGGGACGTTCATGTGGCCTACGGCACCGACGTCAATGACCTCCTGTTGAGCGCGCTGGCTCTAACCCTGGCCACGTGGTTGGGGGACAGCCGGAGCCATCGGGAGCCTGGCCCCCTGCGCTCCCGCGGCAACGGCAGCGCTGAGCCGGCTCTGGTGCTGCCGGTGGCCCTTGAGGGCCACGGCCGCGAGGACATCCTGGACGGCGTGGACCTGTCGCGCACCGTGGGGTGGTTCACCAGCGTGTATCCCCTCTACCTTCGGATCGCCCCAGCCGACCTTGCGCCCGACCGCCTCGGCCGCCTGCTGCAGGCCGTCAAAGAGCAGCGCCGGGCCGTGCCGCAGAGCGGCTTGGGCTTCGGCCTGCTGCGCTACCTATGCCAGGATCCGGCCGTGGAGCCCCTGCGCCGCCTGCCCACGCCGGAGATCAGCTTCAACTACCTGGGGCAGTTCGACGTGGCCGGTCAGCAGGCTGCCGTTCGCCCGGCTCCCGAGCCCGTTGCGCCGGAGCGCGGCCCTGCCAACCACCGCAGCCACCTCCTGGAGATTAGCGCTGCGGTGGTGGACGGCCGCCTGCAGGTCACCTGGCGCTACAGTCGCAACCGCCACCGCGGCGAGACCGTGCAACGCCTCGCCGATGCCTACCTGCAGCACCTGCGGGCCCTCATCGTCCACTGCCTGCAGCCGGAGGCCGTCGGCTACACCCCCTCGGACTTCCGAGAGGCCGGTCTGTCCCAGGACGAGCTGGACGCCATTCTAGCCGAGATCAGCCAATGAGCACACCCAAGCGCAACATCGAGGCCATCTACCCCCTTTCGCCCATGCAGCAGGGCATGCTGTTCCACAGCCTGCGCGAGCCGGAGTCGGGCGTCTATTTCGAGCAGCTCACCTGTACCCTGCGCGGCCCGCTGGACACGGCTGCCTTTGAGCAGGCCTGGGCCCAAGTGATGCAGCGCCACGCCGTTCTGCGCACCGCGTTCGTCTGGCGCAGCACCGACCGGCCCATGCAGGTGGTGATGCGCCACGTGCCCCTGCCGCTGGAGAAGCTGGACTGGCGCGCGCTGCCGGCGTCGGAGCAGGAGGCGCGCTTCGACGCGTACCTGGCCGAGGACCGGCGCCGTGGCTTCGACCTTTCCAAGGCCCCGCTGGCGCGAATGGCGCTGATCCGGGTCGCCGACGACGTGCATCGCTTCGCCTGGAGCCACCACCATGCCCTGATGGACGGCTGGTCGCTGCCCTTGCTGCTTCAGGAGGTGTTCGCCCTCTACGGCCACCTCAGCCAGGCCGACGGCGAGAGGGCGCCGCTGGCCCTGCCCGCCGTGCGCCCCTATGGCGATTTCATCGCTTGGCTGCAGGCCCAGGACCCAGCGCGCGCCGAGGCGTTCTGGCGGCAGGCCCTGGCCGGACTGACGGCGCCCACGCCGTTGCCCTTGGACCGCCGGCCCCAAGCGGGCCGCGCAGCCGGGCCCCGTCGCGAGGAGGCCATCGTCTTGTCCGAGTCCGTCACCGCCCGGCTGCAGGCCTTGGCGCGGCAGCACGGCCTGACTCTGAGTACCCTGGTGCAGGGCGCCTGGGCGCTGCTGTTGAGCCGCTACAGCGGGGAGGAGGACGTGGTGTTCGGCCTCACCGTGGCCGGCCGGCCGGCGGAGCTAGAGGGCGCCGAGCGCATGGTGGGCCTCTTCATCAACACCATTCCGGTGCGCACCCAGGTAACTGCCGACATGCCCGCAGTGCGCTGGCTGCGCCGCCTGCAGGACTTCGCTGTGGAGGCACGGCAGCACGAGCACACCCCCCTGGTGCAGATCCACGGCTGGAGCGAGGTCCAGCCCCGCAGCCTGCCCTTGTTCGAGAGCATCGTGGTCTTCGAGAACTACCCGGTGGACACGGCCTTGCGAGAGCTGCGGGCCGGCAACCTGGCCATCGAGGACGTGCGCTCCTTCGAGCAAACTAACTACCCGATCACCCTTGTCGCCGCGCCCGGCCGGGAGCTTCCCCTGCGCATCTCTTACGACGCTGAGCGGTTCGGCCAAGAGGCCGTGCGCCGGTTGCTGGAGCAGATGGGGCAGGTGCTGCAGGGCATCGCCGCCAACCCCACCCAGCCGATGGGGGCCCTGCCTCTGCTGACCGAGGCGGAGGCGCAACAGATGTTGGTGGCGTGGAACCGCACGGCGCGCGCCTTTCCGGGCGCTGACCGGCCCATCCATGCGCTGTTCGAGGCCCAGGCCAGGCGCACGCCGGACGCAGCAGCGGTGGTGTGGGAGAGAGGGGAAGGGAAAGGGGGAGCAGGGGGAACCGGAGGAAGTGAGGGAACCGGGGGAACTCAGGTGTTGACGTACGCGGAGCTGGAGGCGCGGGCGAACCAGTTGGCGCAGCACCTGGGGGCGCTGGGCGTGCAGCCGGGCCAGATCGTGGCGCTGCAGGTG